>JBFWZE010000001.1:0-67902 GCA_050185685.1 Dehalococcoidia bacterium
CGGGCGGGAAGTCGGGCCGTCGCGTGCTGCGGCCGTTGACCTGGTAGTCGAGCATGAAGGTACCGAGCAGCGACATCGCGCCTTCGGTGACGGCATTGTCGATGTACATGCCCTTGCCGGTCTTCTTTGCCTCCAGCAGGCCCAGCATCAGGGCGAGGCCGCCCATCCACCCGCCCATCACGTCGAGGTGGGAGTAGCCCCAGCCCGCCGGCGGCATGCCCGGCAGCCCGGACGTGAGCGAGAGCCCCGCCTGCGCTGCCGCCGTAGGACCGTAGGTGCGGTACCCCTTCCACTCGCCGGAGTGGCCGAAGCCGGAGGTGCTGACGTAGACCAGCTTCGGGTTGATCTCGTGGATGCGTTCCCAGCTCAGGCCCCAGCTAGGCAGGACCTCGGCGCTGAAGTTTTCAACGAGACCATCCGACACCGCGATCAGCTTCTCGACCATCTCGAGGCCTTCGGGGTGGCGCGTGTTCAGGCTCACCGCCAGCTTTCCGTTGTGCAGGGTGCTGAAGTACGGCGTCGCAAAGTAGGCACCGGTGTCCTCGGAGGGCAGGGCGCCGCGGAAGGAGCCGCCGCTCGTCGACTGAAACTCCTTCGCCGGGCCCTCGATGATCGGGCTGCGGTTGCGGGTGTAGCGGTGGTCATCCCAGGAGTCGGCGCGCTCGACGTGGATCACCTCCGCGCCGAAGTGGGTGAGCAGGCGCGCCTTCCACGGGCCCACCGTCTTCCAGGTGAAGTCGAGGATGCGGACGCCGTTGAGGATGCCCGTCGGGAGCCCGGCGTAGGAGGTCATCGGATCACCCCCGAGGCGGCAAGCGCGTCGATCTGCGCCGCGTTGAGGCCGAGGTCGTCAGCCAGGATCAGTCGCGTGTGCTCGCCGAGGTGCGGCGCCCGGGAGCGGGGCTCGATCTGCAGCTCGTCGGAGAGATAGGGGCCGCGCGGGAAGCGCACCGTCCTGCCGATCTCGGGTTGCTCGACGTCGCGCCAGTAGTTGCGCTGGGCGAAGTGGGAGAGCTCGTAGTTCTCCTCCGGCGCGTGGATCACGGTCCAGGTGATGCCCATCGACTGTGCGCGGTGGAAGGCCTCTTCGGCGTCGCAGACGCTGACGAGGCGGCGGATGCCGTCGCGAATTGCCGTGCCCTGCCCGTACTCGCGTGCCCGGATCGTCTCGTCGCGGTACTTCGGGTCGGTGAGGTCACCGGCGACGCCTTTCTCCTCCATCCACTTCACGAGGTTCGCCCAGGAGTGGTTGCCGAAGACCGCGGTGCTCGCCATGACGTACTTGCCGTCGGCGGTCGGCAGCTCGAGGTCGGGCTGTCGGCGTGCCGCGGCGTGCATGCCGGTCTGGCGGTAGAGCGTGTTGCCGTCGTACATGTATTGCGGCACGGCGCCCTCGGTGCACATGGCGCAGCAGTCGTGGATCGAGACGTCGATGAACTGGCCGAGGCCGCTGGTCATGCGGTCGAAGAGGGTCATCGCGATGCCGTGGACGGCGAAAACGCAGCCGAGGTGCCAGGCCTGGTGCCCGTGACCACCGATCGGCGTCGCGGTCGGGTCGGAGTACCCGGAGCTCGCCATCTGGCCACCGAGCGCGAGGTGGGCGTGGTCGTTCATCGCGAGCCCGACCCATGGTCCGTCCTGGCCGAAGTCGGTGACGGAGCAGTAGATCAAGCCCGGGTTCGCGTCCTGCAGCGAGTCGTAGTCGAGCCCGTACGCGGCCAGACTGCCCGGTCGCGTGCTTTCGAGGAAGACGTCCGCGCTGAGGATAAGGCGGCGCAGAAGCTCCTGGCCCGGCAGACGGGTGACGTCGAGCGTGAGGCTCTGCTTGCCCGTGTTGTACCACCAGTAGTCGATGCAGCGGTCGGCGTCAGGCTTGTCATCGACGAACGGCCCGCACCAGCGCCCGTCGCCGCCGCCGACCGGTTCGACCTGGATAACCCGGGCGCCGCCATCGGAGAGCAGCTTGCCGGCCCACTGATTGCGCCGGTCCGCCAGCTCGATGACGGTGAGACCCTCGAAGACGCCGCCCATTCGTGCCCCCAATAGCCCAAATCATGAAACCTTGAACAGTGGCCGGATGGTAGCACAGCGATGCTTCCACCGTGCACAGGTCACGTGGGATTCGTCACCGTCGCCCCCCGGGTCCTCACCGTTACATTTCCGAGGGCTTCGGGCGGGTTCGATTTCGGTCTCCTTCAGAGATGTCAGGGACGACTCGAAGCCGTAGATTACAGCCGTTTCGGCAGGCGATGCTCGGAGTACATCCCCCTCATTCTCATCTCGAAAGGCGACGACATTGCCCTCAACTCCTCGACCCCGAAACGGCAGACAGCCGAAGCCGGTTGAACCCACGAACACAGCGAACCCCAACCTCGACGAAGCTCGCGTTGACGCCAACGCGCCGGGCACGCTGACCAGCGACCAGGGCGTCCAGATCACTCACACCGATGACTCGATCAAGGTTGGCGAACGCGGCCCGACCCTGCTCGAGGACTTCCACTTCCGCGAGAAGATCACCCACTTCGACCACGAGCGCATCCCCGAGCGCGTCGTGCACGCCCGCGGCGCCGGCGCTCACGGCTTCTTCCAGGTCTATGACAACACCCTGGCGCCGTATACGAAGGCGCGCTTCCTCACCGACCCGAGCTTGCAGACGCCGGTCTTCGTGCGCTTCTCGACCGTCGCCGGCTCACGCGGCTCGACCGACACACCTCGCGACGTGCGCGGCTTCGCGACGAAGTTCTACACCGAGGAGGGCAACTTCGACCTCGTCGGCAACAACATGCCGGTGTTCTTCATCCAGGACGCGATCAAGTTCCCGGACCTGATCCACGCGGTGAAGCCGGAGCCGCACCGTGAGATCCCCCAGGCAGCGTCGGCGCACGACACGTTCTGGGACTTCGCGTCGCTGACACCGGAGTCCTCGCACATGCTGATGTGGCTGCTATCGGACCGTGCCCTGCCGCGCAACTTCCGCATGATGGACGGCTTCGGCGTGCACACGTTCCGTCTTATCAACGCGGAGGGACGCTCGACCTTCGTGAAGTTCCATTGGCGGCCGGTCCTCGGCACCCACTCGATGGCCTGGGAGGAGTGCCAGCAGATCTCCGGCAAAGACCCCGACTTCCAGCGCCGCGACCTCTGGGACAACATCGAGCAGGGCAACTTTCCCGAGTGGGAGTTTGCCGTCCAGCTCATCCCGGAAGAAGACGAGTTCAAGTACGAGTTCGACCTCCTCGACCCGACGAAGATCGTGCCTGAGGAACTCGTGCCGCTGCAGCGCGTCGGCCGCATGGTCCTCAACCGCAACCCGGACAACTACTTCGCCGAGACCGAGCAGGTCGCCTTTCACATCGGCAACATCGTCCCCGGGATCGACTTCTCGAACGACCCGCTGCTGCAGGGACGCCTCTTCTCGTACCTCGACACGCAGCTGCTGCGCCTCGGCGGGCCGAACTTCACCCACATCCCGATCAACGCGCCGATCGCGAAGGTGAACACGAACCATCGCGACGGCTTCCACCAGCACATCATCCACGCCGGTAAAGCTTCGTACTTCCCGAACTCGATCGGTGGCCGCAACCCCGACGTGGCACCGCCGGAGCAGGGCTACGTGCCCTACCCGCAGCACCTCGATGCGGAGAAGGTACGGCGGCGCGGGGGCAGCTTCCTCGACCACTACTCGCAAGCGGCGATGTTCTACCGCGGGCAGAGCGAGGCCGAAAAGCAGCACCTGATTGCCGCCGCCCAGTTCGAGCTCGGCATGTGCGAGGTGATGGAGGTCCGCGAGCGCGTCGTGGCGAACTTCAACAAGGTCGACCACGCGATGGCGGTTGAAGTCGCGAAGGGCATCGGCGTGACGCCCCCGGCCGAAGACGAGACCACCGAGCCCGCGTACTCAGCGCCTGAGGTGAGCGTCGAGAACACAGCGCACGACTCGATCAAGACCCGGCAGGTCGCGGTGCTGCTTGCCGACGGCTTCGACGGCGACCAGCTCAACCGCCTCACGCAGAAGCTCACGGCCGAAGGCGCCCTCGCGGTGCCGATCGGCCCGACGATGTCGCCGGTCACCGACGCGAAGGGCGTCGCGGTGACGCCGCTCAAGAGCCTGAAGACCGGCGCCTCGGTCCTGTTCGATGCGGTCTACGTGCCGGGCGGCGCTGCTGCGGCACAGACACTCGTGGCGAACGGCGACGCGCTGCACTTCGTCCAGGAGGCGTTCAAGCACGGCAAACCGATCGGCGCGACCGGCGAGGGCGTCCAGCTTTTCCAGGCTGCGAACCTCGGCGACATCCAGCTCGCGGACGGCACCGCCCTCGGGAACGACCGCGGCGTCGTGACCGCGGGCGCCGGAGGCAGGGGCGGCGATGGCGGCTTCGGCGATGCCTTCGTCGAGGCGATGAAGCAGCACCGCTTCTTCCTCGGTCGCGACATCGCGTCGGTGCCCGCCTGAGCCCAGCTCGTAATCACGAAAGGTCCGTCGGTAACACCGGCGGGCCTTTCTGTTTGTGGCCTGCGTCCTGGCCAGAGCCCGTGAAAGACGGGACGATGATGGGGAGCATAACGCCCCGCCCGGAACGGCGGGGCTGCGCCCGGCAAATCTCCGGCACTGGTCCAACGACCGTAGCCGGGACGTCCCGTCTCGGCGGCCTTCATGGGCGCCGACACCTCCCAACGCGATCGTGAGCAGGCGGACCTTGAACCCTTAGCGTGTCGAGACGCCCGTGCTGTTGGACCGGTGCGGTTCGTAGAGTCACCGTCTCGCGGATGGCCGCCGGGACGGGGACGTCCCGGCTACGGCGGCGGGGGCTTCGTTGAGGGAGGCACAGGCGTAGCCCCGGCGTTCAGGCCGGGGCGTCAGATTCTCCTCTGCCTTGCTGCTTCGCCACGGCCCCGTCTCGGCGGCAGACGGCAGGCTTGCTGCTTCGCCGTCGTCCCTCGCCGGCCGCTAGAGCACGTCAAGCGCTTGCGGCGCATTCGCCCGGTACTCGGCCCAGCTGTCCGCCGCCATGTATTCGTCCCAGCAGCGGTACATCCAGAGTTGCGTGTGCTCCGTCATCTTCGCGTCGATGCGGGGCGGCTTGCCCTCCTCGTGCACGATCTGGCCCCGGTTCAGGTTCATCGCGTAGTTGAACGGGTAGCGGCGGTTGACGAGACTCTCGGTGCCGCGCGTGCAGTCCATCCAGTTCTCGCCGTCCTCGATGCCGAAGAAGCCGGCAGCGCCGAGGTGGTGGTTCTGGCGCATCCGGGTGCGCGCCGTCTTCTCTTCGTCCCACTCTTTGCCGTAGAAGCTGAAGCGCCAGAGCTCGGTGACGCCGGGGCCCTTCGGCATGCGCATCTCGATCTCGAAGCTGTTGAAGAAGACGTTGGGGAACAGGCTGCGCGCCGAGTCCGCCATCGTGCAGTGGCCGAACTCCGAGAGGTAGATCGCGCGCACCGGGTTCGGGTCGGCGTTCGGGTTCTGCGGAGGCCCACCGTACTCCGCCCGCGCCATCTTCGGCGACGCGTGGGTGATGATCACGTGGTAGAAGTCCCAGTTGTTGTCGTGCGCCAGCTTCCAGTTCGCCGGCATCGAGTACTTCGAGACGCCGCCCCAGCACTGCATGTCGCCCTGGTCGGCGAACCCGTCGATGCCCTGGCGGCCGGCGGCGTCGAGGAAGTCGAAAAGGCTCGGCGAATCCGGGTCCATGGTCGCGAAGATCAGGCCGCGGTAGCTGTCGACCTTCGCCGCCTTGATCAGGCCCCAGTTCTCGCGGTCGAGCTCCTCGTGGTAGACCTCTTTGAAGCCGGGGACACCGACGAGCGCGCCTTTGAGGTCGTAGGTCCAGCCGTGGTAGGTGCACATG
The DNA here is from genome assembly GCA_050185685.1 of Dehalococcoidia bacterium. Lineage (GTDB taxonomy): Bacteria > Chloroflexota > Dehalococcoidia > DSTF01 > WHTK01 > WHTK01. The sequence goes on from JBFWZE010000001.1 coordinate 5,847, forward strand.
AAGCTCGTCGCATGGCCTTCCTCGGCGCGGCAGACGGCATTGCCGCGGTGACGGCAGCTGTTCACGAGCACCTGCGGCTGCATGTCGTTGTCTCGCACGACGATGACCCTGTCTTCGCCGATGAAGGTCATGAAGAAGTCGCCGGGGTTCGGGATCTGACTGTCGTGGCACATGAAGTTCCAGCAGCGGGCGAAGATCCGTTCGAGCTCCTGCTGGTAGATCGCCTCGTCGGAGAAGATGATGCGGTCGACGAGCCCGCGCTGGGCGTCGACGTACGTGGGCTTGCCGCTCGACCGGGTCACTGAGGCCATGGGAGCTCCTCCGAAGGTGGATATCTGCCACTCGATGCTGACAATCGTAAGAGTGGTGTCAACCGACCGGTAGGACTGAAGTCACAGCGTTCAGGCGCAGTAGACTTCCGGTCATGAGGAGTGCCGGATGACCGCCCCGCTTCTGGAGACAAAGCTCTACCTGCCCCGGCGGAGCCGAAGCCTCGTGCCGCGGTCACGGCTTATCGACCGCCTCAACCGCGGCGCAGAGGCCAAGGTTATCCTCGTCTCCGCGCCTGCCGGCTTCGGCAAGACCACTCTGCTGGCCGACTGGCTTGCTGCCGCCTCCGAGACGCGGTCGGTGGCATGGCTGTCGCTCGACCAGCACGACAACAACGCGGCGGTCTTCTGGACATACGTCATTGCGGCGCTGCAGACCGTGGCGCCCGAGGCCGGCGCTTCCACAATGGCTCTGCTGCAGTCACCGCAGCCGCCGTCGATCGATGCGATCCTGCCGCCGCTGCTGAACGAGCTGGGTGGCGCCGGTAACGAGGTCCTGCTGGTGCTCGACGACTACCACGTGATCGAAGACCCGGAGATCCAGGCCGGCGTCGGGTTCCTCGTCGAGCACCTGCCGCCACGTCTGCACCTCGTCATCGCCAGCCGGGCCGATCCGGCACTGCCCCTCGCCCGTCTCCGCGCACGCGGTGAGCTCACAGAGCTGCGCGCTGCCGACCTGCGATTCCGGCCCGAAGAAGCCGCGGCCTACCTCAACGAAGTCATGGGGCTCGAGCTGACTGCAGACGACATCGCGGCTCTCGAGGCTCGTACCGAGGGCTGGATCGCCGCTCTCCAGCTCGCCGCGCTTTCGATGCAGGGGCGCGAGGATGTCAGCGGCTTTATCGCGGGTTTCACCGGGGATGACCGCTACATCGTCGACTACCTGGTCGAGGAGGTGCTGCAGCGTCAGCCCGCACCGGTCCGCGAATTCCTGCTGCAGACCGCGATCCTCGACCGGCTGTGCGGCCCGCTCTGCGATGCAGTCACCGGCCACGAAGGCGGTCAAACGATGCTCGAGGCGCTGGAGCGGGGCAATGTCTTCGTCGTCCATCTCGATGACCGCCGGCGCTGGTACCGCTACCACCACCTCTTCGCCGACGTGCTGCGTGCCCACCTGATCGATGAGCAGCCCGACCGCGTCCACGACCTCCACCGTCGAGCGAGCGCCTGGTTCGAGCAGAACGGTGAGCGGCCGGAAGCGATCCGCCACGCGCTCGCAGCGGAGGACTTCGGCGGGGCGGCAGACCTCATCGAGCTGTCGCTGTCGGCGTTGCTGAGTCAGCGGCAGGAGGCGCCCGTGCGCGAGTGGCTGCGGCGCATCCCGGCAGACGTGATCCGCGTTCGACCGGTCCTCGGCGTCGGATACGTCGGGGTGTTGCTGCAAAGCGGCGACCTGCCGGCTGCTGAGCGCCAGCTGGCCGAAGTTGAGCGCCAGCTTGCGTCCACAGCATCAGGGCAGTCCATCTACCAGGACGAGGTCGAGTTTCGCCGGCTCCCTGGCCAGGTGTCGATTTACCGGTCGGCATTCGCTCGGCTGACCGGCAATCTGCCAGACACGGTGAGATACGCCCAGGCGGCGCTCGATGTCATGTCGGAGGACGACATCCAGGGGCGAGGCGCGGCACTATCGTTGCTCGGCCTCGCGTTGTGGGCCACAGGCGACATCGCGAACGGACGCAGGACGTTCGCGGAGGGCATCGCCCTCGTCCAGCGCGCCGGCTACGTCCCGGATTCGCTCTCCGGCAGCATCGCCATCGCGGAGATGTCGACGGCGCTGGGTCATCTCAACGAGGCGCTGCAGGTGCTCGAGCGGTCACTGAGCCTGGCATCCGAGCACGGCCCTCCGGCGCCCCTCGGCACCGCAGATGTCCACGTCGCGATCAGCGAGGTCTACCGCGAACGCAACGACCTGGACGCGGCGTTGGAGCACCTGGCGACGAGCAGGGAGCTCGGCGAAACTGCGGCTCTGCGCGAGAACCGCTATCGCTGGTTCGTCGCGATGGCGGGCGTCGAGACCGCGACAGGGCACTACGGGGAGGCTCTGGACTTGCTTAGGCAGGCCGAAGCGCTCTACAGCCCCGGCTTCAACGCGGACACGCGTCCGATCGCGGCACTGCGGGCGAGGGTCTGGCTCATGCAGGGCAAGGTCGCCGACGCCCTCGCCTGGGCACGAGAGCGTGGACTCACCATCGAAGACGATGCTGTCTACGCCCGGGAGTTCGAGCACCTCACGCTGGTCAATGCACTGCTCGCCCAGGCCGGAGCGGATGGCGATGCAACGCGTGACGTGCTCGCGTTCCTCGAGCGCCTCCTCCAAGCCGCCGAGGCGAACGGCCGCAACGGCAGCGTCGTCCAGGTCCTCGTCCTGCAGGCGCTGGCTCACCGGGCGGCGGGCGATATGCCTGCCGCGCTGCAGTCGCTGCGGCGGGCGTTGAGCCTCGCTGAGGTTGAGGGCTACGTCCGCGTCTTCGTCGATGAGCGCGCGCCGATGGCTGCGCTGCTCGAAGCGGCAGTGCAGCGCGGGATAGCGGTGTCCTACGCGCGGCGTCTCCTCGACGCGTTCGGTGTTGTAGACGAGAAGCCGTCGACCGCTTCGGCCTCGACAGCGCCTCAGCAGCTTCTGAGCGAGCGGGAGCTCGACGTGTTGCGCCTGCTTCGGGGCGACCTCGACGGCCCCGAGATCGCGCGGGAGCTCGTCGTGTCATTGAATACGATGCGCACCCATACGAAGAGCATCTACTCGAAGCTTGGCGTCAGCACACGGCGGGCGGCGGTGCGTCGCGCCGAAGAGCTCAATCTGATCTGACGCAACGGCTCGTGAAGCCGCCATGCGCGGCTCGATCTCACCATCTGCCTCGCTCAAAGAATCACCACCTCAATCACCACATGTGGTGAAGCCACCTCACCATGCCCGCTTCTATCTTCCAATCACGGCCAACGAGGCCAGGACGCAGAAGGAGACAGCGATGAGCAACAGGGAGGGGAATGAGCGACGAGACGCATCGAACGCCGACAACGACCAGGCCGGGCAGTACGAAATCCGTCTCCAAGGGCATCTCGATTCGCGATGGTCCACCTGGTTCGACGGCCTGACCATCGACCGTCAGAGCAACGGAAGCACCGTCATTAGAGGCCATGTAGCGGACCAGGCGGCGCTGCACGGATTGCTTCAGAGGATCCGCGACCTTGGCGTGGAGCTCGTCTCAGTGAACCGCCTCAAGTCCGACTGGCAAGGTCAGCGCCAAAGCGGCACGGCTGACACCAGATTCAGAGAATTGAAGGGAACAACGGCAATGAACGCAAGCATCGCAATGAAATCCGCCACCCGCACGAACCAGCGAACCCAGGTCGACTCAACTAGGAAGATTTCCCTGGTTGCCGGCATCTTCTTCCTTCTCACGTTCGTCCACGTGGGCATCCTTTTCCTCTACGAGGACGTACTCAACGACACCGCCTTCATCCTCGGCGCCGGCAGTGACACGCCGGTCCGTATCGGGGCAATACTCGACCTGCTGACTGGCTTCTTCGGCATCGCGACCGGCGTCATCCTGTTCCAGGTCCTCCGGCGCCAGAACCTCGCCGTTGCGCTCGGCTATGCCGCCGTCCGCACATTCGAAGCGATGATGATCGCCGTCGGTACCCTCTGTCTGCTCGCCATCGTTACCCTCCGCGACTCCGGCGCCACCGGCGCTGACGCCGCCAACCTGACCTCCATCGGTAGTGCCCTCGTCGCCGTCCGCGACTGGACCTTCGTCTTCGGCCCCGGCCTCTGCGCCGGCCTCGGCAACGGCCTGCTCCTCGGCTACCTCATGTTCCGCTCCGGCCTGGTGCCGCGGAAGATGGCGCTCCTCGGAGTCATCGGTGGCCCCCTTTCTCTCATCGGTCTGACCTTCGTCCTCTTCGGCCAGTGGGAGCAGGATGCGCCCCAGCAGTTCCTCTTCACGATGGGCGAAATCGCCTGGGAGCTGAGCCTCAGCCTCTGGCTCATCATCAAGGGCTTCAACCGCTCGCCGATTACCGAGGCGATGAACGCAGAAGCCAACTAGCACCGACCCGACTCAGCCCGAATCAAAGGGAGCCCGGACAACCGGGCTCTCTTTGCGTTGTTCGCGGCACGGCGTTGACAGCACCAGTTCGCCTCTCGATGATCGCCGCGGTTCGAAGGTAACGAGAGAGGCGAGGCAGAGATGGAACTGACCTACGAGGACGCAACGAGGGCCCTGAACGCGGCGCTGGCGAAAGCGCAGGAGATCGGCGTCGGCCTTTCGGTCGCAGTCGTCGACGCGGCGGGCAACCCGGTCGCCCTGGCGCGAATGACCGGCGCGCGGCGGGGCACCACCTCCTTCGCCTGCCAGGGCAAAGCGATGGTCGCGGCGATCTGGGGCGTCCCCAGCGCCGACGTTGCTGCCCGCATGGGAGCCGGCGGCCCAATCGCCGAGCACGCCCAGAGCCTCTACGGGCACCGGCTGCTCTTCCTCGGCGGCGGCCTGCCCCTCAAGTCCGGAGACGAGGTCGTTGGCGCGATCGCTGCCAGCGGCGGTACCGGTGAGCAGGACCTTCAGGTCGCCACAGCTGGCGTCGAGGCGTTCGACCGGGGCTAGGCGACGGCCACCGGCTCCGGCCGGCTCTGGCGCATCAGGATCAATGTCGCACCGGCCGCGACCGCTGCAAGGGCGCCCATCAGCATGAACGCGACCTCGTAGCTGCCGGCGATGTCGAAGATCACGCCGCCAGCGAGGGCGCCGAGCCCGCCGCCGACCTGGTGCACCATCAGGATGAAGCTGCTGATCGTCCCGAGGTGGCGGTAGCCGAAGAGGTCGCGCGCGAAGACCGAGACCAGCGGCGCCGTAATCGGCAGCGTGAACGCGAACATCAGGCCGAACAGGTAGACCGCCACCTCCGACTGCGTCGCGATCACCATCCCGAAGATGACGACGCGCAACAGGAAGCAGAGCATCGTCGCCGCGCTGGCGCCGATGCGGTGGGCGATCGCGCCGGCCGCAAGCACCCCTGTCATCGCCAGGACGCCCATCACTGCGAGCAGCTGGCCCGCGGCACTCTGGCTCACGCCCTGGTCGGTGGCGAAGGCGACGAGGTGGGTGGTAACGAAGGTGTCGTGGAAGCCGCAGATGACATAGACGGCGGTTAGCGCCCAGAGCGAACGGTTCGTCGCGAAGGACCGCAGCGTCACCGGCGCTTCGACTGCTGCCGCCTCGACCGATGCGGCCGAGCCGCCCGTGATCCGAGGCGTGCGCGCGGCCGGCACCATCGTGACGACCAGAGGGACGACCGTCAGGAGGAAGACAAGGCCTGCTGCTGTGAACGCGGCCCGCCAGCCAAGGTCGTCGAGGAACGTCGCGATCAGGCCGATGAGGACGAGCTGTCCGAGGCTGCTGCCCGACTGCGCGACGGCGTTCGCCATGCCGTGGCCGCGCTGGAACCAGCGGCTGATCATGACCTGCACCGGAAGCAGCGCCGTGCCCGGGTTCGCCAGCGGGAAGGCGACGCCGTAGAGCAGGAAGAGCTGCCACGGCGTCTGCACGAAGCCGAGGAGCACGAGGCTGAGGCCTGAGACCAGCGTCGCGACAAGCATGACGAGGCGCAGGCTGTAGCGGTCGAGCAGGCGCCCCGTCACCAGCAGCGAAGGCGCCGCTACGACCGTCGAAATCGTGACGACGAGCGAGAGGGTGCCGCGGCTGATGTCGAGGTCCTCGCTCATCGGCTTCAAGACGAGGCCGAAGATCGCGAGACGCCCACCGCCGGCGAAGAGGATCAGGAAGCCGCCGGCGAGGACCACCCAGCGGGGGTCGACAATGCGGGGTCGGGCGGCCGGTGCCGGCTGTTCGGTCGGTGCTTCTGACATGCGCGGCAATCGTGAGGGGACGCCGCGACCGCGTCAATTGTTTCCTGAGCGTAATTTCAGGTTGTTGAGGGCCTGATGAGACGGGCGTATTGTTGCCTCGTCGTTCGGGAGGTCGAAAGCAGGCGATGTCGTACAGCGCTGACGCGATCCGGGGCATGGTAGACGTCGAGAACGGTCTGATCGACCGGCGCCTCTTCGGCGACGAGGCGCTGTATCAGCTCGAGCTGGAGCGCATCTTCGCCCGCTGCTGGCTCTTCCTCGCCCACGAGTCCGAGATCCCGAACCCAAACGACTTCATTACTACCTATATGGGCGAAGACCCGGTCCTCGTCACCCGAGACAAGAATGGCAAGGTCGGCGCCTTCCTGAACGTCTGCCGGCACCGCGGCTCCCGCGTCTGTCTCGCCGACCACGGCAACCAGGCGACGTTCTCCTGCAATTACCACGCCTGGGCCTACGCTTCCGACGGCAGGCTCGAGGCGGTTCCGCAGCTCGAACGCTGGTACGGCGGCCTCGACCTGAAGGACTGGGGCCTCTATCCCGTCGCCCAGCTCGATACCTACCAGGGCCTCATCTTCGCGACCTTCGATGCCGAAGCGCCGCCGCTGCTCGACTACCTGGGTGACTTCACCTGGTACATCGACTCATGGCTCGACCGGCGCGAGGGTGGTTCGGAGGTCGTCGGCCACGTGCGACGCTGGGTGCTCGACACGAACTGGAAGGTGGCGGCCGAGAACTTCATCGGCGACGGCTACCACGGCTACGCCACGCACCAGTCGGCGATGAACGTCGGCGCCGGCGGCGGTGCGCGACCGACAGACCGGTCGACGGGGCAACAGGTCGCGACGCGGTACGGTCACGGCGTCGGCGGCGCGTTCATCACCGACCCCTCGATCAGCGCGATGTCGTACGCGCGTCTGCCCGGCCTCGATCCGGTGCTCGACGCCTATACGCGGGAGACGCTGGCAGAGACGCGCGAGCGCCTGGGACCGAAGGCAGACCTCTTCATCTCGATCCACGGCAGCATCTTCCCGAACTTCTCCTTCCAGCCGAACTTCGCGTCGATGCACGTCTGGCACCCGCGCGGCCCGGGCCGCATCGAGGTGCGCGATTACGCCATCGTCGACAAAGCGGCGCCGCAGGAGGTCAAGGACCGCATCGCCTGGCACTGCATGTACCGCCAGGGCCCGGCCGGCACCTGGGAGCAGGATGACTCCGACAACTGGCAGCAGGTCACCGACGCGGCCCGCGGGACGATCGCGAAGCGCGTGCCGATGAACTACATGATGGGCCTGGGCGAGCGCATCCAGCACGACGAGATGCCGGGCTCATTCGCGATCGGCGCCGACCACAACCAGCGCAACATGTACCGCTGGTGGAGCGAGTACATGACGATGCACAGCTGGCGCGACCTCGCCTACCTGACCGGCCGCTGAGGCTAGCGCGCCGGCCGCATCCAGGTCTCGCCGAGGACGACGAATGCGCTGGTGCCCTGCCACTCGCCGAAGGGCTGGGGCTTTGGGCTGCCGCCGGCCTCGACGCCGTTGAGGGCAACGGTCATCTGCCGCGCCGAGACGTAGACCGCGTAGTGGCCGTGACCGCCGAGGGCCTCCGGGACCGGCGCGTGGACGCTGGCGAACGCGGGCATGAAGTCGCTCCAGCTGCAGACGAGCTGGTCGGCGCCGGCCTCGACGCTGATCGTCAAGGTTGAGCTCAGGTCCCCTCTGGACGAGAACGTTGCTTCGGTGACGGTCGAGTCCGGATTGGTCCCATCGAGCGGGATCTCGTCGCGTATCCACTGCGCGAGCTTCGGGTTGTCGGTGTAGATCCGGACCGCGCCGCCGGTGAGCTCGGCGCCCTGGAAGAACATGACGTTACCGGGGCCCGCTTCGGGATTGAAGAGGACCTGTCAGAGACTGACGCTTGCCGACGCCTTGTCGGCCGACGGGTCGGCGAAGATCCGGCCAAAGGGGTGCATTCCGCTGCTGCGGATCTCGTTCGGGTCCATTTGCATCGTCACTGGGGGTCACCTTTGTCGCTGTCGTGCTGGCCGGTTGCAGTCTGAGTGTACGAGATTGCGCAGTCGCCGCCGCGGGGACGGTTGCATACCGCGAATTTGATCGAGAATCGTGGGGGACGTTCGAGACCAGGCGAGAGGAAGCATCATGAACGCAATCGACAAGTTCACGCCGGCACGGCAGGCGGCGCTCGGATATGCCCGGGTCTGTCGCGTCGCATCTGTGGGTCCGAAGGGGCCGCACGTAGCGCCCTTCTGCCACGCTTTCGACGGCGACCGCACCGTTTACATCGAGACGCAGCCGACGCGGATCACGGTCCGCAACCTCACGCACACGCCGCAGCTCGAGCTGCTGGTGGACGATTACGTCGAAGACTGGTCGAAGCTCTGGATGCTCTCGCTCACTGGTACCGGCCGTACGCTGAGCGAGGGCGACGAGTTCGACAGGGCGAAAGCCATGCTGCGGGCGAAGTTCCCTCAGTTCGACCGCATGAGCCTCGACGTGCACTTCATCCTCGCCTTCGATATCACCGGCGTACGCCACGCCGAGGGGATTGCCTGACCTATGACCGACCAGCTCACCATCGCCATCACAACGCCGCTCGAGGCTGAGCATGTAGCGACGATCCGCGCCGTCGACCCTCGCATCACGGTGCTCTACGAGCCCGACATTCTGCCGGTGCCGCGCTACCACGCCGACCACACCGGCGACCCCTCGTTCAGGCGAACCTCAGAGCAGGAGCAGCGCTTCCTCGCGATGCTGGCGCAGGCCGACGTTGCCTTCGACTTCGACCGCAGCCACCTCGCCGACCTGCCCGTCATCGCGCCGAAGCTGAAGTGGGTGCAGGCGACAAGCTCCGGCATCGGTCAGACGATCATGCGCGCCGGCCTGGAGGATTCGGGCATCGTCTTCACAACCGCCAGCGGCGTCCACGCCCGGCCCCTCGCCGACTTCTGCCTCATGGCGATGCTGATGTTCGCGAAGGACTACTGGCTGATGGCGCGCGACAAGGCGGCGAAGCGGTGGGAGCGGTACAGCGGTGAAGAGCTCACCGGCAAGACGCTGGCGATCATCGGCCTCGGCCGCGTCGGCAAGGAGGTCGCGAGCCACGGCAAGAAGCTGGACATGCGCGTCGTCGGCCTGCGCCGCAGCACGGAGCCGGTGGCGAACGTCGACAAGATCTACGCCCGCGCCGAGCTGCATGAGATGCTCGCCGAGGCCGACGTCCTCGTCCTGATCGCGCCGCACACGCCCGACACCGAGGGCATGATCGGCGAGGCCGAGCTTGCCGTGATGAAGCCGAGCGCCCTGTTGATCAACATCGCGCGCCACCAGCTCGTCGATGAGCCGGCCTTGATCCGCGCCCTGCAGGAGGGCCGCCTCGCCGGCGCTGCGCTCGACGTGGTCAGCTCGGAGCCTCTGCCTCCCGACTCGCCGCTCTGGGACCTGCCGAACGTGATCATCAGCCCGCATTCGGCGAGCACGGTGACGCAGGAGAACGCGCGAATCACGGCGATATTCTGCGAGAACCTGCGCCGCTACCTCGCCTGCGAGCCGCTGATCAACGTCCTCGACACGAAGGCCCTCTACTGAGGCGATAACCCCGCGGCCGGCTCACGCACCGGCGCTTTCGGCTTCGGCGTGAACAGCAGGATCGCCGAGGCGGCTGCGAGGGCGACTGCCGCTGCGATCCAGGCGAGGAGGAACTCACCGGTTTCGTCCTTGATGATGCCAGTGAGCGGGGCGCTGATCGCGCTCAGGCTGAGGCCGATCGGCATCGCGATGCCGCGGATCTTGCCGATGTTGGCCGCTCCGAAGTAGTTCGGCCAGGTCGCTGCACGGCTGACGTCGAAGCTGGCCGCAGCGACACCAAAGAGGCCGCTCGCGAGGAAGACGCCGGCGACGGTATCGGCCTGGATGATCGCGCCCAGCGTGACGACCATCGCCATTGTCGAGGCGGCGGCGAGGAAGCGCGGCGGCACACGGTCGACGGCCCAGCCGGTGGGGACGGAGATCAGCGCCGCCATCACCGCCTCGAACGAGAGCGCAAACGCGACTATCTGCGCGTCGACGCCCTGGTCGATGAAGTACGAAACGCGATAGATGCCGACCGTACCCATCGCGCCCATTCGCAGGCCGTCGACGCTTGCGAGCCGCCAGAACGCGGACGACTTCATCGCCTCTTCGCGCGTCCACGACACCTCGGCGATGACGTGGGAGGGTTTGCCGGTTTCGCCCGGCTCCGGCACAGCGCCGCCGTCAGGGAGCAGCCCCATGTCCTCCGGGCGCCGCCGGACGATCGCCGCGGCCACCATGATGATCGCCGTGCCGGTGATGCCGAGCACCAGCCACGCCTGCCGCCAGCCGATCTCGTCGATCAGGAACTGCGTGAGCGGCGGTGTGATGAAGATGCCGATCGGCAGCCCAAGGAACGTAATCGAGAGTGCCTTGCCGCGGTTCTTCACAAACCAGGCCGAGATCGGCACCGTTGCGTACAGCGTGCCGCCCGCCATATAGAGGCCGGTGAGTCCGCTGACGAAGAGCAGAAAGATCAGCTGCCAGCCGTCGGTAATCGCCGCCAGCCCGATCACTGACGCGCCCGCGACAAGCCCGGCGATCACGAGCGGCAGTCGCGCCCCGTGGCGGTCGAGGTAGCGGCCGATCCACCAGCTCGTTGCGCTGAATCCAATCAGCCGCGCGGTCTGGCCGAAGCCGAAGACCGACTCGCCCATGCCCAGGTCCTCGGTCATCGGCTTGATGAACAGACCGAGGTTGATGCCGCCCATGCCGGTCATCGCGCCGGTGACGGTAGCTAGCGCGGCGACGATTACCCAGCCGTAGAAGAAGCGAGGGCGCGAACCAGCAGTGCTCGGTGAGGGTTCCAGGGTCGGATGTGCGTCGATGGTCTGATCCTCACCGGCCGCTCGAGGCGTTTCGCTCGCAGTGCCGGGTCAGAGCATACCGCAATACTGAACAGGTTCAGGGTCGGCGCGCGCATCCTGTAAGGCGTCGTCAGCGGCTGATCGCATGTGTTAACCAAATGCCATCAATAGTCGTTTCTTCTACGACTGACAGTGTTGCTCAACACATCGCAGTCGAACGGCGGGGCGAGAGAGGATACGTCCTCATGAGATTGGCACAGCTGGTCTGCCCGGGCTGCCGCACGTCCTACGAGATGGCCATCGATGGAGAGGCGTTCGTCGTCGCCTGCCCCGCTTGCGGCCAGAACAACCGCGTCCCCGGCAGCGCGAGGCCGATCACCGGACGCTGCGCCAAGTGCGGCCGGCCGATCGATGACCACGGCTTCCAGGGAGAGTCGATGAAGGGCTGTCCTGCCTGACGACAGCCTGAAATGACAGGAGCCCGTGATTCACGGGCCCCTGTGCAATGGTCCTGTGCGTTGTCGCTAGGCCGAAGCCGCGACCTCGCCGATTGCGGCGCGAAGCGTTGCCGTGTCCTTGTACGCCTCCGGGATCGGCTGCGGGAAGCCCTCCGGCGGGGCGGCGACGAGGTCAGGGTTGATCGGGCGGCGGCGGGAAACACCCGCCCACTTCGCCGTCTCCCAGCTCACCTTGCCGTCGCGGAAGAACTCCAGGAACGTCTGGTTGAACATGTCCGGCTGGTCCGTCTGACCCTGGTGGCCGCAGTGGTCGGGGTAGAAGAACTGGATGTTCGGGACCGCGTCTTCCTGCATGAAGCCGTTCTCGACCGGGCTCAGCACGTCGGCGAGGCCGTACATGTAGATCATCGGGATCGTCAGGCGCTGGAGACGGCCGTTCGTCGACAGGTTGGCGAGAATGTTCTCGTCGTTGGTCGCGAAGGGGGCAACCTCAGGCAGACCGGCGGCGACGCGGCCGGCGCGCTGGCGGTGAGCAGCCTTGACGCGCATCGTGATCAGCTCCGGCCAGATCGCGCCGGCCTTGTAGATGATGCCTTCCATGAGGACACGCATCGACTCCTCGGTGCCGTCGAAGCCGGGCGACACGTAGTCGCGGTTGGCGGAGAAGTTGCTGTCCTTGCTTGAGACGCGAAGGGCCGGGTCGACGACGTCGCCGAGGCTGCCGGCGATGAACGCGACGCCGAGGATGCGGTCAGGGTGAGCCATCGTCACGTTGACGGCGGTCGCGCAGCCCATCGAGTTGCCGCTGATGAAGAACTTGTCGATGCAGAGGGCGTCGGCGAAGTCACGGATGAAGTCGACGTGGGTCTTCGGGCTCTTGCGCAGGTACTCTGCGCCGGTGTCGGCCCAGCCGAAGCCCGGCTGGTCGGGGCAGTACACGCGGAAGCCGTTGGCGCCGAGGAAGGGCGCCGTGAACCGCCAGCCTGCGGTGCCGGACGAACCCTCAATGCCGCCGTGGCAGAGGATGACCGCCGGGCCGTCGTCGCCGGAGACGGTGTAGTGGGCCTTGGCGCCGTTGCCCAGGCGTACCCACTGGCTGGACATGCCGGGGATATGAATGATGTCTTCGTCTGTCAGTCCACGGCTGGAGCTGTCCTGTACGAGTTCCCTACCCATCGAAATTCACCTCAGATGCTATGAGCCCAGCGAGCCCCAGTTCACTCTCTGCGCTGAAAAGGTCGTGCGAGAGTCGTGGTTCGGAGTCAGGTCAATCGTCACTCCCTTCCTTCACGCACGGGGGAAGCCGGCTGTCGGCGCCTCGGCATGATGACCGTAGCGGAGCACTCCACGGCGAAACCCGGCGCGCGCGGTGGTCTGTTCTGGAGCAGGCTGACGCCATGATGGTACCTGCGGCGGGGAGCGCAGATTAGCCCCGTATACGACAGGCCGTCAAGCTGCGGAAGCGCCGTTCGCATCCCGCCTGGCGAAAAGCAGGTTAAGAATCGAGGCCGAGGCGGGCGGTTCGATTGACACAACTTCCCCGCCTCCAGATGATCGCCGCGTCGAAAGCGGACAGTGTCGTCCGGCAAGCTCTTGAGGACTCCTTTGAATACCGGACTCGCACCAGCGGACTTTTACTACCCATCGATCCGGATGCCCGTGCTGGCACGCCACGGCATGGTCAACTCCAGCTCGCCGCTGGCGGCGCAGGCCGGACTGCGCATGCTGCTCAAGGGCGGCAACGCGGTCGACGCCGCCGTCGCGACCGCAATCACCCTGACCGTCGTCGAGCCGTGGGTGAACGGCATCGGCTCCGACTCCTTCACGATGGTCTGGTCCGATGGCAAGCTGCACGGCCTCAACGCTTCCGGCCGCTCGCCGGCTGCGTTCACGCCGGAGCTCTTCGAAAAGCTGGGTCACAAGGTCATGCCCCAGCACGGCTGGGCCACGGTCACCGTACCCGGCGCCGTCGGAGCGTGGCGCGACCTGCACAAACGCTTCGGCCGCCTCCCCTTCGAGACGCTGTTCGAGCCGGCTCTCGATTACGCCGAGAACGGCATCGCCCTGGCCCCTGAGACGGCCTACAGCTGGGCGCTCGGGCAGCGAAACTTCAAGGCATCCCTGCACGGCCCGGAGTTCGAGGGCTGGTTCAGCACTTTCATGCCGGACGGCCGCGAGGCGCACCCCGGCGACATCTGGACCCTGCCCGACCACGCGAAAACCCTTCGCCTGATCGCCGAATCGAAGGGCGAGTCGTTCTATCGCGGCGCCCTCGCGGAGCAGTTCGCTGCGTTCGCAGCCAAGACGGGCGGCTACATCACGGTGGACGACCTCGCCGCCCACGTCTCGGAGTGGGTCGACCCGATCAGCGTCAACTACCGCGGCTATGACGTCTGGGAGATGCCGCCGAACGGCTCTGGCATCGCCGCGCTTCAGGCGCTCGCGATCATGGAGGGCTACGACGTCCCTGAGCACCCGCGAGACTCGGCCGAGACCTGGCATCGCGAGATCGAGGCGATGAAGCTCGCCTACGCCGACGCCCTCCGCTACATCGCCGACCCTGAGCATGTCGCGGTGCCGGTGGGGCTGCTGCTCGACAAGGACTACGCCGCCGCGCAGCGCGCCCTGATTGGCGACGAGGCGCTCGAGCCGACGGCAGGCGACCCGCCGCCGGGAGGCACCGTGTACCTCTGCACCGCCGACAGCGACGGCATGATGGTCTCGATGATCCAGTCGAACTACAACGGCTTCGGCAGCGGTGTTGTCGTCCCCGGCACCGGCATCTCGCTGCAGAACCGGGCGCGCGGCTTCTCGCTGCAGCCCGGACACCCGAACCAGATTGCGCCTCGCAAGCGGCCGTACCACACGATCATTCCCGGCTTTCTGACGCAGGACGGCGCACCGATCGGACCCTTTGGCCTCATGGGCGGCGCGATGCAGCCCCAGGGCCACCTGCAGATCCTCGTGAACCAGATCGACTACGGCATGAACCCACAGACCAGCCTCGACGCGCCGCGCTGGCGCTGGATGACCGGCAAGCAGGTCGCCGTCGAGCGCGCGACGCCGCCAGAGGTCGTCCGCGGCCTGGAGGCGAGAGGCCACCAGGTCGTCGTCGCCGAGAACGGGCCCGTGCTCAATGCGGGCTTCGGCCGCGGGCAGATCATCCGCCGCCTCGCCAACGGCACCTACGTCGGCGGCAGCGAGCCTCGTGCGGATGGGGCCTCGGTGGGCTACTGAATCGCCTGTCCGTTTCGTGTACCTTCTCGACGAGGACGCGAAAGGGACACCGATGCCGACACCGAACGAAGACGTAGAAGCCTGGCTGGCCGAGTTCGACGCAGTGCTGCGACGGTCTGACTGGACCGCGGCGGCAGACCTCTTCGCTGAGGACTCCTACTGGCGCGATTTCACCGCGTTCACCTGGAACCTCAAGACGTTGGAAGGCCCAGAGGCGATCTGTGCCATGCTCGCGGCCCGTGGCGCAGACACCGGCGCGACGAGCTGGTTTCTCGACGGGGACGCGACGATCGACGCGACCGGTGTGACCGAGGCGTGGCTCCGCTTCGAGACGAAGGTCGGGCGCGGCCAGGGGATCCTGCGGCTGCGCGACGGCAAGGCATGGGTCCTCTTCACTGCTCTGCGCGAGCTCAAGGGCTTCGAGGAGCAGCACGACGCGTCGCGCCCCTTCGGCGTCGAGTACGGCGCCGTAAAGGACCGCGTTACCTGGCACGCAGCGCGTCAGCGGGAGCAGGCCGAGCTGGGGTACACGGAGCAGCCGTTCGTGCTGATTGTCGGCGGTGGGCAGGGCGGTATTGGCCTCGGTGCGCGGCTCAGGCAGCTCAACGTCCCGGCGATCATCGTCGAGCGGCATGCCCGCGCCGGCGACTCCTGGCGCAGCCGCTACGACTCGCTGACCCTGCACGACACGGTCTGGTTCGACCACCTGCCCTACATCCCGTTCCCGGCGCACTGGCCTGTGTTCACGCCGAAGGACAAGATGGGCGACTGGCTCGAGGCCTACACGACCCTCATGGAGCTCAACTACTGGACGAACACAACTTGCAAGTTGGCGTCCTACGACGAAGCTGAAGGGCGGTGGACGGTCGAGGTCGAGCGCGACGGCGTGCCGGTGACGCTGCGCCCAACGCATCTCGTGCTCGCGACCGGCATGTCGGGTATGCCGAAGCTGCCGTCCTTCACGGGTGCTGATGCCTTCGAGGGTGAGGTCTACCATTCGAGCCGCTACCGAACCGGCGCTGCGTATCGCGGTAAGCACGCGATCGTCGTCGGTTCGAACAACTCGGCGCATGACATATGCCAGGACCTCTGGGAGCACGGCGTCGCCAGCGTGACGATGCTGCAGCGCTCGTCCTCGACGGTGATCCGGCGTCCGCGCATACCGGGCGGCACCGGCCCGTACTCCGAGGGCGCTGTCGCCGCGGGCCTGACCACCGACCGCGCCGACCTGCTCGCCGCCTCTGTGCCGCAGCGTCTCGCCCCGATCGCGGCGGCCGAAGCAACGCAGAAAATGCGCGCCGACGACGCCGAGTACTACGCCCGCGTCGAGGCCGCCGGCTTCCTCATCGACTTCGGTGAGGACAACACCGGCGTCGCGATG
The DNA here is from genome assembly GCA_050185685.1 of Dehalococcoidia bacterium. GTDB lineage: Bacteria > Chloroflexota > Dehalococcoidia > DSTF01 > WHTK01 > WHTK01. The sequence goes on from JBFWZE010000001.1 coordinate 22,015, forward strand.
AAGTACCAGCGCCGCGGCTCCGGCTACTACATCGACACCGGCGCGACGGAGTTGATCGTCAACGGCGAGATCAAGCTCCGCACACGGGTCAGCATCGAGCGGATGAAGGCGAAGTCGGTGGTCCTGAGTGACGGCTCAGAGCTGCCCGCGGACCTCGTCGTCTGCGCGACCGGCTACGGCTCGATGAACGGCTGGGCGGCGCAGCTGATCTCGCAGGAGGTCGCCGACCGCGTCGGTAAGGTGTGGGGCCTCGGCTCAGGCACTGCGTACGACCCGGGGCCGTGGGAAGGCGAGCAGCGCAACATGTGGAAGCCGACGCAGCAGCCGGGGCTCTGGTTCCACGGCGGCAACCTCGCGCAGTCGCGGCACTTCTCGCTCTACCTGGCGTTGCAGCTCAAGGCGCGCCTCGAGGGCATCCCGACGCCGGTGTACGAGCTGGCGCCGGTGCACCACCTGAGCTAAGACGGGGCGTCAGGGCGCCCTCACCCTAACCCTCTCCCGCGCCCGGGAGAGAGGACCCGTGGTTGCTGCCAATCGTCAGGGGTTACTTGATGGCGATGAGCTCGATCTCGAAGATCAGGTCGGCGTTTGGCGGGATCGGACCGGCGCCGCCGGGGCCGTAGCCGAGGTCCGACGGGATGTAGACCGTGCGCTTGCCGCCGACCTTCATCGTCGACAGGCCCTGAGAGAAGCCGGGGATCACGCCGTTCATCGGGAAGCTGATCGGCGCTCGGCCGACGGAGCTGTCGAAGACTTTATCGTTGTCCGCGAGCTTGCCCGTGTAGTGGACGGTGACCTGCTGGTCCATGCGGGGCGACTCGCCCTCGCCGACGACATCGTCGATGTATTCCAGCCCGTTCGGCATCTTGGTGCTGCCTTCCAGCATGATCCGTCCCTTCTCACTATCGCCCCGCACGCCCATGGTGAGAGCCATCTGGCCGAGTATACCCGGCGCTTTGCATTTGGCTCGACATCATCACTCGGCAGCCTCCGCACCTGCTGACACCCGCAGTAAACTTCGGCCATGGAGAGCGTCAGCCGCTTCCTGAGGGGACTCGATCCGCGCGTACTCGACGCGGTCGTCGCGATCGCGCTCAGCCTCGGCGCGGTCGCCATCGTGGCAGGCCGGGACGGCGGTGGCGGTGACTTGCGCAGCGATGACGTCCTCGGGCTCGTCCTCGCCCTTGCCCAGACTCTGCCGCTGGCCGTCCGACGCAATCATCCCCTGGGCGTCGCGTTCGCGATCAGCATCGCGCTGGTGGCGCACTCGGCGATCGGCTATGAGGTCGTGCAGGCCGGCACCTTCAGCTCGCTGGTCGCGGTGTACGGCGCGGGGACCCTCTGCGACCGGCGTGGGAGCCTGCTGACGCTCGGTATCACCTTTGCTGCAATCGCCGGGTTCTACGCCACGAACCGCGAGGACTGGGCGACGGGAGACATCGTAGCGACCACAGGAACCTGGGTGGCGGCCTGGCTGCTCGGTGTCTTTGTGCGCATCCGCGGCCAGCAGGCAGATGCGGCGGGCGCACGCGTCGCGAGCCTGGAGCTGGAGCAGGAAATGCGCGCTCGGGAAGCAGTCGCCGATGAGCGGGCGAGGATGGCTCGCGAGCTGCACGACATCGTTGGTCATGCGCTGAACATCATCGTGCTCCAGGCCTCAGGTGCCCAGCGTGTCTTCGATACGCGGCCTGAGGTTTCACGCGAGACGCTGTCCTCGATCGAATCCACGGGCCGCGAGGCGCTCGCCGACATGGAGCGCATGCTGGGCGTCCTGCGCGCTGCAGATCTGGAGAACCAGCGCTCGGAGCCCCAGCCGGGCCTGGCTCAGCTCGAGGGCCTTGCCGCCCACGTCTCGGAGGCCGGCATCCCTGTGGAGGTTGTGATCGAGGGGGAGCCGGTCGACGTTCCCGCGAGCGTCGACCTCTCCGCTTACCGCATTGTCCAGGAATCCCTCACGAACTGCCTTAAGCACTCCGGCGCCTCCCACGCCACGGTCACCGTGCGCTACAGTCCGCACGACGTGGAAGTTACGGTTGTCGATAACGGGCGTGGCCGGACGAACGGCGCCTCAAGTACAGGCGGCCGCGGTCACCTGGGCATGCGCGAGCGTGCCGGGCTCTTCGGCGGTGAGATCAGCATGGGCCCGGTCGAAAAGAGCCAGGGATACGCAGTGAAGGCGCGCTTGCCGTTCAAAGGACCGCCGCAATGACGATTCGCGTGCTGCTGGCCGACGACGAGAACCTGGTGCGCTCCGGCCTCCGCCTGATCCTCGAGGCTGAGCCGGACATCGAGGTGGTCGCCGAGGCTTCGAACGGCGCCGAAGCCCTTGAGGCGACGACGAGGCTCGACCCCGACGTCGTGCTGATGGACGTGCAGATGCCGGTGAAGAACGGCCTCGACGCCACCCGCGAGGTTGTCGCCCTGGGCCGCCAGGAGAGCTCCCGCGTCATAATCCTGACCACGTTCGAGCTCGACGAGTACGTCTACGAGGCCCTGCGGGCGGGCGCGAGCGGGTTCCTCCTGAAGCGAGCGCCAGCCGCAGATCTCGTCTCCGGCGTCCGGGTCGTCGCCTCGGGTGATGCGCTGCTGGCGCCGTCGGTCACGCGGCGTCTGCTCGACCGCTTCGCCTCTCAGGCCACCCCCGGCCGGGACGTCTCCCTCCTCAGGACGCTGACCGACCGCGAGCGCGATGTCTTCGAGCTGATCGCGCAGGGGCTGTCGAACGCAGAGATCGCCGGCCGCCTCGTCCTCAGCGAAGGCACGGTGAAGACGCACGTCAAGCACGTCTTCGAGAAGCTGGACGCGCGTGACCGGACGCAAGTGGTCATCCTCGCCTATGAGCTGGGGGTCGTGAAGCCGCGAAGCAGCTGACCTCCCGTCCTGGTGATCTACCCCCCAAGAGGTAGGCGCCACGTCTGAAATCTCCCTCCAGAGTTGACCCCAGGACATCCCTACCGGGAGACGCCGCGGCAACGGTCCGGGCCTAGCCTCTGCATGTACCCAAATTCATTCAGAGGAGAACCAACATGAACCGCACAGAAACGTTCGACCCCAGGTGGAATAGCATCGGCTCCGCCCTTGCGGCAGAGGCCGTCCCGGTTGACGGCTCGGCGACGGACCAGTATTCACTTCGCAAGATCCTGTCGATCTGGGCCGCAGCCGCCCTGCCGATGGCATTCCTCGGCTGGGTGCTCCCCGCGCTGGTCGGCCCACTAGACCTCGGCGTTGGCGATGCGAACAACGTTGCTTTCACACGCGCCCTCTTCCTGACGCTCGGTCTTATCTGGCAGTTCGTCCTGTCGATGGCGATCATCCGCCACGAAGAGGGAGACCTGCGCTGGTCCACGATTCGCCGGCGCTGCTGGCTCAACAAGCCGCGAGACCCGAAGACCGGGCAGGGCCGTCGGAAGCTCTGGCTCTGGCTCGTGCCGGTGGTGTTCCTCGCCGCGGCGATTCAGATGGCGCCGTTGCAGGACGCCTGGAACGCACTCTTCCCGTTCCTCGGCGAGCCCAGCAAGTACAGCTTCGAGAGCGTGGTCAACTCGGACGAGCGGAAGGCGGCCCTCGAAGGCGCCTGGCAGGTGCTCGGTCTCTTCGTCGTCCTCGGCGTCTTCAACACGATCCTCGGCGAGGAGCTACTGTTCCGCGGGATCCTCCTCCCGAAGATGCTGGGTGTGTTCGGCAAGCGCGACTGGCTGGCGAACGGCGTGCTTTTCGGCCTCTACCACCTGCACCAGCCCTGGTCGATCTTCGGCTCGGCGATTGGTGGCACCCTTACCTACGCACTCCCGTCGCGGCGCTTCCGCAGTGCCTGGATGGGCATCATCATCCACTCCGTCGAGACCGTCTTCTTCATCTTCCTCGCCCTCGGCCTCGTGCTCGGCATGGCCTAGTGACGCAAGAGACGGACAGTTGTAGAGGGCGACCAACCGACGTCGGTCGCCCTCTTTCTATTGGTGCGGCTGACCACGAATAGCCCATACGCGGATGCGGGCGCCGTTTGTCTCGGTCAGGGGCAGCAGTTTGCCGGTGGCCTGGCCGTTTTCGAGCTGGAGGACGACCTCGTATGGGCCCTCGCCGCGCGCCTCGAGGTGCTCGCTGATTGACGCGCCGTCGACCGTCGTCCCGTCGGGCTCGACGAGCCGCAGCCGGTGGCCGCCGGTTGTGAACAGCGCCTCGCCGCCATGGCCTTCAGCCCTTGCCTCAATGCTCTCCGGCTTCTGCCCGAGCATCGTCTCCAGGTCTCGCGACGCAACATGGATATCGCGGACGGCAATCACCAGCTCGGCGACGCCGGTGACCCCGAGGCGGTGCTTCGCCGCGCTGCCGCCCGGGACGCGGGCCTCGCGAGACGTGACGTCCTCGATTGCGAAGGGCAGCGAGCTTGTGCCGATCGGGCGGCCCGAGGTGATGCTGCGCCAGGCGATCAGCTCACCGTCCGGCCGCCGTCTGCTGCCATCGACCGGAGCTGCGAGCTCGAGGCCCCGCGAGCGCGCTTCGTCGACGACTGCCTCGGCGTTTTCCGCCCGCAGCGCGTAGTCGACGAGGCCTTCGCCCTTCGCGAGCCGTGCCCACCACCGGTGGTCGTGTGTCTTCGAGGGGTCTTTGAAGGCGATGAGCTCGAAGTAGGTGCCGTCCTCGAAACCAATCAGCGTGTTGTGGGTGGCGCCACCAGCGTGCTCACCGCCGGGCGTGACGGTGAACCCCAGGGCTTCGTAGCCCGCCGTCGCGCTCTCCAGGTCCCGTACGAGGACAACGATATGGTCGATTCCCGAAAGCATTGCCTGGCCTCTCTCTACTTCGCTGCAGTGAAGCGCATTCTAGCGCTGGTCCTCAGCAAGACGAGCAGGACGGGCGCGATACACGACCGACGCAGAGAGAGGAGAGCCGGTAGGCTCTCCTCTCGGGTGCGGTGGTCGGCAGTGCGGGCTAGTCGCCGATGGCGGCTCCGAGGGCTTCGACGGGAAGCTGCACCGGGTGGGCGGCCGGGGCGCTGTGGCCCTCGACGTCGATGCGGGGCAGCCACTCGAGCCAGCTCGGCAGGTACCAGTTTCGGGCGCCCAGCAGCTCCATGCTCGCCGGGACGAGAATCGACCGGATGAGCGTCGCGTCGATGAAGACCGCGACGGCGAGGCCGAAGCCCATCTCCTGCATGTCGATCATGTCGCCGAGAGCGAAGGCACCGAAGACGACGACCATGATGGCGGCGGCGCCGGTGATGATGTGGGCGGTCGACTGCAGACCGGAGGCGACGGACTTGCGGTTGTCACCTGAATCCGCCGCATCGCCCCGCTTCTCTCTGAGCCGGCGTGCTCCTGTCTCCTGCATCCTCTATCGTCTGCTGATGATGAAACCGAGTTCAGCCGTTCCTGGCCGCATCTTCTACGGCTGGTGGGTCGTCCTGGGCCTGGCGGCGATCAGTGCCGTCATGACCGCGATGGGCAGCATCAACCTCGGCTTATTCATTGCGCCGATGAAGGAAGAGCTCGGCATCGGTCAGTCGATGTTCGGTCTCGCGCAGACCGCCCGCCTGATCGGCTTCAGCGTCACCGGATGGCTGATCGGGCGATACCTCGACCGCCACGGTGCGCGCATACCGATCGCTGCGGCCAGTCTTATCGTCGGCGTTACGGTCGCCGGCATGGCGTTCATCGAGGCCGGGTGGCAGATGATCGTCCTGCTCCTGATCAGTGGTATGACCGGCTTGCAGGGACAGGGCGGCAACCTCTACACGACGGTGCCGATCGCGCGCTGGTTCCTGCGCAAGCGCGGCCAGGCGTTTGCGGTCGCGTTCATGGGTATCCCGGTAGGCGTCTTCATCCTGGCCCCTCTGACCCAGGTGCTGATCGACAGCATCGGCTGGCGCGAGACCTGGCTCTTCTTCGGCATCTCCGGCACCGTGGTCTGTGTCCTCATCGCCCTGCTGGTGATCCGCCGCGACCCCGCAGAGATGGGTCTGCTGCCCGACGGCGACCTCGAACCCGCGGTGCGGCCGCAGGGCAGCAGCATCGAGCAGGTCAGGCGGGAACGGTCATGGACGCGTGAGGAGGCAATGCAGTCCTCGACGTTCTGGCGCCTCGCGCTGGTCGACGGCATGCGCATGGGTTCGATGAGCACGCTCGGCCTCTTCCGCATCCCGTACTACATCGACAACGGCGTCAGCCCCCAGGCGGTCGCGTTTGCGCTCTCGTTCGAGGCCGCCGTCGCCGCCGTTGCGGGGCTTGCGACGGGATGGATGGTCGACCGCTTCCCGGCGCGGTTCATCTCCGCCGGCTCTAACGTGCCGATGATCCTCGCGTTTCTGCTGACGATCGGCGCCGACAGTGTGTGGCAGGTCTTCCTCGCCGCCGGTATGTTTGGCATCGCCGCCCAGAGCTTCTCGATCAGCCAGGGCACGCTCTGGCCGTCGTACTTTGGCTCCGCAAACATCGGCAAGATCCGCGGTATCGCGATGCCGCTGGGCCTCGGCTTGAGTGCCGTCAGCGCTCCCCTCACCGGCCTCGTCAAAGACACGACCGGCAGCTTCATAATCGCCTGGGTGGCCGCCTGCGTTGCGTTGACCCTGTGCACGCTGCTGCTGCTCGTCACCGTGCAGCCGAAGGACCGCCGGACCGACGATGCTGCATCAGGCCGGACCGACGCGGAGACCGCCGCCGTGCCGTAGCCGGTCGCGTATTCTTTGGAAACGCCCCGCGACAAAACGGCAGCAGCGCAGAGGAGTCTTCATGGCAATCCGTCTCATCATCCAGAGCAACCCGGCGGACTGGGAAGCACGTCTCCCCGACCTGCGCAGCTTCACTACCGCCCTTCGCGAGGAGCCCGGCTGCGTCCTCGCTGAGGACTTCCGCAGCGTCGAAGTCGCCGAGAACCTGATGCACATGGAGCTCTGGGAAAGCGCAGAGGCCTGGGATGCGTACTGGGCACGCGGCCGAAACGACGACGGTGGTCACGCTCATCTCCTCGACCTCATGGGCCTTAACCCGGCGGTGCATGACGGCGGCCTCGAGTCGCCCCGGACCGTGGGGCAGAACGGCGTCGAGATCTACGACTTCGCGCCTGCCGTCTTCGTCAACGGCGCCTGGCAGCCCGACGACGGACGAGACCGGCCTCGGTCAGTCGAATGGCCGGCGTGGGGCGGCGTACGCATCATCTACACGAGCACCTCAGACCCGGCGGGCGACCGCCCTGAGAACCTCGAGCATTCGATGCGCCGGCGCGGTATGGCCGGCTGCGACCAGTTCGAGCGCTTTCGCGGCATCGAGTTCCCCGAGAATAACGTCCTCATGGAGACCTGGACGCCCGCCGCATTCGACCTGCAGTGGGAAGTCCTACAGCGCGAATCAGCGAGCCGGGCGCCGAGGCCGCGCCCGATCCCCGCTCAGCACCGCTATGGCTTCCAGGGCGGTGAGTGGTACCACCACTGCTTCTTCGTGCTGGTCGACGGCGTCTGGCAGCCGGAGGACCCGCGCCTTCGCTCCGTCCGAGTGCACTGGTAGACACGATCCAGAGCGCGTAGCGGTCAGGCCGGCGATGAGCCCGCGGCATCGAGGCGGCGCTTGGCCTCTTCGACGACGTCCGCGGGCAGCGGTCCCTTCTCCGCCGCCTCGATGTTGGCGCGGAGGTGCTCCAGGTTGCTCGTGCCGACAATCGTGGTGTCGAGGTCCGGGTTCGAAAGCGTGAAGCGGAGGATGAACTCCATCGGCGTCATGCCGTTGAGCAGCTCGTCCAGCTTCGCGGCCTCCCAGATTCCCTGCCACTTGCCGCGACTGCGGAAGTTCCAGTCGTAGGGGCGTTCGAGGGCCCAGTCGGACGGCCCGCCCCGGGCGACGCCGCCGCGCACGATGATGCCGGCGCCCGCTGCTGAGGCCCTTGCGATGATCGCCTCGTGGGCGCGATCGACGGCGGAATACGGCACCTGGTAGGCGTCGAACACCCCCATCGCGAGGTGGTCCTCCATGTTCGGCAGCGTCGAGGACATGCCGATGAAGCGCGCCTTGCCCTCCTGCTTGATCTTCAGGAGCTCCTCGAGTGCTCCGTTCGATTCGAGCTGCTCCCGCGTGATGCTGTGGTGTACGAGGAGGAGGTCGAGGTAGTCGGTCTTGAGCGTGCGAAGGCTGTGCTCGATGTCGGCGCGGAAATTCGCTGCGCTGAAGACGTGGGGGACGTTGTCCATTTCGCCCGGGATGCAACCGCACTTCGAGGTGATGAGGAACTCTGAGCGCCGGTGAGAGATGTAGGTGCCGATCAACTCCTCGCTGCGGCCGTAGTCGAGCGCCGTGTCGATGAAGTTGATGCCCGCGTCGAGCACTGCGTTGAGGACCTCGCCCGCCTGGGCGTCCGGGATGTCGGGGCCCCACATCTTGCCGCCACGGAGCTCGCTGGCGCCGAAGCCGAGCTCGGTGACGTCGAGGCCGGTGTTGCCAAGTGGACGCGTCGTGGGCATGGGGGTATTCCTCCGGATGGCTGATTGCGGCGTTCAGGGTTCAGCTTCGCATTATGCCGCGAGGCGTGCGTCTGCGGCTCGCCGTTGCGGCCGTGGGTTGTAATGAGAGGAAAACCTCCAGGCCCCGATCGCTAACCGTGCGTTGCAGGCTGTCCGCTGATTCTTTGCAGGTAGAGCAAAGGAGCAGACATGCCGGGCGAAACGCTTCACGACCTCTGGTGGAAAAACGCTGTGATCTACTGTCTCGACGTCGAGACCTTTCTCGATGGCAACGGCGACGGAATTGGGGACTTCAAGGGCCTGAGCGAGCGAGTCGATTATCTCGCGGGGATCGGCGTTACCTGCATCTGGCTGATGCCGTTCTTCCCCAGCGTCAACCGCGACGACGGCTACGACATCTGCGACTACTACACGGTGGACCCGCGTCTCGGTGACATGGGTGATTTCGTCGACTTCATTCACACGGCCGACGCCCACGGGATTCGCGTGATCGCCGACCTGGTCATGAACCACACTTCCGACCAGCACCCGTGGTTTCAGTCGGCCCGCTCCGACCCGAAATCCCCGTACCGCCGCTTCTACGTCTGGCGTGATGAGCCGCCGGACGAGAAGCCATCCCTCGTCTTCCCCGGCGAGCAGATCTCGAACTGGACCTACGACGAGGTCGCGAAGCAGTACTACTTCCATCACTTCTACCGCCATCAGCCCGACCTCAACCCAGACGAGCCCGCCGTCCGCGAGGAGATGACCCAGATCATGGGCTTCTGGTTGCAGCAGGGGCTGGCAGGCTTCCGCGTCGATGCCGTGCCGTTCCTTATCGAGCTCGAGAATGAGAACGCGGCGGAGGAGCTAACGCCGCACGGATTCCTGAAGGACCTGCGCCGGTTCCTGGGCCGCCGCCGCGGCGACGCTGTGATGCTCGGCGAGGTGAACCTGCCGCCGCACGAGCAGGTAACCTACTTTGGCGAGGACGATGAGCTGTCGCTGGTCTTCAACTTCTATGTGAACCAGCACCTCTATCTCTCGCTCGTCCGAGAGGACCCGGACCCGCTGCGCAAAGCCCTGGAGGCACTTCCGCCGATCCCGGGCGCCTGCCAGTGGGCGAACTTTGTGCGGAACCACGACGAGCAGAACCTCGACAAGCTGACCCCCTCAGAGCGGCAGGAGGTGTTCGACGCGTTCGCGCCCCAGAAGTCGATGCAGTCGTTCGGACGCGGCATCCGGCGCCGGCTGCCCACGATGCTCGGTGGCGACCAGCGAAAGCTCAAGCTGACCTATAGCCTGCTGTTCTCCCTGCCCGGCACGCCGGTGCTGTTCTACGGCGAGGAGATCGGGATGGGCGACAACCCGCGGCTGCCTGGGCGCCTCGCGGTCCGCAGCCCGATGCAGTGGAAACCAAGGCCGAACGGCGGCTTCTCAACTGCGCGGCCGAAAGACCTGCTGCGCGGCCTGCCGGCGGGCGAGTTCGGCCCCGCCCAGGTCAACGTGCAGGCTCAGCGTGACGACGCCCTGTCGATGCTCAACTGGACGGAGAGCCTGATCCGCCGTCGCAAAGAAGCGGGAGAGTTCGGCTTCGGCAAGTACCGGCTCGTCGACGGCGGCAAAGCCCGGGTCCTCGCGCATGCGTGTGAGTGGGAGACGCGCACCGTCATCGCCCTGCACAACTTCAGCAGCCGCGCCGAGGTGGTCAACCTCTCGGCCGAAATCGACGATGACGTCATCGAGGTCAACGACATGTGGGCGGACCAGCGCTATCCGGCAGTGACGAAGACGGCCCGCATCGGCCCTTACGGCTACCGCTGGCTCCGTGTGATCAAGAAGGGGCAGGAGCTTCTCCTCTGATGCTGGTCGGTTACCACTGCTCCCATGAACAGTTCCCACCGGATGATCTGCTGAAGTACGTCGTGAGGGCGGAGCAGGCGGGCTTCCGGGCTGCGATGGCGTCGGACCACTTCGCCCCGTTCAGTTTGCGCCAGGGAGAGGCGGGCTTCGTCTGGAGCTGGCTCGGCGCCGCGTTGGCGAAGACGTCGCTCAGCTTCGGGACGGTAAACGCGCCCGGCCAGCGCTATCACCCGGCGATCATCGCCCAGGCAGCAGCGACGGTCTCACGCATGTTTCCCGGCCGGTTCTGGATGGCGCTCGGCTCGGGACAGCTGATCAACGAGGTGATCACCGGTGATGCATGGCCGTCGGAGGACGACCGCGACCGGCGGCTTCTCGAGTGCGTCGACGTTATTCGCCGCCTCCTGAACGGCGAGGCCGTGAGGCACCACGGCCTCGTTCATGTCGAGAAGGCGCGTCTGTACACCTTGCCGGAGACACCGCCGCTGCTCTTCGGCGCTGCACTCACGCCCGAGACGGCAGCGCTCGCCGCGACCTGGGCAGACGGGCTGATCACGGTGGTCCAGGACGAGGGGAAGATGCGCGAGATTGTGTCGGCGTTTCGCTCGAACGGCGGTCGACATAAGAAGCTCTACCTCCAGGCCCAGGTCTCCTATGCGCCGTCCTATGAGGAGGCCCTCAAGGGCGCCCACGACCAGTGGCGCATGAGCGTCCTCACGAGCGACGTGATGAACGAGCTGAAGACGCCCGAGGAGATCGACGCCCGCACTGAGGCCGTCGGTATCGAAGAGGTTGCCGGGCGCATTCGGATATCGGCGAGTGCGGAAGACTACCTCGCGTGGCTCGATCAGGACGCGGCGATGGGCTTCGACGCCGTCTATATGCACAACGTGAACCGCGAGCAGGAGCGTTTCATCGACTTCTTCGGCAGCCACGTCCTCCCGCACTTCAATCCCGCCTGACCAGCACGCAAGCGTTCTCCCGCCTTGCTCGCATTCATGTGCCGCAGGGTACATCCCGGTGAGGCGGCAGCCAGGTCAGCTCTGCGTCGAATTCCTGAAGGCCTGTGCTCCTTTACATCTTTGGAGAGAGGTATACCCTACCCGGTACTCCGCCCGAATCGAAAAGGAGGCTCCCCTCATGGGTGACAAGAGTCCCAAGAACAACGACAAGGCGAAAAAGCAAAAGGAAAACAAGAAGAACGCGGCCAAGTCACCACCGCCGGCGGCGAAGGCCAAGTAACCGTCAGGGTCGCTTCATCGCTGAGTCGGCGCCCCGATGCGGTCCTCGCTCCGTCACAACCGGCATCACGTCGAAGCGGGAATCTCGTGTGATGCTCGCACGCCGGGAGTCACGGTGCGTGCTGGCTGCTCCGCCGCGGTACGAGAACAGGGGCGACCATCGTATGCTCGTCCCGCGGTGCACCCGCGATTCCGCGTAACAGGCGGGCGATTGCCTGCCGGCCGATCGCGGCGAAGTCTTGCCGGACGGTCGTGAGCGGTGGGCTGAAGAATGCGGCCTCGGGAATGTCATCGAATCCCGCGATGAGGATGTCATCGGGCACGCGCACCCCGAGTTCGTCGAACGCAGAGAGGACACCCAGCGCCATCTGATCATTCGCGACGAAGACGGCATCGACATCGTCGCGCCTGCCCAGGTGGAGCCCATGACGGTAGCCGGAAGCGGGACTCCAGTCGCCCAGAAGCGGCTCGAATACCGGGGCGTTGCGGGCGGTAAGCGCACGCCGCCAGCCTTCGATGCGTAATTGCGCTTCAATCCAGTCGGCAGGACCTGCGATATGCCAGACGTTCTTCGCTCCCTGATCGAGGAGATGGGAGGTTACGAGCTCGCCGCCATGGACCTGGTCGACGGCGACCGTCTCCCGCGCCCCTCTATGGGCATCGGCTGCCTGGGCTATGACGACGGGAATTTCGGCGGCGACGGCCGAGAGCGCATCGCTGACCCCCACGAGCGGGACGATTGCGACGACGCCCTCGACGCCCTGCAGCGTCAACCGGTCGAGTGCGTCGGCGATTCCTCTCGCCGATCCTGCCTCGACGACAGCGACACTGACGAAGTAGCCGGCCTCGCGCGCGGAGCGTTCGATTGCGTAGAGCGTGCTTGCGGGGCCATAGAGAGTCGACTCCAGGGCGAGGACGCCGATCACACCGGAGCGTCGAGAAGCCAGCGCGCGGGCCGAGGCGTTCGGGCGGTACCCCAGCGTCGTCATCGCGTCCAGTACGCGGGTCCTTGTCGACTCGAGGACGGCGGGACTCCCGTTGAGAACGCGCGAAACCGTCTGGTGGGAGACGCCTGCTACCCGCGCTACGTCTGCAATCCCGGGGCGTTTGCTGGTGCTCACGCCGACAGGATACGCCCGGAGAGCGCGAGCGAGAGGCCACCTTCTGAGGGTTGCGGCGCAGAAATGTGAGCGCTAACATGGCGGCCATTGCCGGCTCTTCTCAGAGGGCCAACCAGTCGATCGGACCGCGACCCAGCCATGTTCAACTCACCCTTTGCCCTGCCGGACTCGCCGCACCGCTTTCCCGATGGTGGCGCCTGGCGAATCGAAATCCCTTCAGTCGAAGGCCCTGAGGCGATGGCCGCCGTGCTCGAAGAGGCCGACCGCCTGAACGTGCCGTTGCACCGGATCAGCCAGGGCAGCGGCGTCATGATGCTGACTGACGCCGAGATCGAGGCGATGGTCGACATGGGCGCGCAGCACAGGACAGAGGTGTCGCTGTTCCTCGGCCCGCGCGGAACATGGGATGTCGGCGCAGCTGTGAAGTCATCCAGCGGCGGCGGGGGCACACGGGTCCGTGGCCTCGATCAAGTGCGCTTCTCCTACGAGGACGCAAAACGAGCGGCAAGCCTCGGCATCCGTAACGTCCTTGTTGCCGACGAGGGCTTGCTCTGGCTCCTCCATGAAGCACGCAGCAACGGCGAGTTGCCGGCAGACATGCGGTTCAAGATCAGCGTCCTGATCGGGCCGGTGAATCCGATGGGCTTTCGCGTCATGGCTGCTCTCGGCGGAGACTCGATTAACGTCCCCAGCGACCTCAGCCTGTCGCAGTGCGCCGAGATTCGCGCTGCCTCGAACGCGGCGCTCGATATGTACGTCGAGGCGCCCGATGACATTGGCGGATTCGTGCGGCTCTACGAAGCGTCGGAGCTGATCCGCGTCGCTGCGCCGATCTACCTGAAGTTTGGCCTGCGGAACGCACCGCCGCTGTATCCCGCCGGCCAGCACCTGAAGCAGGTGGCGATTAGCAGCGCCCGCGAGCGTGTCCGTCGAGCACGCCTGACTCTCGACATCATCGAGCGGGCGGGCGGTGCGCCTCTGCCGATGTCGCCGGTTGGTGAGCCGTCGTTGCCGGTACCGGAGCGCTTCGTTGTTCGCTGAGCAGGTCACGCGGCCCGACGCCTACCACGCTGAGGGACCGATCTGGGACGCGCGCTCTGGCCGTCTCATGTGGGTCGATCTGCTGCGCGGCGATGTCCTCTCCCTCGCTCCGGGTTCGACGGATATCACGCGAGTACATGTCGACGACCGGGTCGCCGGATGCATCGTGCCGCGCGCAGCCGGCGGGTGGGTCGTTGCCACGGAGCGCGGCTTTGCATTCCTGGACGAGGCGGGCAGGATCGAGCGCCTCGAAGACGTCTGGAGCGACCCGGCGATCCGCATGAACGATGGCGCATGCGACGCAGAGGGCCACTTCTTCTGCGGCTCAATGGCCTACGACGCGTCCCCAGGCCAAGGCGCCCTCTACCGGCTCGATCCGGATCGCTCCGTCTACACGGTGCATACCGGCGTCACGATTTCGAACGGCATCGGCTGGGCTCCCGACGGCGAAGTCGCCTACTACATCGATTCGCCGACCCACCGCATCGACGTCTGCAGCCCCGACCTGAGCATCAGGCGCCCGTTCGTCGAGATTCCCGCCGAGCTCGGCCTGCCGGATGGCCTCACGGTCGATGCCGAGGGCGGTATCTGGGTTGCGCTCTGGGGAGGCAGCGCGGTGCATCGTTACACTGCGGCGGGCGCCCTCGACGCCGTTATCGAGCTGCCGGTTCGCCAGCCGTCCTCCTGTACCTTTGGCGGCGATGACCTTGGCACGCTCTTCATCACTACGTCGGCCCTCGATCTCGCCGATCCCGAGCCCGAGGCCGGGGCGATCTTCGCCGTGCGGCCTGGTGTCAGGGGCCTGCCGGCGAATCCATTCGCAGGCTAGCTGTCGCTGCACAGCTTCCGAGGAGACATGCCATGAAGATTGCTGAGCTCTCGGTCCACGTCCTGGGTACCCCCTGGCGAGACCTCACCTACGTCGTCCTGCGGACCGATGACGGTCTGACCGGCGTCGGCGAAACCAGGATGCTCAGCCACACGGGGGCGCTCAAAGGCTACCTGGCCGAAGCTGCATCGAATCATGTCCTCGGCTCGGACCCGTTCGACACCGAATCGCTGGTGCAGCGGATGAAGTACGGCGACTACGGCCGCTCTGGCGAAATCGTCATGTCGGGCATCGCCTGCGTGGAGATGGCCTGCTGGGACATCGTTGGTAAGGCCCTCGGTCAGCCCGTCTGGCGTCTGCTCGGGGGGAAAGTACGCGACCGGGTCAGGGCGTATGCCAACGGCTGGTACACGGTGGAGCGAACGCCCGAGGAGTTCCACGCCTCGGCACGGAGGGTGATCGATCGGGGCTACACGGCTTTGAAGCTCGATCCCTTCGGTCCGGGACGCTGGGAGCTGGATCATGAAGAGACCCGGCGATCGGTCTCGCTGGTCGAAGCGGTCCGAGACGCGGTGGGTCCTGACGTAGACATCCTCGTCGAGATGCACGGGCGCTTTGCGCCGCACGAGGCTCTGCGTCTTGCGCATCTGCTTGAGCCGGTCCGGCCGTCGTGGATTGAGGAGCCGGTGCCAGCTGCCAACCTGAAATCACTCGCCAAGGTGTCGGCTCACACGATCGTCCCGATCGCCACCGGTGAGCGGATACACGACCGCATCGAATTCCGGGAGCTGTTCGAATCGCAGGCCGCTGACATCATCCAGCCCGACATCGGTCATCTTGGCGGCCTCCTCGAGACTCGCAAGCTGGCTGCCACCGCCGAAACCTACGATGTCCTCGTCGCGCCACACAACGTCGCCGGCCAGGTGCTGACCGCGGCAAACCTGCATCTTGCCGCCTGCACGCCGAACTTCAAGATCCAGGAGTACTTCAACGACTTCGCCGACGAGTACGTGAAGCAGGCGGCTCCCGGCCTGCCCGCGGTGGTCGATGGATGGTTCGACCTGCCGATTGCACCCGGTCTCGGCGTTGAGCTGGACCTCGCCTTCATCGCCGAGCACCCGCCCACCGGCGCTCACTTCGACCTCCATGCGGTCGACTGGCACCTCCGCGATACCACGAAGCGCTCGGCTGTGTGATGAGGGCTGTCCGCATCGAACAGCCCGGTGTCCTGCAGATCGTCGACCTTCCGAAGCCGGAGCCGGCGCCCGGCGAGGCCCTTGTGGCGGTGGCCTTCAGCGGCATCTGCGGCTCTGACCTGGACATCTTCACCGGGCAGCGTCCCGCGGACTTCGTCCAGTATCCGGTCATTCCGGGGCACGAGTGGTCTGGAACGATAGCCGCCGTCGGTGAACTCGTTGACCCGTCACTCGTCGGCAAGAAGGTCGCCGGTGAGGGTTTCAGCTCCTGTCAGCGCTGCGGTCCCTGCGAACGGGGCGACACGGTCCTCTGCGAAACGCGCTATGACGAGACCGGCTTCACCCGGCCCGGCGCCTGGGCTGACTTCCTCGCGATACGAGCCGAACAACTTCATCTCCTTGACGACGCCGCTGATCTTCGGGCCGCGGCCTGCCTGGAGCCGGCTGCCTGTGCTGCCGATGCCGTCACCCGCGCGGCGGTCCTGCGGGGTGAGACGGTTGCGGTCGTTGGGGCCGGCACCGTCGGCGCCCTCGTCGTGCAGTTTCTCCGCGGCCTCGAGCCGTCAGAGCTGACGGTCATGGAGCCTGACGAGCGTGCCGCCCGGATGGCCCTCGAATGTGGCGCTACTGCCACATGTGCCCCGGTTTCGGCTGCCGAGCTGGCGGGCCGCTTCGACGTTGTGATTGAAACAGCAGGAGCAGCCTCGACGGCGCAAGCGAGCCTCGACCTGGTTCGGCGCGGCGGCCGCGTCGTCCTGGTGGGCATTCCCGAGGCTGGGGAACGACTCGGCGTTGCAAGCCTGGTCAGCAAACGGGTAGAGATTCAGACGGTCTTTGGCGCTCCGCGTATAGCATGGAAGGCGGCCGTTGATGCGTTCACGGGTGGTCAGCTCAATCTGGGGATTCTCGTCACGCGCGAATTCGATCTTTCGGAGGCAGGGCGGGCGCTCAACCTTCTGCAGAACTCCTCAAGTGTGGGAAAGATCTTGCTGCGCCCGTGACTTCCTGGACCGGCGAACCTCAATAGGCATGGAGGCGAACATGAAGGCAACCGTCACCGCGCACCGCGACTTCACCATCGCACCGATTGACGATCGACTCTACGGTGCGTTCCTGGAGCATCTTGGCCGGGCCATCTACACGGGCGTCTATGAGCCGGGGCATCAGACGGCGGACGCGGACGGTATGCGCGGTGACGTAGCCCGGCTTGTCCGAGAGCTCAACGTTCCGCTGGTCAGATACCCCGGCGGCAATTTCGTCTCTGCCTACAACTGGGAGGATGGCATCGGGCCGCGAGAGGAGCGTCCGACGCGCCTGGACCTCGCCTGGCATACGTCCGAAAGCAATGCGGTGGGCATCCATGAGTTCATCGCCTGGTGCCGCACGGTTGGGACCGAGCCGATGCTGGCGATCAACCTCGGCTCTCGTGGCCTCGACGAAGCACGGAATTTCGTCGAGTACGTGAACGGCCCGGCCGGGAGCTACTGGGGCGACCTGCGGGGGAAGAACGGCCAGCCGGAGCCGTTCGGAGTCAGGTACTGGTGCCTCGGCAATGAAGTGGACGGTCCGTGGCAGATCGGTCACAAGACCGCTGACGAGTACGGCCGCCTCGCGAACGAAACGGCGAAAGCGCTCCGGGCCTTCGACAGTTCGCTGCAGCTCGTCGTCTGCGGCTCATCCCATTCCTACATGCCGACGTTCCCCGAGTGGGAGCGCACCGTCCTGGAGCACACCTACGACGTCGTCGACCACATCTCGTTGCACATGTACTTCAACAACCGCGAACAGAACACGGCGAACTACCTGGCGATGAATGCGCGGCTGGACGACTACATCGGCACGGTGGCCTCGACCATCGAGTACGTTCGCGCAAAGAAGCGTTCGTCGAAGAAGGTCACGATCTCATTCGATGAGTGGAACGTGTGGTATCACTCGAATGAGCAGGACCGCGCGATTCGCGACGGCAGCCTCGGCTGGCCACATGCGCCCCGTCTCCTGGAGGACGTCTACAACTTCGAAGACGTCCTCCAGGTGGGCTGTATCATCAACACCTTCATCCGCCGCGCTGACGTTGTGAAGATCGCCTGCATCGCGCAGCTCGTCAATGTCATTGCGCCGATCATGACGGAACCGGGTGGCGATGCCTGGCGCCAGACGATTTACTACCCGTTCTTCTTTGCCTCGCAGTTCGGGCGCGGCACTGCCCTGCGGCTCGCCGTGGAGTCGCCCGGCTACGACGCCGCGGTTGCCGCCGACGTCCCGTATCTCGACATCTCCGGCGTGTACAACAGTGACGACGGCACGCTGACCTTCTTCGCGGTCAATCGCCATCCAGATGAGGAAGCCCAGGTCGAGATCAGCCTGGTAGGATTCGGTCCTGCCGAAGTCATCGACCACCGGGTGATGGTCCACCCCGATCTGCAGGCAACGAACACGCTGACCGATCAGACGAGGGTCGTGCCGGGCAAAGGCTTTGGCGCCACGGTCGAGGGCAGTCAGCTCCGCTTCACGATGCAGCCCTACTTGTACCAGGTGCTGCGAATGAAGCTGGCGGGCGCGCCTGCGGGCTGAATCGCCGGTCTCACATCCCTGGCGTCAGGAGTCGCAGGGCAGCGGGATCCGGTCGAAGAGTGCTTCGGCCCACTCGTCGTAGGCATCGGCGGTCGGATGCAGGCCGTCATCGACCCATTCCTTGTTATCCGCCTGCTTCTTGTAGATTGACCGCAGGTCCATCATTTCGAGACCCCGGGATTTCGCTTCCTCTTCCAGGATCTTGTTGTAGGTTTCGCGCAGCTGGCGCGTGCCGCCATAGCTCGGACCATCCGGCGAACGGTCCCACTCGTTCTGGTACAGCACGTACACTTCGGCGCCGCTATCGACTGCCTCGTCGAGGATCTTGCCGACGTTGCGCCGGTAATCCCGCTCGGTTACGCCGTTCGCAATGTCATTGGCGCCGGTCTGAAACGTGATAATGGTCGGCCGGAAGTCCGCCACGTTTGGCAGCTGATCGGAGATGATCTGCGCAGCGGTGTAGCCGGAGATGCCGGCGTTGAGCAAATCGACCGTGCAGCCGCCATCGCGCCAGCGCTCGGCGAGGCGGGCCGGGAAGGCGCCGTCATCGTCGTCCGCGCCGATGCCCTGGGTGAGCGAGTCACCCATGGAGAGGTACCGGACCTCGGCTTCCTCACCTGCCTCACCGCTGATGCTCTCGTCCTCGCCATCGAGCTCGTCGGCTACGCCCCTGCTGATCCGCGGGGTCAGGCCGTCGTCGCTACTGTCACCGCCGGCAAAGAGGACGTAGGCGCCAATCGCGAGCGCTGCGACTACGACCACGCCGATGATTGCGGGTAGGGGAAGTTTGCTGCCACTACCGGATTTCGCCGCACTCGGCGTCGCGTTGTGTGGCTGCGAGGCCGCACTCCCTGCCGCCACGCCCGGATCCGGCTGAGGTGCCGGAGTAGAAGCTACGGGCTGAGCTGCCTGGGGCTGTGAAAGCGGTGCTGCGGGAGGCGCATCGGCCGGCGGCGGGAACGGCATCGAGGGGTCGGGAGTGACCCAGCGATTCGTTGCTTCGTCCCAGCGGAGCCAGCTCTGGTCATCCTGTTGCACCCACCAAACGCCATCACGTCGAACTGGTTCACTGGGCACTGCTGGTCCCTCCTGGGACTACAAGCGCTGGCGTGGCCCGTGCCAATACCCGGCGCGACAAGCAAGTCATGGCAACTATAGGGGATGCGCTAAATCGGATGAGGATAAGAGTCGCAACCCGAAAGCTCAGGCGATAACTACTGCAATTCGTACAATATCGATTCGGGAAATCTGCAGGTCAAGCACTATCAAGTTACAGTTCGACCGCGCCCGCCACGCGGCAAACGTGCTGGCCGCATCTCTCTGCTTCGGATCCATAAGACCTCGAGTCGCATTCTCTGATACTTCCAACGCACCAGCTCGACGCCGCCTGCGGCCGGCCTTCGGCAAAGGCGTCCTCATCTCAAAGGGCCCATGCCCTGAGTCGCCGTCTGTGTATCGGGCGAGGAGAAACACGCGAGGTCATCGCCTGTCTGAAGTGTCTGCCTTTGTGGCCCTTCTAGACCTTCGAGGCTTCCAGGACGGGCGCATGTGCCGGAAGGGCCGGTCGCTTTGCGAGCAGAAAGAATACGGAGCCGAGGCCGGATAGGAGCGCCAGCACGGTGAAACCAAACACGTAATCGCCGGTCCTATCGGCGAGATAGCCGGCCGCCACGGGTCCTGAGATCGTGCCGAACGTAATGATCAAAGACGACACCCCAAGGATGGCACCGTACGCAGTCCTGCCGAAATAGTCTGCCCGAATCGCTTGCATCATCGGGCCCCTCAGTCCCCACGCCGTGCCGTGGAGCAGGGCGAAGAGGATCACGACCCCAAGCAGCGCAGAGTGGGCGACCATGAGCAGCGCCAGCGTGTGAAAGAGCATGCAGCCCACAGCGATCATGCGCTTGTCGAACCGGTCGCCGATGATGCCCCCGAGCAAGGTGCCAAGAATCTGGCCGGCAGTGATCAGAGCAACCACCGTGGCGGCACCGCTGAAGGAGTAGCCGGGGCCCTCGGTCAGGTGGAAGACGATGTGGACGTTTACTACCGAGACGATCAGCAAGGCAGAACCGTGACCAAGCGAGATCAGCCAGAACGCCGGAGTATGCATGGCTTCTCTCAGGGTGAAGTCTCGCTGCGGGGAGTCGACAGACGTGACTGGCCGTTCTATCTCGGGAGCTGGAGGAAGGCCGTCAACCTGGAGCCCGTGATCCTCAGGGCGGCGCCGAATGACTTCGTTGATGGGTAGACCCACGCAGAGGATGACCACGCCGGAGATGAGCGCCGTCGTACGCCAACCCAACGTTTCGAGCATTATTGCGACAATTGGGATAAGCAGGCCGCCGATCGCACCGCCGAGCTGTGAAATCGAGAACGCCCGGGCTCGCTGGCGGTGGAACCAGTTCGCAATCACGACGTTGACGGGAAAGAAGCCACCCAGGCTCGAGCCAATGGCGAGCATCAAGTAGCAGACGTAGAACATCGTCAGGGTGTTGATCTGGCTGAAGGCGATGAACCCGAGACCGAAGAGGAGAATGCCGAATCGCATGCTGGCTTTCGGCCCAAACCGGTCGATGAGAGTCCCCTGCACAGGACCGAGGAGCCCGCTCTCGACCTGTTGCAGCGAGTAGGCGCCGGAAAGTGCCGTCTTGCTCCAGCCGAAGTCGTTCTCGAGCAGGACAGCATATGAGCCGAACGCCCGCCCGATGGTCAGAGTAATGAGGCCCTGGTTTATGCAGCCGGCTGCAACAATCCACCAGCCATAGAAGATTCGACTTTTCTCTGCTCCAAAGGGGAGAGGTTTATTCACAGGCGCCGGAGCCAGGGAAATGCTGCACCACGATGGGCCGAATTATAGGGAGCGACCATTGCTATGGACAGCAGATCTGCCGCCCCCGAGGTCGCTCCTGACCTCGGCTTGACGAAGCCTCAGGGCGGCTAAACGCGGTCGATGCACCTGTGGGGCGGTTTGGCGGCCTGCTGTCTGGTTCGGTTTCTGCCTTCAGCCCGACGCGTGCAATACGGGGGCTGATGCTAGACTCCTGCGGACGGGTCCCGTCAGCGGACAATACCTCAGGTCACATCGGGAAGAGGACAGACTGTGAAGATCGGCATTGAGCTCCATCATCGTCTCGGCGTCGACTACGTCCTGGAAGAGGCGCGGAGCGCCGATGACCAGGGCTTTGACTCCGTATGGCTCAGCGATCACCTCTTCCGAGGCCGTGGTCAAGACGTGCCGGACGGACCGCTGGAGATGATGACTCTGGCCACCGCCATCGGTGCAGTCACGAAGCAGACGCGAATTGCGTGGGGCGCGCTGAACATTACCCTGCGCCCGCCGGCTCTGCTCGCGAAGATGCTTGCCAGCCTCGACCAGCTGACTCATGGCCGGGTTATCGCCACGCTCGGCTCGGGCTGGAACACACCTGAGTGGACCGCCTATGACCTCCCGCACATCGAGGACCACGATGAGCGAGCTGCCTATGCCCGTGAGGTGATCCAGCTCTTCAAGCATCTCTGGACCCATCCCGCACCCGAGCTCACGACGTTCGAGGGCAAGTACGTGAAGGTGAAGGATTTGCCCTTCAACCCGCAGCCCTTCCAGAAGCCCCACCCGCCGATCTGGTTTGGCGGCGAGTCCCCCGCCACGATGCAGACCGTCAAATCGCTCTGCGATGGCTGGATGAACATGCCATCGCACAACAACCCTGCGCGGCTGAAGGAGTACCTCGACACGGGGGATTGGCCAGACCGGCCGTTTACGATCCACCAGCGCAGTCACATCATTGTCGCCAGAGACCGCGCGACCGCGATCGAGGCCGCCAGGGAAGACTACGAATCCCTCAAGGCGACCGAGGCGATCTTCGCGCCCCCATCATTTGAAGACTTCTTGAATGAAGAGGTGGTCGGGACTCCGGACGAGTGCATTCAGCAGCTCCGGAGCATGCAGGCCCGCGGCGTCAACCACCTCCGAATACGGTTCACCAGCGAGGCCCGGCGCGAAGCTGCCGCCCTCATGGTCCTTCCTCGCCTGGCAGAGGTGGACGAAGAGGAACTCATAAGGTCCTAGACGGCACACGATTCGTTCACGGTGTCAGTCGCCCCACCGTCGCGACCGCTTACTCAGGGGGATGGCGCGGGCGGTCGGCCCTAAACTTCCTGATTGCCGGACAACACGGATGGGCCGGTGCAAACCAGCCCATCCGTCATCGTTCGGTCGAAGTGCCCAGCTTGTTAGACCTCGATTGGCTTCAAAATGAGCGCCGTGTCAGGGACCACCTGCGAAGCACCGGCAATCGCCTGCTCGGTGCGGACCTTGCCCGGCACGACGACCGCTGCGAACACCGCAGCCAAACCGAGGAGCACCGCGCTGGCAATGAAGCCCGTCGTGAATGCGTCGACGAAGCTCGCCTGGGCCGCAGCCAGCAGAGTCGACTGCATGTCGGCGGGGAGCGATTGCGCGAGGACGGTCGCAACTCCGATGCCCTCGCTCGCCGGGTGCGCTACTTCGTGAGGCACGGTCGCGGCGAGTGCCGCCTCGACGTTGGCGCGATAGAGGGAGCTGACGAAGCTGCCTACTGCTGCGATACCGAGCGCGGACCCGAGCTCGCGGCTCACGTCATTCAGGGCCGAACCGACACCGGCGTCGTCAACGGGGACGGCCGCCATCACCATGTCGGTCAGTGGCGCCATGCCGAGGCCGCCGGCGAGGCCGAACAGTGCGAGGTTGAGGATGATGCGAATCGTCGAGCTGTCAGCTTCGATCTGCGAGAGCAGCGCGACCGCAACCGCAACAACAGCAACCGCTGAACTGATAAGAAGCTTCGGTCCGACTCGGTGGACGACAGCGCCGGAGATCGGGGCGCCGATCATCATCGCGAATGCACAGGGAAGTCCCAGCAGGCCGGCCTCGAAGGCGGAGCGGCCCTGCACAAGCTGGTAGAACTGTGTCAGGAAGAAGAACACGACGGAGATGGCGAAGAAGACCGTGCCGACGATGACCACGCCGGCGGTGAAGTCACGTTCGCGGAAGAACTGCATCGGCAGCATTGGAGAAGACGCGCGGCGTTCGACGATGAAGAACAGGAGGCCTGCGACCGCCGACACTGCCAGGGATGCGAGGACCTGGACGTCGGTCCAGCCGTGCTCGCCGCCGGCGATGATGCCGTAGACGAGAGTGCCGAGCGTAATGGTCCCGGTGATCGCGCCGGGGATGTCCAGGGCGCGGGGGCGCGGGTCGCGAGATTCCGGGACGATGGTGAGACCTGCGAGCGCGGCCAGGACGACCGGGACGTGCAGGAAGAAGATTGATGACCAGCCGGTGTGGTCGACGAGGTAGCCGCCGAAGGCCGGACCCATGCCCATCGCAAGGGCGCTGACGCCGGTCCAGATGCCGATGGCCTTGGCGCGCTCATCACGCGGGAAGACGTTGGTAATGATTGAAAGGGTTGCTGGCATGACGAGCGCGCCGCCGACACCTTGCAGGGCACGGAAGCCGATGAGCTGCTCTGCGCTCGTCGCGAGGCCTGCGCCAACAGACGCAGCGCCAAAGATGACCATGCCGGCAGTCAGCCAGCGCCGCCGGCCAAAGATGTCACCGATCGTCCCGCCTACCAGCAGGAGGCCGGCAAGCATCAGGACGTAGCCGTCGACGATCCACTGCATCTCGCCGGTGGACGCGCGCAGGTCGCGTGCCATTGACGGCAGCGCCGTGTTCACAATCGTGTTGTCGAGCATCAGCATGAAGATGCTGAGCGACATGACTGCGAGGATGGCCCAGCGGCGCGGGTGGCCGCTGGACTCCTCGAACTGCTCAAGGACATTGTTCGTGGTCTTCATCTCGTTATCCCTTTCGCTTGTCTCTGACTGACCGAGGGGGCTAGGCGTGAGTCACGGCCATGCCGGCGCAGGTGCAAGACGCCTGCTCACACCCGCAAGCGCTGCAGGTGTTGACGCCCGCGCAGGAGCACTTCACGCACTCGCAGACGCCGGCCGATGCCGCGCAGGTGCAGGTTTCGCCCGACGCGCACGAGCACTCGCCGAGGTGGCAGGAAGCGCCGCAGAAGCAGGGGTCGCAGGCGCATCCGCCGAGCGAGTCGCAGTCGCAGGCTTCGTTCGATGAGCAGATGCAGGCGGCGCTGGTTGCGACGACGCCGCAAGAGCAGTCAGTACAGCCGCAGGTCGTGCAGTCGCACTGCTCGGTGCAGGAGCACTCGTTGCAGATGCAGACGGCGTCGATCCGGTTCGGGAGGGTCCTGGCGATGGTGTTCATTTCGAGGTTCTCCTTGCTTTCTTGCTGATGTGCTGGGTGGATTTCGATGGACGTCACTTGAGGTGTCTCCTTAACGGGCCGGCACGATGGCGCAGGCGCAGCCACCGGATGCTGTCTGAGGCCGCTCGCAGCAGCAGCCGTCGCAGCCCCAGCAGGGGTCGAGGTCGCTGTCCGCAAGCCGGATGCGGAAGACCTGGCTTGCCACTTCGGTGCGCTCCTGGTCTTCAAAGGGAGCGAGGGCCGACCTGCCGCTCTCGTCGAAGGACAGCTCAGCCACCGGCACGAAGCCGGCGCGCTCGATGCCGATCCCGGAGGGAAGGTTCTCGGGGGCGAAGAGGATCCAGACCCTTGTTGCCGGAGGGCATTCGCGGCGGATGATCTCGGCCAGGAGCTGCGGGTAGATCCCGCGGCCACGAAAGCCAGGCAGCGTCGCGAAGTCCCACAGGTAGCGGTGACCGGCAGGCAGCTGGACTTCGAGGTCCAGCTCGCCGATCGAGGCGTTTCGCGTCGCCACCCAGCCATAGCCGGCCGGCTTGCCTTCCAGCATCGCGAGGTACGGCCGGTGTCCGTCCCGCCTCCGCCGCGTCACTTCGTCAATTGAGAGGTTGGCGATGCGGGCCAGCAGACCGTCATCGGCGGCCGCTTCGACCGTCAGGCCGGGCTGCAGCGCCAGGTGAGGAAGTCCGTCTTCGTACCACCAGGTTGCGAGTGCCATCTACTTGTCTCCTTCCTGTTTGTTTCTGCAGTCAGGCTAGGAGTGGCACGAGAGGGTGAAATCACACCGATGGGTGAAGCCGAAGGGTGATTGCGAGCGATTGAACGGGTGGGTACACACCCGGGGTTGGTAGACTTGCGATCGTTCTGAGGGAGGAACCCCGATCCATGGTCGAGTCGGCGCCGGCTCCGCTACTCGAGACCAAGCTGCGGCCGCCGCACGCGCGAGAGTCCGTTCTGGCTCGACCTCGCCTCGTCGAATTGACTCAGCGCGTCCTCGAAGTGCCGCTCACCCTGGCGGCGGCGCCCGCCGGGTTCGGAAAGACGACGCTTCTTCTCGATTGGTACAACCGGCTACATCCGCATGCACGGGCCTGGGTGTCACTCGACGAGACCGATAACGATGCGGACCAGCTGGCGCTGTATCTGCGTACCGCTGTGGGCCGGACCCTGAAAGACGCGGTGCTGGAAGGCGAGCAGTTCTCGCTCGAGGCGACCGTCGCGGAGTTCGTGAACCGAACGGCGGCCAGCAATGAGCCGCTCATCCTCTTTCTCGACGACTATCACCTCATCGAATCCCCTCGGGCTCACGCGGCGCTAACCTTCCTCCTCGAGCATCAGCCGCCGGCGTTCCACCTCGTCCTGGGCACCCGTCATGACCCGCCGCTGCCCCTGGCTCGTCTGCGCGCTCGCGGGCGTCTGCTCGAGGTACGTGCCGAGGACTTGAGGTTCACGTCCGAGGAAGCGGACGGCATGCTCCAGGAACTGATCCCTTTCGACCTCTCCAGCGAGCAGCTGCGGGCACTCGAAGAGAAGACGGAGGGGTGGGCGGCAGCGCTGCAGCTCGCGGCGCTTTCACTGCAACGTTCGACGAACGCCGGCGCCTTCATCGAGGCGTTCAGCGGCTCGAATCGATTCGTCTTCGACTACCTGGCCGAGGAGGTCTTTCAGCGGCAGGACGCGGAGACGCAGACCTTCCTTCAGCAAACGGCGATCCTCGAGCGCCTCACCGGTGGCCTCTGTGACGCCGTCACCGGGTTGCCACGGGGCGACGTACGGCTGTCGGATCTGCTCAGGGCGAATCTCTTCCTGAATGCCCTCGGGGACGAAGAGCGCTGGTATCGCTACCATCACCTCTTTCGCGATTTCCTTCGCCGCACGCTTGAACAGCGCATGCCCGATGGGGTCCGTGGCCTGCACCGGCGCGCTTCCGAGTGGTTCTCTGCGAACGGCTTGCTGGACGAGGCGGTGGCACACGCGGTTGAGTCGGGCGATCAGGCCCTCGCCCTCACGCTGATCGAGCGGGGAATGCCTGCAGTGACGATGCGCGGCGACTTCCTTACGCCTGCTTTCGAGCGATGGATGGGGAGCTTGCCGCGGGACGAGGTCTATCGGCGGCCTCGCCTTGCGTTACCTCGGGCGCTAGCCTCTGCCCTGAGAGGCAGAGTCACAGAGGCGGAGCAAGTCGTAGACCGCGTCTCGAGGGTGGTCCTGGGGCAGGAGGCGCTGCCGCATGAAGCCGATGAAGACGAGCGCCGTGCGTTCTTCGGAATGCTGCAGACGGCAAGGGTCTACATCGCACGGTTCCGCGGCCGCCCGGACGAAGCGCTGGAGATCGCGGACGCGACGATGACCGAACTCCCGCCTGAGGAGCCCGCACGCGCCTGGCTCGGCATGGTGCGACAGATGGTGCTGTTCGAGAAGTGGGCGCCGGACCTCGACGTGACGCTGGAGCAGGCGGCGCGAGTGTGTTTCAGCCAGGGGCACCTCGGGGGCGCAGTTGGCCTCCTCAATTTCGAGTTTTATCGCCTCGTCCTCTGCGGGCGGCTCGTCGACGCCGGAGACCACCTTCGCCGGTCCTTCCAGCGTGCGTATGACCATCATGCTCTGCCCGTCGTAGGCATGCTTCACGGAGCCCAGTCTGAGCTTCACTACGAGCGCGGTGAGCTGGACGACGCGGAAGAGGAAGCAAACCGCTGCCTTTCTTTTGGCGCGCCCGGTTTCACTCCCGGTGTCTTCACTCCGCCGGAGCTGACGCTCGCTCGTCTGCAGATCGCGGATGGCAGGAGCGACGAAGCGCGGGAATCGCTGCGGCGGCTCGAGGACCGGGCGCGACCGGTTGAAACGGTGCAGGGCCTGCGCTCCTACCCCGCCTTCATCGCCGACGTCCGCCTTCGGCTCGGTGACCTCGAAGGTGCGATGCGCTGGGCTGAGGCGTGCGGCGTCGGTCCCGACACGCAACCCGATTTCGAAAACGAGTTCGTCTGTCTTGTCTACGCGCGTGTGCTCCAGGCTTCGGGCCGCGGCAGTGAGGTACTGTCGCTCCTCGCCCGCCTTCGGGAGGCGGCGAGCGATGCCGGGCGCCAGGGCCGCGTCGTGGACGCGTGGCTCATCGAGGCATGCATCCACTGGCGCAACGGTGACCAGCGAACGGCGATGAGCACCCTAAACCGAGTGCTTCCCGTTGTGGAGCGTGAAAGGTATGTGAGGACACTCCTCGACCTCGGCCCGCCGATGCTGACGATGCTACATGAGGCCGCCGTCGGCGGCCCGCACGCCGCCTACGCATCGCAGCTGCTTTCGCTTGCCGGTGAAGAGGTATCGCCGTCAGCGCGTGCTCGGACAGCGAGCCCGGACGATCTCAGCGAACGTGAGCAGGACGTGATCCGCCTGCTGGCGAAGGGCTACGCGAACCGCGAGATCGCCGACGAGCTTGTAGTCTCGCTTGATACGGTGAAGACGCACCTTCGCAATGCCTACATGAAGCTTGGCGTTCACAGCCGCACCCAGGCGATCACCAGGGCCCAGGAGCGCAAGCTGATCTAGCTCTCAGGCGCGTTAATTGAGCCAGAACGTCTGGTGTCTTGGTGCCGGGAGTGGGGATCGAACCCACATGTCATTGCTGACGGCGGATTTTAAGTCCGCTGCGTTTGCCAATTTCGCCATCCCGGCCCGAGCGCGACGGAGACGATTTCGAGGTCGTTCGGCACGTCGAAGCCGGCGTGGTTATTCGTGCGCCGGCATCTAGCACCAGGGGAATCTCCGAGCATGCCAATTATAGCCGGGCGCTGAACTCAGACTCCCGAAACACGTCCGGATTGGAGCGTGAGTACTCCTTATGACGGCCGCCGGGATGACGTTTGACGCGGCAGGCAGGGCGGCGGGCTCTGGAGGTCCATAAGGCCGCCAGAGCCCGCTACTGCGAGGCTTCCGCTCAGACGCGGTCCTCGGGAAGCGATGGCCGGTTGCTCTTCAGGTCTTCCCAGCTCTCAGCCGCCATCCAGGCCGCCCAGTTGCGGTAGTGCCAGAGCTGCGCATGCTCGTTCACGCCGGTGAGGATGTAGCCCGGGCCGGTCTCGTCGCGCGTCACTTCGCCGTGGCCGAGGTTCATCGCGTAGTGGAGCGGGAACTTCGAGCTCATTACGCCCGACATCGCCCGCGTGCTCTCGCCCCAGTTCTCGCCGTCCTCCTGCTCCAGCATGCCTGCCGGGCCGAAGACGTGGTTCGCCATGCCGACGAGCATGCGGTGGTGCTGCGGCGGCAGCTCCTTGTTGAGGACCGTGAACCACCAGATCTCGGTGCTGTAGGGGCCTTTGGGGTGGCGCAGGCTGATCTGGCTGCTGCCGGTTGCGACCCACATGTTCGGGAAGATATGCGGGTGACCGGCCGCCTTTGCGCCGACGGTACCGAGCGCCTGCTTCGCCTCCGGCCGCTCCTGCCATGAGGGGTCGTTGCCAATCTTGCGCAGGAGCCGCTCGCTCTCGCCGAGCATCGCTGGGCCGCCGATCGCGTGGCCGTAGTCACCCAGCACGGCGATGTGCTCCGGGAAGTACTGGTTGTCCTTGCGCTCGAAGGGGAACATGCCGGTGAGCACCGCGGACGAGTGAGTCAGCGGCGCGTGGTACCAGTCCCAGACGTTGTCGGCGGCGAACTTCCAGTTGCAGGGGATCGTGAACTTCTGAATGCCGCCGACGATCGCCATATCGCCGCGCATTGCCAGCTCATCGATCGAAAGCCGGCCGACGTCGCCGAGGTACTCGTCGAGGTCCGGCGCCGTCTCGTCCATCGTCGCAAAGACGAAGCCGTGGTAGCTGTCGACCTTCGCCGCCTTGATCAGGCCCCAGTTCTCGCGGTCAAGCTCCTCGTGGTAGACCTCCTTGAAGCCCGGTACACCGACGAGGTTGCCCTTCAGGTCGTACGTCCAGCCGTGGTAGGTGCACATGAATGACGTCGCATGACCTTCTTCGGCGCGGCAGACGGCATTGCCTCGGTGACGGCAGCTGTTGATCAGCACCTGCGGCTGCATGTCGTTGTCGCGAACGACGATGACGCGGTCTTCGCCGATGAAGGTCATGAAGAAGTCGCCGGGGTTCGGGATCTGGCTGTCGTGGCACATGAAGTTCCATGCGCGCGCGAAGATGCGCTCTAGCTCGACCTGGTAGATGTCGGGGTCGGTGAAGATACGCCGGTCGACGACCGCCTTCTCGCCATCCACGAAGCGCAGGAAGTCTTTCGGCTGGTTCAGTTGTAGTGTCACGTATGGTCTCCCTTGTTGTCGGCCGGCAACGCGCCTAGCCCTGCTTGAGCCACATGTCGAGCCAGTATGACGGCGCGACGGTGGTCTGTTCGAAGTTCTGCGTCCTGCCGCTCAGCAGGGTGTTCGTGTTGGCGGTCAGGATCTGGTACGAGGACGTGAACTTCTGAATGCAGAGCATCTGCACCTGCTTCACGAGCTTCACGTTCTCCTCGAAGTTGGTGGTTTCTTCCGACTTCTCGATGAGCTTGTCGATCTCGGAGTCGTGCAGGGCGAACCGGCGGTAGACGTCCGACCAGCCGGCGCTGTGCTGGTTACGCAGCGCCTGCCCCGGTGTGTCGCTGCCGGGCGAGCTCTGCACCATCAGCACCCAGTTGTTGTCCGACCAGCGCTGGAAGAGGTCGGCGCCAATCACGTTCGAGATGCTGATCTTGATGCCGGCGCGTGAGAGCTGCTGCTTCCAGACCTGCGCCGCGGCGTCGTTCGTGCCAGATGCCAGGCTGCCCATGCAGTCGAACTCCTTGCTCGTGTCGAAGTTCGCGGCGGAGAGGAGCTGCGTCGCCTTCTGGACGTCTTCCTTGTAGTACTGCTCGACGTCGCTGTTCTGGAGCTGGTACGCCTTCAGGCCCGCGGGCAGCACGCCCACCGGCAGCACCCCGAGCGAGTCCACCGCGAGATCGAGCATTTGCTGGCGGTTCGTCAGACGCCAGAACGCTTCGCGCACCCTGACGTCTGTCTGCCAGGGGTAGTTGCGTTCCATGTTCATGTGCCAGAAGAAGTTCTCGAGCCCGGGAAGGCTGATCAGTCGAGCCTTGTCGCCCATGTCCTTCGGGATCGTCTTGACCTGCGTCGGCGTTGCCAGGCCCCAGCGGTCGATCTGGCCGCCTCGGAAGGCTGCCTCCTGGGCTGCGTTGTCGGGCAGTACCTTCGCCTGACGCTCGGCGATGTAGGGGAGACCCTTCGAAGCTTCGCGGAACTTGTCGAACTTCTTGTAGATGTAGCTCAGACCCAGCTGTGAGCTCTCCAAGTAGTAGGGGCCGGTGCCAATCTGCTTTCCCGTGTCGAGGCCGTCGAAGGTCTCTGGCGCCATGATCGGCTGGCCGGTGCCGCTGCCGAGCATGTTCTGGCTGTAGAGGTAGGCGTTCGGCTTCTTCAGCTTGTAGGTCACCGTCCGGTCATCGGCTGACTCGGCGCGGTCGAGGAACTGCCCCTGGAAGACCTTGTCGAACGCCTGGGGCAGATCGCTGATGTACTTCTGACTGGCGACGATGTCAGAGCCCTTGAGTGCCCGGCCGTTGACCGGGGCGAAGTTGTGGAAGACCTGGTTCGCCTTCAGCTTCATGACGACGGTCATCGCGTCCGGCGTCTCGATGCTCTCCATCGCTTCGAGGACGTAGCGGCGCTCGTCTTCGCGCGAGGTCAGCGGGCGGTCGAACACGTGGGCGCCGCCGAGCCAGGTTCCTTCGCTCCAGTTCGAGACCGGGTTGAAGTTGGCGCTCGTCGGCCAGGTCCAGACGAAGGTCCCGCCGGGCTGCGGCGTACCGCTGCTCGGTGAAAAGCTGCCGCGCTGCTGCGTGGAGGCCGGTGTGCCGCCGCCGGCGCTGCCACCATTTCCGCCGCCTTCATCGTCGTCATTGCTGCAGGCCGCGAGGACAGCAGCGAGCCCCGCGCCCGCCGCCATGCCGAGCGTGCGCCGTCGAGTGAGCCGATCTTGCATGATGCGGTCCCAATAGGAGCTCATTCCCTCTCTCCTGTCGTTCCCTGCGTGCCTCGAGATGGTTTCTTGAGCGCACGAGCCATTTGCATATGAAGTAATTGAATTTGTGTAGCTGATGAGTTATTTCCCGAGGAAAGTACACCTCTTACTTTCCTAGTCACTAGGGGCGGCCGGAAAGTTTGTAAAATCAGAGGGACGACGCAAAAGGAGCGGCAGGAATGGCATCAGACAGCCATCGGGCAACAGAAGTGTTCAACGAGGTACCGCTCGAACGGCAGCACGCCTGGATGGTGTTTCTCCAGGCCTACAAGGTCGTGATCGACGAGGTCGAGGATGTGCTCGATGGCGCCGCCGACCTCACGCTGCCCGAGTTCGAGGTGCTCGCCTGGCTGTACTACCGCGAGGACCGGCGCATGCGGATGCAGGACGTCGCTGAGATGCTGCTCCTGAGCAAGGGCCGCGTCAGCCGCCTGATCGCCGGGCTCGAATCCGACGGTTGTGTACGGCGCGAGGTGTTCGATGCCGACCGCCGCGGGGTCTTCGCCGTGATCACCGATAAGGGCGCGGCGTTGTTCGAGAAAGCGGCGACGGTGTTCGTCAACGCGTACAACCGGACGTTCTCCCGGCATCTCTCGGACGAGGACGTTGTTCAGATCAACGGGCTGATGGAGAAAATCGTCGTCGGCAACGGGCGCATCGCGTTCATTCGCCCCTGCGACGACATCGACCTTGCGCGTACCACTGGTGTCGCGGCTTCCGCAGGCTCCTGGTTGCGAGCCGATAACGAGGCACTCTAGACCGCGCCGCGCACTCCGACCTCGTCGAGGTGCTCGAGGAGGTCTGACGGGTCGTCGTAGACCCGGTAGGCGCCGGCGACCTCGAGCTCACTGCGGCCGTAACCGCCGGAGAGCAGTCCAACGCTGAGCGCCCGGGCCCGCCGCGCCGCCAGGAGGTCCCAGACGCTGTCGCCGACGACCACCGAGCCTTCGATGTCGACGCCGAGGCGCTGTGCCGCGGCAAGGAAGAGGTCCGGGTCCGGCTTCGCGTGGGCGACCTCGGTGCGTGTGATGATCGGCGTCTCGGCCGGAAGCTCGAGCAAGTCGAGGACGGGCTGGGCGACTTCTCGGCGTCCGCTGGTCGCGATTGCCCACGGCACACCGTAGGCGGTCAGCGTATGCAGGAGCTCACGCGCGCCGGGGAGCGGCCGCACCTGCGGCAGCATGCGGGCGTAGGCCTCGGTGTGGATCTGGTGAATGCGGGCGACTTCTTCGCTGTTCACGGGCCGGCCTGTCTCCCGCAGCAGCGCGTTCACCAGCAGACCGCCACTCATGCCGATGCGGCGATGGATGCGCCACACCGCGAGCTGGATGTCCACGCTCTCGAGGGCTTCGCGCCAGGCGAGGACATGCTGGTACACGCTGTCGACCAGGGTGCCGTCGAGGTCGAAGAGGAATGCGGGGCCGTTGTCCGCTGCCATCGAGTACCGCCGAATGCTTCGTGTCGTGATCTCATGTTGGGCGCCACAGACTTGTGCTGCCAAGCATCGCGGCCGCGGCGCCTTGCAGGAGCATGCCAATACCGGCCGTGTGAGAAAGAAGAAAGGGCCGCGAATCGAAACCCGCGGCCCTTCTTGCTGTTGAGCGTCGCTGCGCGCGTTAGTGGGTCGAGATGAAGAGGTCGACGAGCTTGTTGAACTCGTCGGCGTGCTCGATCTGGGCCCAGTGGCCGCAGTGGTTGAAGACCACCAGGGTGGAGTTCGGCAGCATGCTCAGGAGGCGGATGCTGCCCTCCATCGGCACGGTGCGGTCGTCGCGTCCCTGGATGATCAGAGCCGGGGTGGTGACCTTCATCAGCTGCTCGGTGAGCGAGGCCGGGAAGCCACCGTCCGCGGGCTTCATCCAGTTCGTCAGGTGGGTGCGGTTCTTCAGCGCGGCGTCGGAGCGCGCCTTGACCAGCTCGTCCGTGACGAAGGAGCTGTCGTAGACCATGACGCGGACCAGCTTGCGGAAGTTCTCCGGCGACGGGTCGGCGTACGTCTCACGCAGGACCTGCATGCCTTCGCTCCAGCCACCGACCTGGAAGCCGTTCGGGCCCGGGGCGGGAGCGCCCATCGTGATGAAGTGGGAGATGCGGTCCGGGTAGTCGACGGCGAACTGCTCGACGCACATACCGCCCATCGAGTTGCCGACGAGGGCTGCCTTCTCGAGGCCGAGCTCATCCATCAGCTGAACGACGGCGCGGGCGTTTGCCTTGGTGCGCGGCTCCGTGGTGGGGTCGAACTCGCTGGAGTCGCCCCAGCCGGGGAACGTCATCGCGATTGCGCGGTACTTCTCGGAGAGAGGGCCAATGTTCGGGTAGAAGTTGCTCCAGCCCGTGGCGCCGGCGCCGGTGCCGTGGAGCATGATTACCGGGTGTCCCTGCCCGGCCTCGTAGTACTCAATCGTGAAGTCTTTAGTCTTTACGAGCTTCTTGGTGCTCTCTGCCGTAATCGGAGCAGCGGTCAATTGATTCCTCCTGAGGTGAAACAACGCGGGGGAGCTTCAGAGTTATAGCATTTCTTTGAGCACTACGACCGATTGACCGCTACTGCGACCTCCCAAAGTCTTCTCAATGTCGCTAAGATGGCCTCGCCTCGATATGAGGCACGTCCCGCGCAACTCATTGGAGGAAGGTCTCATGGGAGTAACGCAACTCGGTTACCTCGGCATTGGCGTCAGCGACCTTGACGCGTGGAGCGACTACGTCACCAACGTCCTGGGCCTCGAAATTGCCCAGCGCGAGGAGGATGGCTCGATGCGCCTGCGCATGGACCAGTACTCCTACCGCTTCATTCTGCACCCGAGTGGTGAGGACGACCTTGTCTTCACGGGCTGGGAGGTCAAGGACGAAGAGAACCTTCGCGACGTCGCCGCTACCCTGCGCGCGAACGGCGTCGAGGTCACCGAGGGCACGCCGGACGATCTGCGCGCCCGCAACGTCATCGGACTGATCAAGTTCACCGACCCGGCGGGCCTCGCGACCGAGGTCTTCTACGGCCCGTACCTCGACAAGGTGCGGCCGTTCAACTCGCCGCGCGGCATCACCGGCTTTGAGACCGGCAACAACGGCAACATGGGCCTCGGCCACATCGTCGTCGGCGTGCCGGACCTCGGCGAATGCATGCACTTCTACCGTGACCTCCTCGGCTTGAAGATCAGCGACTACATCGACCTCAGCTTCGGCCCGATGGAGATGCGCGTCGCCTTCTTCCACGCGAACGAGCGCCACCACTCGATTGCCTTCGGCGGGCCGCTCAACCCCGGTGCCGGTCCGGCGACCCTCGGCGGCGCCGGCCGCAAGCGCCTCAACCACTTCATGCTCGAGCTGAAGTCGATCGACGACGTCGGCATCACCTACGACATGATCAACGAGAAGGGCATCAGCGCCGGCAAGCTCGGCCGCCACACCAACGACCACATGTTCAGCTTCTACATGCAGACGCCCTCCGGGTTTAACGTCGAGTACGGCTGGGGCGGCCGCCACGTCGACGACAACGACTGGCAGGTGCAGTACTACAAGGACGCAAGCATCTGGGGCCACGGCTTCGCGCCGCCGCCGAAGGACCCGGTCACTGCCTAGCACTCGCGTCTAGTCTCTCGAACAAGCGCGCCCGGTTATCCCGAGGCGCGCTTGTTTACGAGTTCCTTACTTCATCTAATCGCTGCTCAGGAGCAGGAGGAGTACACTCGACATGCATGTCCGGCGCATACCGTAACGGCGGGCTAGGATAGTCGAGTTTATGAGTCCAACAGACGGCGATACCCCGGACGAGACAAAAGCAAGCGGTACTGGCAGCAACGGCACGGGTGAACCCCGGATCGTGCGTGTCAGCCGCCAGCGAGGCGAGAACCAGGAAACCTCCCCGATCGAACCGGAGCTGAATCCGACGATCCGGGGTAGCAAGCCCGGCACGCGCTTCGTCCGGATCACACGTAACCCCAAGCTCCGTCGCGTCCGTGCCGGCGAGTACGAAGCGACCCGAGAGGTCCTGGCCGCCGACACGAAGCTCGGACGTTTCTGGGACAAGACGCGCGGAATCCTGATCGGTAAGCCGCTCGCCAGCTCTGAGCTGAGCCACGAGCGACTGAGCAAGACCAAAGCGCTCGCCATCTTCTCCTCGGACAACCTGTCTTCATCCGCCTATGCGACGGAGGAGATCCTCCTTATCCTCGTCCTGGCCGGCACCGGTGCGCTGGTCTACTCGATCGAGATTGCCCTCGCGATCGGCGTCCTCGCGGCGATTGTTGCCACGTCGTACCGGCAGACGATCAAGGCGTACCCCAACGGTGGCGGCGCCTACATCGTCGCGAAAGAGAACCTCGGCGTTGCGTCGAGCCTGATTGCCGGCTCTGCCCTGTTCGTCGACTACATTCTGACCGTGGCGGTATCGACCGCTGCCGGCGTCGCTGCAGTCACATCGGCCTTCCCTGAGGTCTACGACTACAAAATCGAGCTGGCGGTCTTCTTCGTCGCGCTGCTGACGCTGGGAAACCTCCGCGGCGTACGTGAGTCCGGCACCATCTTCGCGATCCCGACCTACTTCTTCCTCTTCACCTTTGCCGGGATGATTGGCTTCGGCCTCTTCCGCGTCTTCGTCCTCGGCGACGAGCTGCATGCAACCCACGACGAGGCACCCCTCGCCGTCGCCAGCCTCGGCCCGATTCTGCTGCTGCGGGCGTTCTCCTCAGGTGCTTCCGCGCTGACCGGTATCGAGGCGATTGCGAACGGTGTGCCCTACTTCAAGCCGCCGGAGGCAAAGAACGCCGCTACCACCCTCGTATGGATGGCAGTGCTCCTCTGCTCATTCTTCATCGGCATCACCGTGCTCGCCCACGAAATCGAGGTCATCCCCTCGCACGACAAGACGGTTGTGGCGCAGGTAGCCGAGGCGGTCTTCGGCGAGGGCAACATCCTCTTCTACATGGTGCAGGCTGCGACCGCCCTGATCCTGATCCTCGCGGCAAATACCTGCTTCTCCGGTCTGCCGACGGCCGCGTCTGTGATGGCGCGCGACAAAGTCATGCCGAGCCAGTTCGCGTTCCGCGGTGACCGCCTGGGTTACTCGAACGGTATCCTCGTCGTCGGTGTCCTCTCGTCAGTCCTGCTCGTGATCTTCAGCGCCGACACCCACAAGCTAATCCCGCTGTACGCCGTTGGTGTGTTCACCGCCTTCACGTTCTCGCAGGCAGGCATGGTGGTCCACTGGCGACGTAACCGTGAGCCCGGCTGGCGCGGGGCGATGATCGTCAACGGCGTCGGCGCCGTGGCCACGGGTGTGGTCGCCGTAATCATCGGGGCGACGAAGTTTGTCGACGGCGCCTGGCTGTCGATGCTCTTCATGGGCTTGCTTGCCCTGATCCTGTACGGCATCAAGAACCACTACGAAGATGCCCAGCGTCAGCTCGGCTACGGACTCGACAGCGATGGCGGCGTCGCGGAGCAGTTCTACTTCGCCTCGGCGGGCCGCCCTCAGACCGTCGTCGTCCCGGTTGAGACGATCGACCGCTCAGTGCTGCGCACGATTGCCTACGCGCGTACGCTCTCGGAGAACGCCGTGGCGATCCACGTCACCGACGAGCGCGAGAACGCCGAGGAGCTGCGCAGGGCCTGGGATGACAACATTCCGGACGTGCCGCTGGTGATCGTGGAATCGCCATACCGTTCTCTCATCGAGCCGATCATGGCCTACATCGAGGGCATGGACCGGACGCAGCCGAACCACATGGTGACGGTCGTCCTGCCGGAGTTCCTCACGAAGCGCTCCTGGCAGCGCATCCTCCACAACCAGCTCGCCTCGAAGCTCAAGAAGGAGCTCATGGACCGCCCGAACACGGTCGTCGTCGAGGTCCCCTTCCACTTCCACTAGGAGTCGCCCGCGCGAATATCGGTATCGATAGCTGAAGGCTAGCCGTTTGTCAGCCCTTGGCGCATGCTCGCTGGTAGCCTTCAATCATGAATCGTCGCGTAGTCCTGATCGCATCGATCTGCGCCCTCACCGTGCTTCTCGTGGCCTGCAGGAGCGATATCGACGAGCCCGAGGGCACATCGCCGACCGCCGAGGCGGAGCTGACAGCGACCTCGCATCGGGTAGTCGTAGCTACGGCAACGCCCGCGCCACTGGCGCCTGCGGGCATCGCACTCTTCGACGTCCGCAGCGGCAGCCGATCGATGATCCCCGCCACGCAGCCGCAGGCCAGCGCGGAATTTGGTCCCGGCGATTTGATCACCGTCTTTGACGCACCTGCACTCAAAACGTACGACTTCGGCGGCCGTGAAGTCACGCCGCCCGTGGTGAACGCGCACACCTTTACCTGTGAGGTCATCAACGGCTCGGCGGTGGTCATCGGCCTCACTTACCCGGGCGTCCCGAGCTGTGGTCCAGGCGTGTCGCCTGATATCAGTGGCACATGGATGCTCTATTCCGTACCTGCGGCCGATGTCAGCATGGACGGCCGGACCTTTTCTACCTGGGACCAATGGGTGCTCAACCGCCACACTGATGAACGGCGGCTCCTGCAGAGCGGCCTCGTCCACTGCGGCGGCTGCGACGGGCGCTTCGGGCCGCTGTGGTCGCACGACGGCCGTTTCGTGGTGTTCTCGGAGTTGGTGCAGCAGGGCCGCATCTTCCTCAGCGACCTGGAGGGCGGGACGACACGTCTGCTCTCCCGTGGCTCCACTGAGAGCAGCGTCCGCCCGAGCTGGACGCCAGACAACCGCCTCGTCCATCGCGCTTCCAGCGGCGAGGCGGTACTCGAAGACGCTGTTTCCGGTTCGAGAATGACGCTGACGGCGCTCCGCTGGCCTGCCTGTCTCGACTCATCCGGCAGCTACATCGTTGGAACTTCTGCGGGAGGCAGCAACGTCTCGGTCTATTCCGTTGTGGAGCAGCGCGTCGTCGCCACGCTCGCCGGCACCTTTGAGACCAACGGCAACGGCTACCCGATGCCTTGCCCGGAGCCGCCGCCGGTGCAGCGCCAGAATGACACCTTCGTCACCGTCCTCGCCGGCGCGACCGACTGCCCCGGTGTAGCGATCTATCGAGAGTCGGCCCGTGTGGCCTGCATCGACCTGCCTATCGCGGGCGCCGGAGTGAAGGAGAACCTGCGCCAAGATGCCCGCACCGTGCTGTCCAGCAACGGCAAAGCGGTTGCAATTGCGCGCCTCACGGAGTTGGCGGCCCGGTACCCTGCACGCCAGGGCAGCCACCCTGCAACGCCGCGACGGTTGAGGCGCTGAACCGAGCCCGCCCCGGTACTCCGTTTGCGCCGGAGCATACTTATGAGGTCCTCATCGTCGATGCGACCACGGGATTGACGCGGACGCTGGCGACAGGGCTAAAGGGCCCAACGCCGCCAGCGCTGACCTTCAACGCCGACGGTAGCCACCTGCTGGTGCGCTGGCCATTCGAGACTTTCAGCTGGCCATGAGTTCCTACAGCTTCGTCTTCTTGAAGACGCGCTCGGGGACGCTGCGGATGATTTGCATGATCGGCGCCCAGAACCACGGCACGTATACGACGTCCTCGCCCTTGAGCATCGCCTCGTAGATACGGCGACCGACCTTGTCGGGCTTCGCCATCAGCGGGCCCTTCTTCACGTGCACCGTCATCGGCGTGTCGACGAAGCCGGGCTTGATCGTGACGACGGAGACGCCGACCTTGCTCAGGCGGGCGCGCAGGCCGCTTGTGAACGCGGTGACCGCGGCCTTCGCCGAGCCGTAGACGTAGTTGCTGCCGCGGCCGCGCTCGCCGGCGACCGACGAAATGACGCAGATGCAGCCGCCGCGCTTCTGCTCGAAGTAGTTGCCGAGGATCGTCAGCAGCGACATCCAGCTCAGGGCGTTCGTGTTCATCTGGCGCAGCATCTCGTTGACGTCCGCCTCCGACTTCGGCTGGTCGCCGAGGGTGCCGTAGGCGAGGAGGACGGCATCGAGGCCGCCGAACTTCTCTGCTGCCTCGGTGATCAACGATTCGTGAGTGCTGAGGTCGGCGAGGTCGGCGACGATCGACGCTACCTGGTGAGCGCCGCGCACTTTCAGGTCATCGCCGACCTGGGTGAGGCGCTCGGCGTTGCGGCCGACGAGGATGAGGTCAGCGCCGTCGCCGGCGAAGCATTTTGCGGTTTCCTGAGCAATCGCCGAGGTGGCGCCAAGGATGAGGATCTTCAAGTGGGTGTCATTTCTCCTGAGCTGGCGGCGGGCTCGCCTGCGGTCACGCGGCGCCAGAAGCTGGATGAGAAGCGCGGGTCGACGTACTTCGAGAACTCCTGCCAGCGCGGGAAGCTCGCTTTGAACGTCGCCGGTGCCATGCGGGCGTCTTTCGCCGGGTAGATGGCGCCGCCGTATTTGAGGACGACCTCGTCCATGCGGTCGCAAAGGTCGAGCGTCCGCGCGCCCTTCATCGGGAAGTCGAGCGCGAGCGTGAGGCCGGGACGCGGGAACGAGAGTATGCCGGGCGATTCGAGCTCGCCGAACTTTTTGAGCACCGCGAGCATCGCCGCCTCGCCGCTCGACGCGATCAGGTCGAAGAGCTCGTACATCGCGTCGGCGCCGTGCTCTGGCGGGACGACGCACTGGTGCTGGATGAAGCCGCGCGTGCCGTACATGCGGTTCCAGTTGCCGATGCTATCGAGCGGGTAGAAGAAAGGGTCGAAGGGCACGGTCGCGCTGACCCGCTTCGCCGGCTGCTTGTAGTAGAGCAGGTTGTTCACAAGCGTCACGCTCAGCTTGTTGAGCAGGAAGCCGGGCGCCATCACGGGGAAGTTGAGGCGCTGGCGGGAGACGCCGCTCTTGCCGGGGATGTGCTTCTGCCACGCGTGGTTGCCGCGCATGAAGAGGCCGCGTCCCGCTGCCTTGCCGGTCGTGGCGGCATCGACGAACGACATCGTGAACTCGTAGTGCTCCTCCGATTCAGCCTCGATCTCGAAGAACTCGCTGAGGTTGCTGAACCGGATCGACTCCATATCGATGAAGGGGCCGTCGACTTTGCGCAGGCGGATCTCGGCCCAGAGGATCAGGCCGGTGAGGCCGAGGCCGCCGATCGTCGCCTGGAAGAGCTCTCGGTTCTTCGACGGTGAACAGACGAGCCGCTCGCCGTTCGACCGCAGCAACTCGAGCTGGGTGACATGGCGGCCGAAGGTGCCGGCGACGTGGTGGTTCTTGCCGTGCACGTCGTTCGCGATCGCGCCGCCGACGGTGACGAACTTCGTCCCGGGCGAGGTCGGCAGGAACCAGCCGCGCGGAATGCCGAGCTCGAGGATGTCTCCCAGCGTGACGCCCGCCTCGCAGCGCAGCGTCCCCGTCAGCTCGTCGAAGCTGATGAACCGCCGCAGGCTCGAGGTGTCGAGCAGTGTGCCGCCCTCGTTGAGGCAGGAGTCGCCGTAGCTGCGTCCGAGGCCGTAGGGCAGGAGCGGTCCGTGGCCGGCAAAGAGGCCCTCGGTGTCATCCCGTCCTGCTACGACGGTCACGTCCTGTGCACCGATGTGGGGATACAGGCCCCAGGAGCGGTGGTCGGCGCCGGCGGTGGCAGGGTCGGCAGAGAGCTTCGAACGATCGATCATCCCGATCCAGTTTCGACCCGGGCGCCATTGCCTGCAACTAGGGAAGCTCCTGACGGCGACGCATATAGGAGACGCAGGGCTCCGGAACGTCCTGGGCCCTGCGTCAGGTCGAGTCTACGTTCGACTACCAGCGCCCCCAGCGACCGCGGCCACCGTAGCCAACCGCCCCGAGGACAAGGAGCACAACGAGGATGATGAGAAGCAGAGTCAAAAGGTCCATAAAGCCCTCCTTTTCCTCAGCCTATGGGGCTTGCCCTTCTTATTCTCCAAACG
Organism: Dehalococcoidia bacterium; assembly: GCA_050185685.1. Classification (GTDB taxonomy): domain Bacteria; phylum Chloroflexota; class Dehalococcoidia; order DSTF01; family WHTK01; genus WHTK01. Next base: position 63,404 of record JBFWZE010000001.1, read on the forward strand.
TTGAGAAGTATCTGATTACATCTGCTATCTGCGGGAGTCGCAGGTCCATCTACATCGGTCAAAGCCGGGAGACGACTCGACGAGCTCCAGGTTGGCGTTCATGGCGTCTTCGAACAAACGCCGTGCCTTCCTCACCGCCAGCGGCAGGACCACCCGTGGATGTTGTCGACGAGGCTGCGCAAGGCATGGAGGGTGTTCGACACGACAGTCTTGTTGCAGCGCGGTCTCCGCATGACGCGCGGCGATGACTGCCCAGCCGCTTGCCAGCCAGCCCGTGGTCAGCGGTTTGAGGCTCTTGGTCTCCTCGATCGATGTCTGGCGGCCCTCGGGTAGAAGAGCAGGTGGATGGTTGAGCATTGTCCGGTCTCCTTCGCTCGGCTTCTGGTTCTACCTGGACGTCGATCGGCCAGGTGCCCGTTCGACAAAGTGACCGTAAATGGGGCGAATTTGTGACACGGCGTCTCGGCCGGGAGCTCACGAGGCGGTGCTATAGTCTGGCCATGACCCCTGAACTCATCGCGAAACGAGAGCGCCTCGACGCGATCCTGCGCGAGATGGGCTCAGTCGTCGTTGCCTTCTCCGGCGGCGTCGATAGCACCTTTGTCGCCGCTGCCGCCCACGACGCGCTCGGCTCGAAGGCGATCGCGGTGACCGGCGTATCGCCCTCGCTGGCGGCCTCGGAGCTGGCAGAGGCGAAGGAGTTGGCCGCGTCGATCGGCATCGAGCACCGCCTGATCGAGACGCACGAGATGGAGCGCGAGGGCTACGTCGAGAACTCACCGGAGCGGTGCTTCTTCTGCAAAGACGAGCTCTATTCGCTGCTCGACCAGCTGCTGGCAATCGACGGCTTCGACAACGTCTGCGACGGCGCCAACCTCGACGACCTCGGCGACCACCGCCCCGGGCGTCGTGCTGCCTCCGGTCACGGCGTGCGCAGCCCCCTGATCGAGGCGGACCTGACGAAGGCGGAAATCCGGGAGCTATCCCGCGAGCGCGGCCTGCCGACCTGGGACAAGCCGGCAATGGCCTGCCTTTCATCGCGCATCCCCTACGGCTCGCCGGTGACGATCGAAGCGCTGGACCAGATCGAGGCTGCGGAGGCGTTCCTGCGCTCACTCGGCCTGCGCGAGCTGCGCGTCCGTCACCACGGCTCCGTCGCCCGCATCGAGCTCGACGAGAGCGGCATGGCGGTGCTGATGCGCAACGGCCGACGCCAGTCGGTGGTCGAGCGCTTCAAGCAGCTCGGCTTCGCCTATGTGACTCTCGACCTCGCCGGCTTCCGCTCCGGCAGCATGAATGAGGTCCTGAAGAAGGGCTGACGGCCTTGCCTGTCCCGTCGAAACCCTGAGGCTACGTCGCTGCCGTGACGTGGAAGCTGCCGCCGCAGCTGTTGCAGTGCGTGCTAACGCCCTCGCCGAGCTCGCTGCCGCAGAAGGGACAGAAGCGTACCGCCAGTGGCGTCAGGCGAGTGCTTCCGCGAGACGCCCACTGCAGGACGGGAACCAGGACACTGGTTGAGAGCAGCAGGATCGTTGTGACACCGAGCAGCCGCCATTCCGGCTCGACGTCGGTCCATACGCCGATGAGGAGCTGCGCACCGAGCAGGGCCGTGAGACCCATCGCTGCCAGGCCGGGTGCGGTGGGCCGTGCGAGACCGAGCAGGCAGAGATGCGAGAGCCCAATCGCCAGAATGACCAGGCTCGCGAGCGCGTTGACCGCCCCGTCGCCGTCCTCTTCGGACCAGAGAATGATGATGCCCAGGAGCGTCGCGCTGACCGTGGCAGCGGCAGCCGCGCCGGGGATGACCGGAAGCCCTTCGATGCGAACCTTGCTCCACGCCTGGATTGGGGGCATGAGGCCGATGCTGCAGAGCGAGAACGCAACAGCGGTCAGCAAGACCTGGACGTCGGCCGGGCCAAACGGGTCCGCGTCCAGGAACGTGATGATGCCGAGGAAGGCGTTCACCGAAACGCCGATCACGGCGAATCGGAGGACTAGCAGTCTGAGATCAGGCGCCACCCCGGCATCATATCGTCACGAGGACTACTGGGGACGAGACTAGTCCATTCGCACCGGGATCGTCATGTCGGTGCGGGGGCCTTCGGGGACCTGGACCTGGATGTGGGTCGCCGCCTCGTTGCTGGTGTTGAGGAAGGTGTGGGGGACACCCGCCTCGACGAAGACGTAGGTGTTCGGTGCGATCGTGTGACGCTCGCGGCCGATCGTGAAGACCTGCTCGCCGGTCATCGTGTAGAAGACCTCGTCGTAGGGCGTGACGTAGATGTCGCCGCCCCCCTTGCCCGCGGGCACGTTGACGATGTCGATGCGGCAGTGGTGGCTGCCGGTCGCGTAGCTCGCCATCGTCACGTGGGAGGTCTCGAACTTGTCGAATTTCGTGCGGTCGAGGTGGCGGACGTAGTGGTCGTTCACCGCTTCTTTGAGCTCGAACTCCGGCCACTGCGCGCGGTAGCTGCGGGCGAGACCGGGGAAGGCGCCGGGGACGATGAACTCCCAGTGGATCTCGTCCCTGTCGCTGGTGTTGAAGTTCTTGTGCGGCACCGCCGTCGGGATGTAGATCAGGTCGTCCTTCGTCGCCTTGAGGACCTGGTCGGCGAGCTGGAGGTTCATGTCGCCATCGAAGATGAAGTAGAACTGGTCGCCCAGGTGGGTGTGGACGGCCGACGTGCCGGTGCCCGGGGGGACGCGCGTCACGATCAGGAAGCAGCCGTTGATGCCGGTCTCTTCCGTGCCGACCCACTGGCTGTGGAACTCGGTCGGCTTGAATTGGGAAAAGTCGACAGGAATGATCTTGGGCATAGGAAATCGCACCCCTTCTATGACTGGCAGGGACGCTTCGCTCCGGGCAAAGCGCCGCTCCGGCAAGCTGCCGCCGCAGAATCTAGCAGATTTGGCGAAGGGCTGCTGTTGTCATCAGCCACGAAAGCAGCCCGGTGCAGCGGGTGTCTGGCTACAGGTCGAGCGCGGCGGCCTTGTTGCTGCTGGAGCGCCGGCGATCGCGCAGGTTTCGAACATGGAGCAGCAGGCTTACGACCAGCACGGGAGTGTAGATATTCGCGATGTTGTCGGCGAGCCACTTCGGCAGAAAGATGTCGGTGACCTGGCCGTGCTTGTCGCCGAGGTCCTCGGCGATGGCGGTCAACGGGCAGCGGAAGCCGTTAGCGGCGTAGATGGCGCTTTCGCCACAGGCGATCGCGGCTGCCGCGGCGGCGTGCGCGTCGGACTCGCGGCGGAGGCCCTTGTACAGCAGATAGACGATCGCCGTCTGGATCACGAAGAACGCGGCAGAGTGGATCGCCTTTATTGCGAAGAGGAGCCCTCTGCGACCGATCTCGTGTGTTCGCTTTTCGCATGCCATGTGCAGAGCTTGCCGCGTCGTGGTGGCCGGCAGCGAGAGCCATTGCGCCCTTCCCGTCCGCCGTCCGGCTTGTTGTGGCCTCAGGTCCCGGGCGGGGCCGCGTCTGCCAGGAGCAGGCGCTTGAAGCTCTCGGCGAGCCATTCCTGGTAGCGTTCCGCCGGCCAGCCGCGGACGCGGGTGAGGAGCACGTAGACCTCGGTTGAGCTGACCGCCCACGCCGTATCGGCGGCTTCGTCGGCGCTCAAACCCGGGCGGAGGTGGCCGTGCGGCTCCAGCTCATCGACGAGGAGGTAGAGGTTGTCGGCGCGGCGGTTGAGGAAGTCGTCCCAGATCTGGGCAAGTGCGGGGTCATTCGCAGCGCCGGTTTGCAGGACGTGGAGGAGTGGCGCCATGCGGCCCCAGATCTGCGTGACCACCGAGGCGTAGATGTCGAGCTTGCGTCGCGGGTCCGGCTCGGCTCGGATGACGGCGACGTAATTGCGCCGCTCGACCGGGATCGCCTCGGCGGTGCCGGAGAGCGCCGTTTCCAGGAGCAGCGAGAACAGCTCCGCCTTCGTCCCTACGGAGGCGTAGAGCGTATCGACGGCGACGGACGCGGCCTCGGCGATGTCGCTCATCGTCGTGCCGGCATAACCCTTCTCGCTGAAGAGGCGGCGGGCGGCATCGAGCATCGCCAGCCGCCGCTGCAGGGCCGCGGCCTGGCGGCGGGACGAATCGTAGGCGCGCCGCTTGACGGACTCGCTCATGGCCGGTAGTGTACCAAATTAATCCGAGGTTCTTTCGGATGAAATACGGAACGAGGGAGAACGATGGCGAACGAAGCTGGTATCGAACTGGTCAGGCGGCTCTGGGACGAGGGCTGGAATGGCGGCAACGTCGCCGTCGTCGATGACGTTGTAGCCGAAGACGCGGTCGCGCACGGCAAGACCGGCCGCCAGGCGTGGAAGGACGCGATCGCCTTCTATCGCGGCATGTTTCCCGATCTTCACTACGCGGTCGATGAGATCTTCGGCGCCGACAGCCGCGTGGTCGTGCGCTGGACGGCTACTGCCACCGATACGGTCGGCCTGATGGGCATGCCGCCGACGGGCAAGCAAGCCTCGGTCACCGGCATCAACGTCTA
>JBFWZE010000001.1:68002-71660 GCA_050185685.1 Dehalococcoidia bacterium
TCGATGAGATCTTCGGCGCCGACAGCCGCGTGGTCGTGCGCTGGACGGCTACTGCCACCGATACGGTCGGCCTGATGGGCATGCCGCCGACGGGCAAGCAAGCCTCGGTCACCGGCATCAACGTCTATCGAGTCGCGGATGGACGTCTCGCCGAGCACTGGGACGAATGGGACCTCGCCGGGCTCCTGCAGCAGCTCGGTGTGATGCCGCCGCTGCCGGCGATGCCCTGACCGCGCGATAGCTGGGGTTGGTTACAGCCCGACGATCAGCGATGCCCTGACACCGTTCGCGACGCTGCCGTCGACCTTCGCCATCTGGAGGTCCCAGCCATCGCGGAAAACGCCGTCGGAAGCGAGTGTCAGCTGCCGCATCGTGGCCCGGCTCTGCTCGTAGCCGGACGTGGCGAAGACGGTCGTGCAGGCGTCCTCCGGCAGGGCGAGCTGCGATGTGGCGCGCTTGTTCCGCGAAGAAGTTGCTGAGGCGAGGTCGTTGTAGACCTCGAAGTGGATGTGGGGCCAGCGTCCTGGATACGCGGCCGGGAAGACGCTCGTGAAGCTGACGACGCCGTTCGCGTCTGCCACCTGCACGCCACGAAGGTAGTTCTCGTTCGTGACGCCTGGCGAGTAGAGCGAGTAGCCGCCTTTCTGGTCGCACTGCCAGATGTAGACGGCGGCGTTCGCTAGCGGCTTGCAGGCATTCTTCGTGTCTACGAGGGTCAGGGTCGTCACCAGGGGCACGCCGGTCGCAGTGTTGGTCGAGATCCCGAGGCTCTGGCGGATGTCGCTGCGGACGATGCCGCTCTGAGTCAGGACGTTCGGGCCGTTGGAGCCGTTGCCGGGGAAGGGCCCGGCCGTCTCGCCGGGGATCTGGGTGCATGCCGTGATCGGCGTCGACGCGGTTGTCGGGATCGGCGCCACCTGAGTCGCGATGCTGCCGCTGCCGCTTGTCGAGGGTGTCGTCGCGCCGGCCGTTGGCGTCGCCGCCGGGTCGTCGTCCGAGCTGCAGCCGACGAGGGTGAAGAGGGCTGTGCCGCCGAAGAGTCGCAAGGCGGTGCGGCGGTTCATCAGCGTTCGCAGGTCGTATTGCAGGCCGAGGTCGTGTCTGGCGTTCTGGCCGAAGCGCGGCGTGTTCATGCTCTCTCCCCAGTTCGTGTGCGGTCTCCTTCGACCTTACCTGAACTGCGGATCAGAGATGTTAAGGGAGTCTTTCGCCAGCCTCACACGCCGACGTATTCGGGAAGGCGCCTCGTTAGCCCTTCGCCTCGACGATGGCGTCGCGCAGGTAGCGCAGCGCCTTCGTCGCGAAGTCGATCATGTTTGCTTCGCGGTCGTCAACGCCGGTCTCGAACACCTCTGTCCGGCTGACCGGACCGGCGACGCCGATCGTGACGCGGCCGGGAGCAGCGCCGGAGCGCCCGCCGGTGGGGCCCGCGAGGCCGGACTCGGAGATGCACCAGTCGGCGTTCAGACGCTGGCGCATCGATTCGGCCAGCGTCGCGATCATCTCCGGCGTCGTGCCGCGGTAGTTTTCCAGCGTCTCCGCGGGTACACCTGCGAGGGCGATGCGTGACGCGAGCGTGTAGGTGACGCCGCCGCCGGCGTAGTAGCGCGAGGCGCCGGGTACCCAGAGCAGCGCCGCCGAGACGATGCCGCCGGCGGTTGCTTCTGCCACTGCGACCTTCTCACCCCGCTCAATCAGCAACGCGGCGATTTCGTTCGCCAGCGCCTTCTGTTCGTCGTTGAGAAACGCCATCGTCCTGTCTCCTTCTCGCTGCCGCCTCGGTGCTCGAATACTACAGGTTGCGACCTCGTATCGAGCGCGCGGCATGCCGAAGACTGGTGTGGTCAGAGGCAGCGGTGGCGCCTCAGGCTGGGCGAACGATGGCGGCTCTCACAAGAATTCGAGGCGGGAAACGGCCGGTCGGCGTCACGCTTATCGCAGCCCTGCAGGCGTTCAACGCGACGACGCTCGCCTTTCAGTTGGTCGCTGCGTCTCAGGACCCGAGCACGCCCTACAACGTGCCCGGTGACCCCGGCATCGTCTCCGGCATCTTCATCGCGCTCGGGCTGGTCACCGCGGCGGGCCTCTGGCAGCTGCAGCGCTGGGCCTGGGTGATGACGATGCTCTGGGCCGGCTTCGCGCTTGCCGTGAGCCTGATCGCCCTCTATCGCGGCCAGCCGGTGACCTACTTCACGATGGCGCTCTCAATCCTCCAGGTCTTCTACCTCAACCTGACCGAGGTGCAGGAAGCCTTCGAGCGGCGCGGGCCTGCCCATGGCTGAAGCGCGCGTTGCTGGCCGCACTCAGCTCGACGCGAGCCTGGAGCTGCTGCGGCGCTTCGAGCCGGTGGTCGCCTACACCGCGGGCGAGATGTTCTTTCCCACGGCGGTCGAAGGCTACGTCCGCCGTTGCAGTCTCTGGCGCCGCGGTGAGGACGGCCGCTCGGAGCAGCTGGTGCCGGCGGGCCTGCTCGACCTCAACGGGCTCGTCCGCCACGGGCAGGAGGAGGCAAACAGCCTTCTCTCCCTGCGCTTCGTCGAGAAGCCTATCGGCGCGGCCGAGTACCGGGACTGGGCGAAGACGCGGCCTCACTTCGCCGCGCGGGGCCGGCTGGCACGCGTTGGTCTCGCTGCCCGCTTCGTCAACGCGATCTTCTACCTCACGCTGCTCCTGCGCGGTCGCGTACCCGGCGGGACGACCGGGGCCGCCGACCGGCAGTACGAGGCGATCCGCGCTGAGCATCCCGGCTACGTCTACCACGGCCGCGTGACGCGCGAAGAGGGCTATGTGGTCCTCAACTACCAGTTCTTCCACGCGATGAACGACTGGCGCTCATCCTTCTTTGGTGTCAACGACCACGAGGCAGACTGGGAGCAGATCTTCGTCTACCTTGTCGAGGACGGCATCGAGGACCTGCGCCCCGCCTGGGTGGCCTACGCCTCGCACGACTTCGAGGGCGACGACCTGCGCCGCCGCTGGGACGACCCGGACCTGACGAAGGTCGGCAATCACCCGGTGGTCTACTCCGGCGCCGGCTCCCACTCCAGCTACTTCAAGCCCGGGGACTACCTCGTATCAGTCGACATAAAGTTCCTGCAGCCGCTCGGCGCCTTGACGCGATTCCTCACCCGTTTCTGGCGCGACGTCCTCGGGCAGGGAGACCCTGAGGGCCTCGCGAAGGGCGTCGCCAGCCTGATCTCGGTGCCGTTTGTCGACTACGCTCGGGGTGACGGTGTGACCATCGGGCCGGGTCAGCAGGGTGAGTGGACGCCGGTGGTGATCGATGAGGACGTCCCGTGGGTCGGGGATTTCCGCGGTCTGTGGGGCCTCGATACGCACGACCCCTTCGCGGGTGAGCTCGCGCCGGCCGGCCCGATGTACAACCGCAACGGCAGCGTTCGCGAGACCTGGTTCGACCCGGTGGGTTGGGCCGGTCTGAGCAAGGAGCCGCTGCCGGACGAGCGCGAGGCGACCCTGGCCGCACGCATGGACGAGCTGCGTACCGAGATCATCGGGCTCGACCGTGACACCGTGCTGCTCGAGCAAGAGCTGCCACGACTGCGCGTCGAGGTGCAGGCGCTCGGTGGGTTCGGCAGCCAGGCGGCGATGAGGAAGCGGCGGGAGGAAGAGCTGACCGGCCTCGAGCGCAAGCTGAGCG
>JBFWZE010000002.1:0-6984 GCA_050185685.1 Dehalococcoidia bacterium
ACGCGAGCCCGCTTACAATCGCCGCGTGCTCATCGACCTGCACACCCACACGAAAAGCCTCTCCTGGGATTCGACGCTCAGCCCGGACGAACTGATCGAACGGGAGAAGCAGGCCGGCATCGACGGCATCTGCCTCACCGAGCACGACTTCTTCTGGGACTTCGACGCCGCGATCGAGTTGGGCAAACGCCACGACTTCCTCGTGATCCCGGCGGTCGAGATCAACACGGAAGACGGCCACGTCCTCTGTTTCGGCCTCGAGAAGTACGTCTACGGCATGCACCGCTGGCACGAGCTGGCGCGCCACGTTCAGGAAGCACACGGCGCGATGATCGCCGCCCACCCGTACCGCCGCCAGATGCCCTGGGACGCGAAGCACGAGGACGACTACCGCCACGGGCTCGAGAAGGCCTGCCTCAACCCCGCGTATGCTCTCTGCGCCGGCATCGAGGTGATCAACGGCCGCGGCAAGGCGATCGAGAACCAGTTCTCGGCAGAGCTCTGTCACCGCCTCGGCATGCCTGCTTCGGCGAGCTCCGACTCGCACTCGCCGGGGGACATCGGCAAGTGTGCGACTGAGTTCCTGCGGCCGGTCTCCTGCCTCGAGGAGCTGATCGTTGAACTGCAGGCGGGACGCTTCCGGCCGGTGGCCTTGAATGCCTCATAAGCCTCCCGTATTCTTGGACACCGTTCGCCGGGCGCGTTGCTAAAGGAACATTTATGACGCAAGAAGTCGAATCACTGATCACAGATGAGATGCGAGCCTCTGTCGGCGTCGAAAGCGAGCCGACGATCCTCGAGGTCGACAACACCGGCATCCGGATGTTCGCCCGCGCCGTCCAGCACGTCGACCAGATCTACTACGACGAGGACTACGCGAAGGGCAAAGGCCACCGCGGCCTCGTCGCGCCGCCGGGGTACTTCGGCACGCCGATCTATAACCCGAAGAACCCGGTGCGCGGCCCCGGCACCCAACTCGGCGCTCATGGCAAGCCGCTGCGGTCGCTGAACGGCGGCAGCGAGTTCGAGTTCACCGGCATCGACATCTGCGCCGGCGACACGATCACCGCGGTGACTAAAGTCGTCAGCGTGTCGGAGCGCAAGGCGAGCCTCGGCATGATGGTGATCACGCGCCGTGAGACGACCTACACCAACCAGCTCGGCGAAGTGGTCGGCCGCTCGTACGGCACGAACCTCGCGTACTAGGACAGGATCGATGGCAGAACAGGTCTACTGGCAGGACGTGAACGAGGGCGACGAGATCCCGCAGCTGATGAAGCACTGCACAACGCAGCAGCTCGTGCACTGGGCGGCCGGCTCCGGCGACTTCTACCAGATCCACTACGACGAGCGCTTCGCCACCGGCACGGGCCTGAAGGACATCATCGTCCACGGCGCGCTCAAGGGCGCATTCCTCGGTCAGCTGCTCCACGACTGGGCGGGTGACGCCGGGCGTGTGAAGAGCTACGGCTGCTCCTACCGCGGCATGGACTACACCGGCCAGGACATTATTTGCCGCGGTGTGATCACCAAGAAGTACCAGGATGGCAACGAGCACGTCGTCGAGCTCGACATCTGGACGGAGACGGGCAAGGCGGACGACGACGGCCGCCCGAAGAACGACGAGGGCATGAAGACGACTCCGGGCACGGCGGTGGTCATCCTGCCGTCGCGCTAGCACGCACTTCTGCCGGCGCAGGCTCAGGGAGGGCCTGCGGCGCAGGAACTGCACGACGCTCCAAACACACGCCCCTTTAGCGGGTCCGGAACTGTACCGGCTTACAAGGAGATGATCTTATGGCTCAAGGATGGTTGGAGGGCAAAGTTGCCGTCGTAACCGGATCCGGCCGCGGCATCGGCCGCGGTATCGCCCTGCTTATGGCCGCTGAAGGCGCACGGGTGGTCGTCAACGACCCGGGTGTCAGCCTCGACGGCAGCGGCACCGACAACGGTCCCGCTGCTGAGGTCGTTGCGGAGATCGAAAAGGCGGGCGGTACCGCCGTCGCCAACTTCGACAGCGTCGCGACCCTCGTCGGCGGCGAGAACATGATCAAGCAGGCCCTCGACACCTGGGGCAAGCTCGACATCGTCGTCAACGTCGCCGGTATCCTGCGCGACCGGATGATCTTCAACATGAGCCCGGAAGAGTGGCAGGCCGTTCTCGACGTCCATCTCAAGGGCCACTTCAACACGATCAAGCCGGCCTCGATCCTGATGCGCCAGCAGCGCAGCGGCCGGATCATCAACTTCACGTCGACCACGGGCCTCGTCGGTAACGCGGGGCAGGCGAACTACGGCGCCGCCAAGGCCGGCATCTCCGGCCTCACTCGCGTCATCGCCAAGGACCTCGGCCGCTACGGCGTCACGTGCAACGCGATCGCCCCCGGCGCCGCGACCCGCATGACCCAGAGCGTCTCCGACCAGGCACGCGAGCTCCGCAGCCGTGCCGGTATCCAGGCCGGCGGCTCGGCGACCCTTCCCGGCGTCGCCCAGATGTCGCGCGACCCGGAGATGGTGGCGCCGATGGCCGTGTTCCTCGCCAGCGACTTCGCCTGGAACATCAACGGCCAGATTTTCAACGTCGCGGGCGGCACGGTCTCGCTGGCGAACCACCCGCTGCCGCTGCGGGGCATCTACAAGCCCGGGATGTGGACCCTCGACGAGCTCGACGAGATGGTCCCGACGCGGCTCATGGTCGGTACCACGAACCCGGCTCCGCCGCCCGCCGACCTCGATGTCCCCGGCCGGCCCGCTGCAACGGAAGAGAAGGCATAACGATGGCCCGATTTGATGGACGCACCGCAGTAGTTACCGGCTCCGGCCGTGGCATCGGCCGCGCCGTCGCCATGTTGCTGGCCCAGGAGGGCGCGAAGGTCGTCGTGAACGACCCCGGCGTCAGCCTCGACGGCAGCGGCACCGACAACGGCCCCGCAGCCCAGGTCGTCGAAGAGATACGCGCCGCCGGTGGTACAGCGGTGCCGAACTTCGACTCGATCGCGACGGTCGAGGGCGGCGAGAACCTGATCAAGACGGCGCTCGATAACTGGGGCCGCCTCGACATCGTCGTCAACGTGGCGGGTATCCTCCGCGACCGCATGATCTTCAACATGAGCGAGCAGGAGTGGGACGACGTGATCGCCGTCCACCTCAACGGCCACTTCAACACGATCAAGCCGGCGTCGATCCTGATGCGGCAGCAGCGCTACGGCCGCATCGTCAACTACTCGTCGATCTCCGGCCTCGGCGGCAACCCGGGGCAGGCGAACTACGGGGCCGCGAAGGCGGGTATCGCCGGCCTGACCCGCGTCGTCGCCCGCGACCTGGGCCGCTACGGCGTCACCTGCAACGCGATCGCCCCCGGCGCCAACACGCGCATGACCGCCAGCGTCTCCGACCAGTCGCGCGCCCTGCGTGCCGGCGTTGCCGGTGGCGGCGGCGCTGCGAGCGGCGAGGTGCAGGACATCCGCCGCCCGATCATGCCGGAGCTGCGCGACGCCGAGTACGTTGCGCCGATGACGGTCTGGCTCTGCACGGACGCCGCCTGGGACGTTAACGGCAAGATCTTCCACGTCGCAGGCGGCAACGTCTCGCTGGCGAGCGAGGAGTCCGCCGGCAAGACGATCGCCAAGGCGGGCATGTGGACGGTCGACGAGCTTGCGACCTTCGTGCCGAGCATCCTGATGAACGGCGTGCCGAACCCGGCTCCCCCGGCGGCCGACCTCAACCTGCCGGGCCGCCCGGTTGCGCCCTCGGCCTGATCGAAGCGCTGAGCACGAGCTGCAGGCTGCCCCGGCAATCGAGTCGGAGCGCCTGCATCTCGTTCTACTCGGCCTCGACTTCTTCGCCGCCTCCCTCGAAGGGCGCATCGCCCACGCCGAAGCGCTGATCGACGCGCACCTGCCAGCATCGTGGCCGGAACCACACGCGCGCAGCGTCATGGACCGGCGCGCCCGCCAGATCGCCGAGGACCCGGCGTCGGCGCCGTGGCTGCTACGGGCGATGGTGCGCCGGGACAACCGCGAAGTCGTCGGCTACATCAATTTCCACGGCGCGCCCGACGACGAGGGCCGCGCCGAGCTGGGCTACACCGTCTTCGAGGAACACCGCCGCCGCGGCTACGCAACCGAGGCGATGCAGGCAATGATGAACTGGGCGCGGCAGGAGCACGGTGTGCAGCGCTTCCTGCTCTCGATTTCGCCTCAGAACGCTCCGTCCCTGGGTCTGGCTGCGAAGCTGGGGTTCGCGCAGGTCGGGAAGCAGATGGACCTCGAAGACGGACTCGAGTACGTATTCGCGCTGATGCTGGCGTAGAGATGAGAGCGAGAAGCCGCGTGGGCGGTAACCCCGGCTTGAAAGCCGGGGCATAAGGGGGCGTCCAACCCAGCACGCCGATCGCGGAACGCGTCCTTAACGCAACGAACTTCATGAACTGCCCTGATCGTCACGCCATGCGTCGGACGATGGCCTCATGGTCGCAGTCACAACGAAGCCGCCAGCACCCGATCTCACCTACCTCACCGACGACGCACCCGGCATCCACCGCATCAAGACGAAGACAGGGTTTCGCTACGTCGATGCCGCCGGACGCCCGGTGCGCGACGCAGAGACTCTCGCGCGGATCAAGGCGCTGGTGATCCCGCCGGCCTGGACCGACGTCTGGATCAGCCCGGTCGCCGACGCTCACATCCAGGCCACCGGCCGGGACGCCCGCCGCCGGAAGCAGTACACGTACCACCCACGCTGGCGCGAGGTGCGCGACCGGGCGAAGTACGAGCGCACGATCTCCTTCGCGACGGCGCTGCCGAAAATCCGCGAGCGCGTCGAGGCGGACCTCAAGAAGCCCGGCGTGAGCAAGGAGAAGGTGCTGGCCGTCGTCGTCAGTCTGCTGGAGACGACGCTGATCCGGGTCGGCAACAAGGAGTACGCGCGCGACAACGGCAGCTTCGGCCTGACGACGATGCGCGACCGCCACGTCAAGGTGAACGGCTCTGAGGTGCGCTTCCACTTCCGCGGCAAGAGCGGCAAGGACCACTCGATTACGCTGCGTGACCGGCGCCTGGCGCGGCTGGTGAAGAAGTGTCAGGACCTGCCCGGCCAGCACCTCTTTCAGTACATCGACGAGGAGGGCGAGCGGCGCAGCATCGAGTCCTCCGACGTCAACGCCTATCTGCGCGAGATCACCGGCGAAGACTTCACGGCGAAGGACTTCCGCACCTGGGCCGGCACGCTGCTGGCGGCGACGGCACTACAGGAGCTCGACACCTTCGAGTCGGCGGCGGAGGCAAAGCGGCAACTGGCGGGCGCGGTCGACTCGGTGGCGCGCAAGCTCGGCAATACGCCGACCGTGTGTCGCACCTGCTACGTCCATCCCGACGTGATCGACGAGTTCCTCGAGGGGACGCTCGCTGATACGCTTCGTGGTCAGATTGAGAACCGGCTGCTGGACCTGCCCGAAGGCCTCGGCAGCGACGAGGCGGCAGTCGTCGCGCTGCTGCAGCGCCGGATGGCCCGGCGCAAGCGCCGGCGACGCGTGGCGGCCTGACGCAGCCTATCAATCGCTTCAAATCTGACTTGCCCGCGCGCGGCCTCGCTGCGAGACTATGCTGCGCCGGCCGAAGACGCTTCGTTTGCGTCCCCGCGGGTTCACAGGGAGTCCCGCTGGTGCCTGCCGGTTAGTTGGAGGTGACTCGGTGCCATACGACAAGCCGATTCCATCGCCCAGCCCGCACACGAAGGTGTTCTGGGAAGGGGCAAAGGAGGGCAAGCTGATGCTTCCTCGCTGCACAAACTGCAACCGCGTCCACTGGTACCCGCGGCTGCTCTGCCCCTTCTGCCACTCTGAAGAGCTCGAGTGGATCGAGGGCAGCGGTGAGGGTCGCCTGCACACATTCGCCGTGCAGCACCGCGCCACCGGTGGCTGGACTGCTGAGGTCCCCTTCGTCACCGCCTACATCGACCTGAACGAGGGCGACCGCATGCTGACGGTGCTCCGCGGCGTCGACCCGAACGCGCCCGAGACGATCAAGATCGGCGCCAAGTGCCGCGTCGAGTTCGAGCCTGCCAGCGAGGACGTCCACATCCCGTTCTGGCGCGTGGTGGAGGAGTAACGATGCCGGCAGATTCGGTCACAATCATCAACACACCGGAGGAGCGCGGCGCCTCCATGGCCGCGGCGATCGTCGGCGCTGCTGAGGCGAAAGAGATCGGCTACCCGTCGACGCCGAAGACCTCTCTCCAGCTCCACATCGAGGCGATCAAGGCAGTAAGCGACCAGACCGGCATCCCGATCTCGAAGATCGACGGTGTTTTCGGCGCGAACTGGTCGTCGGAGCTCGCCGAGCACCTCGGCCTTCACCCGAGCTACATCGACACGACCGCGGTCGGCGGCTGCAGCTTTGAGATGCACGTCCACCACGCGCTCGCGGCGATCTACGCGGGCATCATCGATATCGCCCTCGTCACCCACGGTGAGGCGGGGTGGTCATCGCGCGCGAACGGCGGGCGCGGACGCGGCGGCGGCGGTATGCAGCCGGACGTCTGGTCGCCCTCGGTGCAGTTCACGGCGCCGTACGGTCTCACCGGTGCGCCCTCGAACTACGCCCACGCGATGACGCGGCACAACCACCGCTACGGGACGACGCCGGAGGACTTCGCGCACATTGCCGTCGTCACGCGGCAGTGGGCGACGCTGAACCCGCGCGCGATCATGTACTCGAAAGAGACGAACCCTGCGGGCGGCCCGATCACGATCGAAGACGTCGCCAACGCGCGCCTGATCGCCTGGCCGCTGACGCTGCTGCACTGCTGCCTGGTCACGGACTACGGCGGTGCAGTGCTGATCGCGAACCCGGAGATCGCCCGCAGCCTGCGGACGAAGCCGGTCTGGATCGCAGGCGCCGGCGAGAACATGAGCCACTCGAACATGATCGAGATGGAGGACTTCACCCAGACCTCCGCCTGGCGCTCCGCGGAGAAGGCCTACCG
>JBFWZE010000002.1:7084-51253 GCA_050185685.1 Dehalococcoidia bacterium
GTGGCGAAGTCGACCTGGGAGCGCTTCGCCAATCGCGTCCAGTACGTCCGCGGCGAGCTCACCAGCGAGGACATGCAGCAACTGCACGAGCACCTGCCCGGCAACGCCGCCTTCTACCTCGCGCTGCCGCCGGACCTCTTTTCCGAGACGTCGGCTGCCATCGCGGAAGCCGGACTGAACCGCGCGGACAACGGCTGGCGGCGGATCGTGCTCGAGAAGCCCTTCGGCAGCGACCTCGAATCGGCGATCGCGCTCAACCATCAGCTGCACGAGGCGTGGCGCGAAGACCAGATCTTCCGCATCGACCACTTCCTCGGCAAGGAGACGGTGCAGAACATCCTCCTGTTCCGCTTCGCCAACCGCTTCCTCGACCCTGTACTCAACTCGACGAACGTCGACTACGTCGAGATCACCGCGGCGGAGACGCTCGGCCTCGAGGGGCGCGTCAGCTTCTATGACGGCGTCGGCGCCATGCGGGACATGCTGCAGAGCCACCTGATGCAGCTGATGGCGCTCGTGGCCATGGAGCCGCTCTCCGGCTGGGAGAACGACCTCCTGCACGACCACAAAGTCGACGCGCTCCACTCGGTACGGCCGATCGACATGGAATTGGTGGACGAGCACGCGATCCGAGGGCAGTACGAGAGCGGCCGCGTCGACGGCAAGCAGCTCAAGGCGTACCGCAAGGAAGAGGGGATTCCCGCCGGCAGCAACACGGAGACGTTTGCGGCGCTGAAGCTCTACATCGACAACTGGCGCTGGCAGGGGACGCCCTTCTACCTGCGCAGCGGCAAGCGCCTCAGGACCGACCGTACCGAGGTGGTTATCCACTTCCATGCGCCGCCCTTCCGCCTGCCCGGCCGCGACATGGACCCCGACGCCAACCGCCTCGTCTTTCGGCTGCGGCCGCACGAGTCGATCAATCTCGCGGTGCAGGCGCGAAAGCCCGGCCTCGCGTTCGAGACCGAAGACCTTAACCTCCACGCCGATTACACGGGCAGCGAGTCGTCGAGCTCGGCGTACCGGCAGCTGATCCTCGACCTGCTCGAAGGGGAGCAGACCGCCTTCCTCCGCTTCGACGAGGTCGAGTGGGCGTGGCGTATCCTCGACCCGGTCCTCAAGGCGTGGGGGAAGGGCAGCCCCGACCCGTATCCGGCCGGCAGCGACGGCCCGCAGTGCCAGGAGCGGCTGCTCTCCAGGGGCCATCGCTGGCGCAGCTTCGACCACGACCCGATACCGGCCCATGGGACCTGACACCGTTTACAAGCCCGGACGGATTGAAGACTACGCGCTCATCGGGGACCTGGAGACGGCAGCGCTCGTCAGTAACCGTGGCTCGCTCGACTGGCTCTGCCTGCCCCGCTTCGATTCGCCTGCCTGCTTCGCCGCCCTTCTCGGCGATGAGAGCAACGGCCGCTGGCTGATCGAACCGCGCGGCGAGTTCAAGACGACGCGACGTTACCGCGACGACACGCTGATCCTCGAGACGCGCTTCGAGACGTCGAGCGGTGCGATCACGCTGGTCGACTTCATGCCGATCAAGGACCCATCGCAGTGCAGCTCTATCGTGAGGCTCGTACGTGGCGAGCGCGGCAGCGTCGCCATGCACACAGACATCACGATGCGCTTCGACTATGGTCACACGGTGCCGTGGGTGCAGCGGACGCCGGCGGGCATCCTCGCGCTGTCCGGTCCGAACGCCGCCTCGATCGTGACGCCGGTGAATCTCTCCGGCCACAACTTCCACACCACCGGTGAGTTCGTGGTGAACAAGGGCGACGTCGTTCCTTTCGTCATGTCGTATCACAACTCGCTGGAGCAGCCGGAGAGCATCCAGGACCCGGAGCTGCTCTGCGACTACACGGCCGCGTGGTGGACGCGCTGGAGTAGCCGCATCCTCTGCCAGGGCCCGTACCGCGACCACATCGTGCGCAGCGTGATCACGCTCAAAGCGCTTACCCATCAGCCGTCCGGCGGCATCGTCGCAGCGGCGACCACCTCGCTGCCGGAAGAGATCGGCGGCGAGCGCAACTGGGACTACCGCTTCTGCTGGCTGCGTGACGCGACCTTCACGCTCTACGCCCTGCTTTCGTCGGGCCTCACGGACGAGGCGCTGCACTGGCGCGACTGGCTCGTCCGGGTCGCGGCGGGGAAGCCGGACCAGCTGCAGTCGCTGTACGGACCGACGGGCGAGCGCCTGCTACCCGAGTTCAACATCGAATGGCTGGCAGGCTATGAGGCCAGCAGCCCGGTCCGTGTCGGCAACGAGGCGAGCAAGCAGCTCCAGGTCGACATCTACGGCGAGGTGATGGACGTCTTCCACGTCAGCCGCCGCTCAGGCATCCGCGAGACACCCCAGAGCTGGGCGCTGCAGCAGGCGCTGATCGACTTCCTCGAGTCCGGCTGGCGCAAAGCAGATAGCGGCATCTGGGAGGTGCGGGGCCGTCGCCGTCACTTCACGCACTCAAAGGTGATGGCCTGGGTCGGCGTCGACCGGGCGGTGAAGGCCGTCGAGCGCCACGGCCTCGACGGGCCCGTCGACAAGTGGCGGGCGCTGCGCCAGAAGATCCAGGACGACATCCTCAAGCGCGGCTACGACCCGAACATCGGCGCCTTCACCCAGTACTACGGCTCCGGGACCGTCGACGCCGCGCTTCTCCTGATCCCGATGGTCGGGTTTCTGCCAGCGCATGACCCTCGTGTCCTGGGCACGATCAGCGCGATCGAGAAGCACCTCCTGCATGACGGCCTCGTCTACCGCTACCGGCCCAAGATCGAGGTCGAAGGCGTCACGGGCGGTGAAAGCGCTTTCTTGCCGTGCAGCTTCTGGCTCGCCGACAACTACCTCATGAGCGGCCGTCGCGAGAAGGCAGCGAAGCTCTACGAGCACCTCCTGACACTGACCAACGACGTGGGGCTGATCTCAGAGGAGTACGACCCGCGGGCCGGGCGGATGCTGGGGAACTTCCCGCAGGCCTTCACCCACGTGTCGCTCGTCAACACGGCGCAGAACCTGGTGAACCACAGCCCGGTGGAGCACCGCGCCAGCGGATAGCGGCCCCTACAGCAGCTCTCTGACCGCCCGCAGCGCGTCGATATGCTCGGTCACGGCGCGTCGCCCTGTGCCGATCGATCGCACCGTCAGATGGCTCGCTCCCAGCGCTTGCCAGGCGGCGATGTCCTGCTCCAAGTCGTCGCGGCTGCCGCGGGCGAGGTAGATCTGACCCTCGAGCTCGAGAGCAGAGGGGTCGCGGCCAGCTTCCTGCAAATACGTCTGAATTTTTGCGTATCGAGACAGGAACTCGTCCGAGCCGGGCCGTATGAGCGGCAGCCAGCCGTCTGCCTTCGCGGCGACTCGGCGCAGGGCTGCGTCTGCGTCACCGCCGATCCAGAGCGGGATCGGCTGCTGTACCGGGCGCGGCGTGATGCCAGCGCGGTCGATGTGGTGCCAGCGGCCGTGAAACTCTACGACGTCCTGCGTCCACAGCGCCCGCATCACGTCAATCTGCTCGTCCATGCGGCGCCCGCGCGTCGCGAAGTCCTCGTTCAGCGCTTCAAACTCGAGCTGGTTCCAGCCCGCGCCGATGCCGAGTCGCAGGCGGCCGCCGGAGAGGTAGTCGATCTCAGCCGCCTGCTTCGCGAGGAGCACGGCCTGGCGCTGGGGTGAGACGAGAACCTCGGTGCAGAATTCGATGCGGGTCGTGGCGGCCGCGAGGAAGGCGATGAGAGTCAACGACTCATGGAGGAAGCTCTTGTGGCTGACGCTGCCACGCGCCGGCGCAGGCCGTCCTGTCGGATCGCCGCCGATGACGTGCTCGTAGGCGACGAGGTAGTCATAGCCCATCGCCTCGACCTCGCGCGCGAAGGCGATGGTGTCAGCGGGCGTCTCGACACCGTCCATCATCGGGATGAGCACGCCGGTCTTCATCGGGCTCCTGGTGGATCAGGGTTCGCCGGTATAAACGAGGAGCCAATTGTAATCGCTGGCATATACCTGTAAGGGCTCACTTCCACTTTGCCGATCATGTTCTTGGTAACGTAGAAGTAGGGAAACTAGGGGAAGCCTGGGGAGGGCCCACTATGGAAATATTTCGGCAAATGCAGCCGCTAGCGGACGACCGGGCGGGAAACTGGCCCGGCGCTCCCGCTCACCGGCGGGGAACGCGGCGGCTGAAGCCCGAAGCACAGGCTGTTTCGAGGACCGAAGAGCGCCGCCAACCGGCCGAGGAGCACCGGGAGGCTCCTGCCGAAGACTAAGCCGCAGCTTGACACCCGCCCGCGAAGCATCGTTAGCTTGAGTATTCCCAGAACTCTAGCGAAGGAAATCGAAGGCGAGTGGAAAAGTATCGAGTCGGCGTCCTGGGCGCTACCGGCATGGTCGGTCAGCGCTTCATTTCGCTCCTGGACGGTCACCCCTGGTTCGAGGTCGTCAGCGTTGCTGCCAGCCCGCGCTCGAAGGGTAAGACCTACAAGGACGCGGTCGAAGGACGCTGGACCCTCGCCAAGCCGATGCCGGAGCGCATCTCCGGCATGATCGTCAAAGACGTCACCGCTGACCTCGACGTTATTGCGGACGAAGTCGACTTCGTCTGCAGCGCCCTCGACATGGCCAAGGGCGCTATTCGCGACATCGAGGACGCGTACGCAAAACGCGAGACCCCCGTTATCTCAAACAACTCTGCGCACCGCTGGACGCCCGACGTCCCGATGGTGATGCCCGAGATCAACGCCGAGCACATCGGCGTGATCACGGCACAGCGCCGCCGCCTCGGCACGAAGTCGGGCTTCATCGCCGTCAAGCCGAACTGCTCGATCCAGCCCTACGTGCCGGCGATGCACGCCCTCGCCGACTTCGAGCCGGAGAAGGCCTCGGTCTGCACCTACCAGGCGATCAGCGGCGCCGGCAAGACGTTCGAGACGTGGCCGGAGATGATCGACAACGTGATTCCGTTCATCGGCGGCGAAGAGGACAAGAGTGAGCGCGAGCCCCTGAAGATCTGGGGCAACATCGCGGACGGCGAGATCGTCCCGATCAACTACCCGACGATTTCGGCGCAGTGCATTCGCGTCCCGGTAACCGACGGCCACATGGCCGCGGTGTCGGTCTCGTTCAAGAAGAAGCCGTCGATCGAGACGATCCTCGACCGCTGGGCCACGTTCGAGTGGGACTCGCGCGCGACCGGGCTGCCGTCCTCCCCGGTTCCGTTCCTGGTCTACTCGGGCGAAGACAACCGCCCGCAGACGCTGCTCGACCGCGACGCCGGTAACGGCATGGCGGTAACGCTGGGCCGCCTGCGAGACGACAACATCTTCGACTACAAGTTCGTGGCGCTCTCGCACAACACCGTGCGAGGCGCAGCCGGCGGCGCCATCCTCATGGCTGAGCTGCTGTCGAACGAGGGGTACCTGGTCCGCAAGTAAGGCCAAGTTTCGCGAATCCACGGGATGCCCGGCGTGCGCGTCGGGCATCCTTTTTCGCTGAACCCCGACATCATTCAGCCCCGACCGAAATGACCTCTCCCGCCTGCCCGCAATCGGTGATACCTTGCGGTGGCAACACCGACGCGTATTCGAGAGGACATGAGCGATGCCTTACACGGCTGAAGAGACCAGCAAGTTCGTCCAGGCGGGCGACGTCAAGATCCACTACCACGAGGCGGGCAGCGGCCCGGCCGTCGTCTGCATCCACGGCGGCGCTCCCGGCGCGTACGGCTGGGGCAACTTCGGCTACAACGTGGACGCGCTGGCGGAGAACTTCCGCACGATCATCGTCGACCTGCCGGGCTACGGTAAGTCGGACAAGCCCAACGTCGCCGGCGGCCGCTACGCGTTCTACGCGAAGACCTTCAAGGCGATGTTCGAAGCCCTGGGCATCGAGAAGGCCCACGTCGTCGGCATGGCGACCGGTGGTGGCGCCGCGATCATGATGGCGATCGAGTACCCGGAGCTGATCGACAAGCTCGTCCTCGTCAGCTCGGCCGGCGGCATGTCGAACACGCAGCTCAACCCGAGCGAGGGCCAGAAGGTCATCCAGGGCTACTACGGCGGCGACGGCCCGTCCTTCGAGAAGATGCGCCGCTACCTCGAGATGATGATGTACGACAAGAACATGATCACCGACCAGATGATCCAGGAGCGCTACGACGCGAGCATCCAGCCGGAGTTCATGGTCCAGGCCCCCGAGGGCCGCGGCGCCGCGAACCAGCAGATCACGGAGCCGGTCTGGAAGGAAATGGACCGGATCAAGGCCGAGACCCTGATCATCTGGGGCCGCGACAACCGCGTGCAGGGCTACGACAACGCGCTGTTCATGCTGATGCGCATCCCGAACGTCCAGCTCCACATTTACGGCAAGACGGGCCTCTGGGTCCCGGTCGAGCGCGCGAAGGAGTTCAACCAGCTGGTGACGAGCTTCCTCAAGGACTAGCTAGGGCTTCCAGCAAGCACAACGAACGGCCCGGACAAAATCCCGGGCCGTTCGTGTTTTGTGGCAGTCGTCCCTGTCCATCCTGAACGGAGTGAAGGATCTCCCTCCGAATGACGGGGTCACACAGAGACGGGACCGCAGAGCCTTTCGCAGCAGAGCTAAAGCGCTGCAGCTACATCCCTCACTCGCAGGTCTAAAGACCTGCAGCTACATCTGATCTTTACGCGTCGCTAGGTCGTTGTTTTGACCGCCCTGATGACCAGCGTCGTGTGGTCGAAGAGGATGCGGCCGTCCTCGTAGCGGAGGTTGACGCCGGCGTGGCTGCCCGCTTCGGCCAGCTCTCGCATGACGACCTGCAGCGGGCCGATGCGGCTGCTGTCGTTGGTGATCGCAAGCCACTCGCCGAACTCGCGGTGGGCGACCTGCTGTGCTTCGGACTCGACCTCGAAGCCCGCGCGCTTCAGCTCACCGAGAAGGACGCTTCGGGACAGCATGCGGACGTGGGACGGGTCACGCAGCGTCTCGAGAGCGTTGTGGAGACTCGACTCGTCGGCGTCCTCGGATGAGACGACGTCGCTGAGGACGAGGCGGCCGCCGGCTCGCAAGATACGTGCGACCTCGGCGAGCACCGTGGTCGGGTCGTCGAAGTGGTGAATCGCCGA
Source organism: Dehalococcoidia bacterium (assembly GCA_050185685.1). Taxonomy (GTDB): domain Bacteria; phylum Chloroflexota; class Dehalococcoidia; order DSTF01; family WHTK01; genus WHTK01. The sequence continues at coordinate 14,174 of JBFWZE010000002.1, forward strand.
GCGCGTGACGACAACGTCAAAGCTCGCGTCCGCAAAGGGCAGGCGCTTGCTGTTGCCCAGGACGAAGGCCGCGTTCTCACGCCCGGCGTCGGTGCAGCGCTTCGCGGCGCGCTTGAGCATCTCCGGTGTCAGGTCGAGGCCGACGAGCTGTCCGACGTCCTGCGCCAGCGGCTCCGAGACAATGCCGGGGCCGCAGCCGAGGTCGAGTACGCGCATCGAGGCGTCGAGCGCCGCGACCGCGCGCAGGTCGGTGAGGCGTCGCTCGTCGGTGAAGCGAGGCGACGCGGTCATGGCGTCTGCCTGGCGGGTGAACTCGCCGCGGATGCGCTCTTCGTACTGACGGTCGGCGGTCATGCGGTGAGGCTGTGCAGGAGTCGGCGCAGGACGGCGACACCCTTGCCGATCGGCTCGACGTCGATTTCTTCGGTCGGGTGGTGCTGGTTGCGGCCGAGGGTGAGGCCGGTGCAGATCGACGGAATGCCTGCGGCGATGAAGGCGTTCGCGTCGGTGGAGCTCGCCGAGTAGCGTGCGGCGGGCAGCCCTTCGCCGGCGCGTGCGCCCTGGGCGGCAAGGACGAGGGGGTGGTCGTTCGGCATTACGCCGGCGGGGCGGCGGCCGACTTCTTCGACCATGACCTCCAGCGGCGTTTCCTTCGCGGCGCGGTAGATCCAGTCCTCGAAGGTCTTGAGCAGCCCTTCAGACGCCGAGCGCGCTTCGAAGGTTACCTCGGCAGAGGCGGCGATTGCGGTGACGTAGGTGCCGCCGTGGACGGTGCCGATGTTCACCGAGAGGTCGCCGCCGATCTCCTTCTGGGCGCCGAGGACTTGCTCACCGTACTGGATCAGGGCGTGCACGGCGCTGGGCCGGCCGCGGTCGCCCCAGCTGTGACCACCGGGGCCCTCGATGCGGCCGCGGTAGCGGAGGCTGCCGACGGCCGTCGTGCAAATCGCATCCTGGCGGTGGCCTTCGACGGCGAGGACGGCAGATGCCTTCGCCGGCAGCCCTTCCTTGATCAGGTGGCGCACACCGCGGAGGTCGCCGAGGCCTTCCTCGCCGACGTCAAAGCAGAAGACGAGGGGCCTGTTGAAGCTCTGGTCCTTGAAGTCGCGGGCGAGGTTCAGCAGAGTTGCGACGCCGAGGGAGTTGTCGCCGATGCCGCAGCCGGCTACCGCGCCGCCGTTGCGCTCGAACTTCAGCTCCTGCTCGATGGAGAAGACCGTGTCGAGGTGGGCAATCGCCCAGACGGCGCCATCGAGAGACGCCGGCTCGCCGAGGCGGCAGATCACGTTGCCGATGGCGTCGCGTTCCACCTGCCAGCCGCCGGTAGCACGCATACGGCGCTCGACTTCATCGCCCCTGGCCTGCTCGCCGAAGGGCGGCGCGGCGATTGAGGCGATTTCGATGGTTTCCTTGAGGATGGCTTCTGAGCTGAGGTCTACAGTCATATCGCGGCAATTATCCTCCCTGAAAGGCAGGAGCAACATGCCTCGGCAATTGGACGGAGGACAGACTTCGCCGGTATTGGCACAATGACGACGTGACAACAGCAGAAACGGCCGGCAGTGGACTGCAGCTCTTCGGTCAGAGCTTCCAGGGCCTCACCGAATCCGAGGTCGAGGAGCGTCGCGCTCGGGGCGAAGTCAACCAGGCCCCGAGCGAGACCAGCCGCACCTATACGCGGATCATCATCGACAACGCGCTGCCGCCGGTGAACATCGCCCTGTTCGGCATCTCGATCGTGCTGCTTGCCCTCGGCCTCGTCGGCGACGCCCTGCTAACTGCCGGTCTCGTCATCGGCAATGTCGTCGTGGGCGTCTTCCAGGAGTCACGCGCGAAAAGACAGCTCGACCAGATTGCGCTGCTGGTGCGGCCGAAGGCGACCGTCATCAGAAACGGGGAGGAGCGCGACGTCGTCCCGGACGAGATCGTGAAGGATGACCTTCTGTTGCTGCGACCTGGCGATCAGATCCAGACCGACGGCGAGGTGCTCGGAGCAGAGGGCTTCAGCGTCGATGAGGCGATGCTCACCGGGGAATCCGACGTCGTCGCGAAGCACACGGGCGACGAGGTGTTTTCGGCGACCTTCGCGATGACCGGCTCCGCTGTCTATCGCACCACCAGCGTCGGCCAGGGGCGTGTCGCCCAGGGCATCACGGCCCAGGCGCGTGCGTTCCGCAACGTCCGTACGCCACTGCAGCGCGAGGTGAGCTGGCTGATCATCGGCATGGGCATCCTCATGCTCTTGCTGGGGATCGAGGTGCTCAACTCGCTGCACCGGCTCTACGGCGGCATCCCGCTGGTGGAGGGCGCGAGGGCCGCAGCGGTCATCGTCGCGCTGGTGCCGCAGGGCCTCTGGTTCATGATCACTGTGACCTACTCGATCGCAATCGTGAAGGTCGCGCGAACCGGCGCCCTGATCCAGCGCATGAACGCGATCGAATCGATCAGCCACGTCGACATCCTGTGCTTCGACAAGACCGGCACCCTGACCACCAACTCGCTGCAGCTGGAGCATCTCCTGCCACTCGACGAGGACGAAGAGGGCTGCAAGAAGGCACTCGGCCGATTCGCCGCCAGCGCCAGCTTTAGCAACAAGACCAACGATGCCCTCAAAGCCGCATTTCCGGGCGAGGTCGTGGACGCGAAAGCGGAAGTCACCTTCGACTCCTCGCGAAAGTGGAGCGGGCTTCTGTTCGACAACGACGGCGGCCTCTACGTGCTCGGCGCCCCGGAGATCCTGCAGGACTACGTCGAGATGGCCGCCGATGCGCCGGACACCACGGAGTGGACCTCGCAGGGGCTGCGCGTGCTGCTCTTCGCTCGGAAGCAGGACGCGAAGGAGGTCGGGGGCACTGCCCAGAAGCCGGAGCTGCCGCACGGCCTCGAGCCCCTCTGCTACATCGTCCTGCGCGATGAGCTGCGCGAGAACGTCGCCGACATCATCAGGCAGTTCGGCGAGAGCGGTATTTCCCTCAAGGTGATCTCGGGCGACAACCCGGAAACTGTGGCGGCGCTGGCAAAGCAGGCAGGCCTTCCCGACGCGGACAAGACGATGTCCGGCGCCGAGCTTCGGGAGCTGAGCGACGAGGAGCTGGCAGAGCGTGTCGAAGAGACCGCCGTCTTCGGCCGCGTGACGCCCTCGGACAAGGAACGTCTCGTGCGGGCGCTGCAAAAGAAGAAGCACTACGTCGCGATGACCGGTGACGGTGTCAACGATGTGCCCGCGCTCAAGGCGTCGCAGGTCGCAATCGCGATGGGCGCCGGCAGTAGCGTCACCCGCAGCGTCGCCGACCTCCTGCTGCTGGACAACGCGTTCTCGGTCCTGCCGTCCGCCTTCAGCGAGGGCCAGCGCATCCGCAAGGGCATGGAGGCGATCATCCGCGTCTTCCTGATCCGCACCTTCGCGGTCGCACTCATCGTCTTCGGCGCAGCGTTGCTGACGCGGGAGTTCCCGGTGACGCCGCGTCACACCGCGATCTGGGCGACGCTGACCGTAGGCCTCCCGTCACTCGCGATCGCCACCTGGGCGCACGCAGGTGCAACAAAGCGCTACATCCTGACTTCGGCGATCCCGTTTGTCGCCCCCGCCGCAATCACGATCGGGATCATGGGCCTCGGCGTCTACGAGCTGGTGCTCAAGCTCGAGGACGTCGAGGCGGCACGGACGGCGCTGACAGCGGCGGCGGTGATGGCGGGTGCGGTCCTCATACCATTCGCCCAGGACCCGCCGCGCGACTGGATGACCAACAACGGCCTGTTCAACGACAAGCGCCCGATCGTGATGTCCGGGCTGATGATCCTCTTCTTCTGGGTGTCGGTGATCGTCGAGCCACTGCGTGACTTCTACGAGCTGGACTCGCTCAGCATCGTTCCGATCTTCGTCGTCTTCGCCGGCTTTTTCCTCTGGCTGGCGATCATCCGCGCATGGTGGCGGACGACGGCGGGCCTGAGCGAACGGCTGATTAAACCGGACGAGCACTGACTGCATCAGCCGGCAGCGGGATATCCTGTTTGCGATGACATCTTCCGCGGCCCCGCGATTCTTCTCACCTGTGCGCCTGGTGGCCGGCCTCGTTGCGGTCGGCCTCCTGGCCTTGCCGCTCTACTTCCTCCTCCTCGACCCCGGCCGTGACGGCGGTCTCGAGCCCGCGGTGCTGCTGACGACGCCGCCTCTCGAGGGCCGTAGCGTCGCCGTTGGCGTCGCAGAGGGGAAACTGGCGCCCGACTTCGAGATATCGACGCCGGACGGGACGCGAGTGCGGCTGAGCGAACTGCGCGGACGGCCCGTGGCGATGAACTTCTGGGCCCGCTGGTGCACGAGCTGTTTGTCTGAGATGCCGGAATTGCAATCGCTGCAGGCGGAGCGCGGCACAGACACATTCACCGTCCTCGCGGTCAACGCCGGGGAGACACCCGATCAGGCGCAGGAGTTCATCGACTTCCTCAAGGCGCCGTTCGTCTACGGGCTCGACCTCGACCTGACCGTTTCAGACTCCTACGGCGTGTTCGGCCTGCCGCTCAGCGTCTTCATCGACAGCGAGGGCGTCGTGCAGGGTGTCTACAACGGCCACGCCAGCCGTGCCATCCTGACGCAGCTCGCGGATGCGGCGATCGATGCGCGACCGGCCGGGCCGATCCCACCGGTGCTTCGACTGATCTCGACGATTTACCGCGAGCGTACCCTCGATGTGAAGACGATTGCGGCAGGGCAGCTGCGCTTCGAGTCGCGCAGCCTGCGCTGCGACATTAGCTACTGCGCCGACTCGACGCTCGAAGCGCTGCGACAGAACGCGGGCATTCGCTCAGTGACACGCCTTCACGACACGGCGGTTGCCGTCGAATTTGACGTCGAACAGTACCGGGCCGAGCAGCTGATCGAGGCGGTTGTCGAGCTGCTGAACCGTAGCGACGACCCGGTCTATAAGTCGGAGCTCGTCGTGCGCATGGAGAGCTAGGCCCTCAGTCAGTCACGCACGATTTGCTCGAGGGCAGCAAGGACGTCCTTGGGGTTCGGCCGGTCGCGGTAGGTGTCGTTTTCGATGCGCGCCCGGACGATGCCCAGCGGGTCGACGATGAACGTGGTGGGAAACGGCATATCCTGCCCGGTCGACGCCCGCCCGCCGGGATGGCGCAGGCCGAAACGGTCGGTGATTGCCAGGTCTGCGTCGGAGAGGATTGAGTAGCTCAGGCTGAGGCGCTCGATCAAGGCGGCGCTCTCTTCGGGAGTGTCGGGCGAAATCCCGACAATCTCAGCACCGAGCTCACCGGCGGCGCGCGCGATTGTCTGGAGGCCGGTGAGTTCCCAGCGGCAGAACGGGCACCACTGGCCGCGGTAGAACACGACAACGGTCGGCCTGTCCTGTGGCAGCCGGCGCAGGGACCCGCTCTGGTCGATCAGCTCGATCTCAGGGAAGCGGTCTCCGACGGCAATGCTGCTTTCGATGGTTGGCATTCAATCCTCCAGGGGCGCTGTACTTTATCTTTCGCGGTACAGTTTGAGGCAGACTGCCGCTCTCGTCCAGACGCGCCTCCGCAGTTTCTCACGCGAACGAAACGCCGTGTTGCACCCTCTGCTGCGTGTGAACAACGCAGGTGCTCCTACGGTAGAAGCGCATGGCAACAACCACCGCAGTCCTCGACCCGATTGCTTCCCATCGAACGAGGTCCGCAGTGCTCAAGGGCGCCGCCATCGCTCTACTGCTGCTCTTCCTGTCGGTCCGCACCGTCGCCATCGCCGACGACTACTACGGCATCGCCCTCATCCCATTCCTGCCCCAGTTCCATGACCTTGGAGGCAGCGACTTCCCGGCGTTTTACGGCGGCGCGGAGCTCTTTCTGAGTGACCCATCAGAGGCCTACGACGGCGATGCCCAGGCGCGCGCGATTGCGGTGGCGAAGATGCGTCCGGCCGACCAGACCTCGAGCTGGGAGCGCTTCTACAACCCACCGGTGTACTCGCTGCTTCTCGCGCCGCTGACCGTGTTCGACATCCACACCGCCTTTGCACTCTCGCTGCTGGTGAATGCGATAGGGCTGGGTCTGCTGATCGGCGTCCTTCACCGCATTTTGCGCGGACGGACGGCTGTCTTCGCCTTCGCAGTCGCCGGGGTTGTCACCGCACCCGTCACGAATTACGCCTTCTGGCACGCGCAGCCCACGCTGTTTCTCGCCGCTGCGCTCGGTGCTGCGTATCTGCAGCGGGAGTCGGGCCGCCCGGCCTGGTCCGGCCTCGCCTGGGCGGCGCTGATCGTCAAGCCGCACTGGCTGGCGCTGCCGCTCCTGGGCCAGCTAAGGGTATCGAAGCGCCAGGCGGCCGCAGCGATAGCAGCAGTAGCCGTCCTCTCATTGACATTTCTGGCGGTGGGGCCGCAGGGCACGATCGACTACATCAGGCTGCTGCTCGGCCGCGGCGAAGTGGACGTTGGCGACGAGAGCTTCGCGGAGGCGGTGTTGAGCTGGTCAGGCTTCTTTCGCGGCCTGACGGCTGAGGCGCGCGTCACATCGGCGCTGCTGATGTCGGGCCTGACGCTGGTCTACTACCTCGCGATTCGCTGGCGCGGACGTCAGGAGCTGCTGCCACTCGCGGGCGCGGCGACCTTCGTTCTCGTCGTACCTCATTCCCACCCGCAAGACTGGATCATGCTCGTACCCGGCATGGCCTTCCTGCTGCGATCGCTGGACCGGCCCCTGGAACTGGCAGTCACCGCGGTCCTCTTCGCCGGGATATCGGCCGGGCTCGATAACTGGAGCAACCTTGTCGACCGCCGCTACGTGATCTACTGGCCGACGCTGGTGGGGTTCATGCTCCTGACCTGGCTCCTGATCCTCGCCTGGCTGCCGCGCACAGAGGCGAATGCAGTGCCGGGCACGTGCCGGGACGCGGTCGTCGCCACACCCTAGATGCCGGCGACCATCGCGTCAGTCTGGCAGCCACACGAACTGGGCATTCCCCACGCCTTCGCCGAGGCGTTCGAACTTCTCGCCTTTGCTTTCGACCTGGTAGATGCCGGACGTGCCGAGTACGAAGAGCGACTTGCCGTCGCCCGACCAGCTCAACGACGGGTTGATGTCGTCGATATCGGCAAATGGTCCCAGCCCGCTGCCATCGCGGTTCACCATGTAGATCTCGTAGGTGCCAGGATGTGCGTCTGCCGTCCCGGAGAGAGGGCGGGAAGTCACCTCCTCCCGACGCCGCGCAGCGAATGCGATTCGTTTGCCATCGGGCGAGAACACTGCCGAGAGGATACCGACGTACCCATCCGCCACTTCGACCACTGTCTGGCGGCCGGAGCCGTCGAGATTGGTCGTGACGAGCTCCGCACTGTCGAGACTTGAATCGAGCGAAACGAAGGTCAGCTTCTTACCGTCCGCGGATATCGCGGGCTCGGCCGCCGCAGAGATGATCCGCCGCGATGCGCCCGTGCTGAGGTCGAAGCCGGCGATGTAGAGGTCGGGTTGGCCGCGCTCATCCGGGCCGCGGACGCTGTAGAGCAGCCGCTTGCCGCCGTCCACCCACATCGGGCTGCCGAGGTACTGCCCCGGCGCAGGGTGGTGAACCAGCTCCCGCGCCTCACCGCTGCTGCGATCGAGGACGACGATGTCGGCGCCTACGTCGTTGTCGGTTCCAGCGCCGACCTTCTGACGTGAGAACGCAATCTGCTTCCCGTCGGGCGAGACTGCCGGATAGCGCGCGAACGTACCAGCGCCGCCACTGTAGATGACGGACCTGGACCCGTCGGGGCTCCATTCGATCAAGGTCGTGAAGGCTGCGATCAGGAACTTCGGGCTGGCAGCGCTGGCTTCGGAGCCGCCGCGTTCGCCGCCACACGCAGTCAGCAGCAGGGCAGCGATGGTCGCCGCGACAGGGAGGAACAGGCGTGGGCTTGAGGAGATCTGATGCACGGCAGGCGCATCGTAGTGCATTCAGCCGCGGCCGGGGGTAGAGGTTTAGACGATCGAGCCCTGAAGCGCCTGCTTGCGCTCGTTCGCGGTTTGTTGCTGGCTGTCGCCACGGCCGCGCCTCCAGAAGGGCTGCTTGCGCGCGGCCTCCCGCTCCTGGCGGGCGAAGGCGGCGTGGAGGGAGGAGTCAACCTTGCGGACCCGGGCTGACCAGTCAGCGAGTTCGTTCGTGTTGTTCAGGTCCATCTCGTCATCGTCCTTCGTCTGAGTTACTTCGTACACAGAGCATCAGGCATGGCCGGGCGAATGTGAAGCATTTCACGCGACCTGTGACAGCACTGAGACAAGTCTTGCGAAATACCCCTCAAGATCAGTCGTTGCGAACCGAGAGCGGCGTGTCCCGCGTCTAGAACCAGGCCTTTTTGTCGACGACATTCACCAGCTCCTCACCGGAGGCGAAGCGCTTGCAGTTCTCGATCAGCAGCTCGACCCGGCGGGCGTGCGAGGTTTCGCGATCGCCCGTAACACCGATGTGCGGAGTAATCAGGACGCCCGGAATGCGCCACAACGGGTGGTCGCTCGGCAGCGGCTCCGGCGCCACAACGTCGAGGCCGGCGCCGGCGACGTGGCCGGACTGCAGCGCGGCGACGAGGTCGTCGGTGTTCACGGTGATGCCGCGGCCGATGTTGATGAAGTAGGAACCCTGCTTCATCGCCGCGAACCGCCCCGCGTCGAAGAAGCCAATCGTGGCCGGCGATTCCGGTACGGTGAGGATGACGAAATCGGCCTCGCTGAGCTTCGTGTCGAGCTGCTCCGGCGTCACGAGCTCGGCGAAGCCTGCGGGCGCTTCGGTGATCCGCGGGTCGACGCCGACGACGCGCATGCCGAACTCAGCGCAGAGACGGCCGGCCTCCGCGCCCGAACCGCCAACGCCGACGACGACTGCAGTGCTGCTCGGCAGGTCAATCGGCGTGAGGTCGCGGCGCCACTCCGGTGCAGCCTCGTTGCGCTTGAAGTAGTGGTCGAAGCGCCGGGCGAAGGCGAGCAGGAATGCCATGATGTGGTGGGAGAGGTGCTCGTTGTAGATGCCGCGGACGTTCGTCACGACGACGTCGGACTCGACGAGCTCCGGGTAGAACCAGCGGGCGCCGAGACCAGCGCGCGACGCGGCGATCCAGCGCAGCCTCTTCGCGCGCCGCAGCAGCTCCGGCGGAACCGTGCCGTAGACGGCGTCCGCGTCCTCGATCTCCTCCATCGCCGCTGCAGGGTCGCTGAAGACCTGGACATCGACACCGGGCACAGCTTCGCGCACGAGGTCTGCCCACTCCTGGTTCGCGTCGGGAAGAAGAAGAATCTTGAAGCTCATCGGTGGCACCTCTCTCACTGCGAGGTGATGATCCCAGCCTCCGTGGTAGCGGGCAAGCGCCAGGGCCGCCGATCGGGCCGCCGAGACCCTTCCTCGATGCTATGATCTCCGCACTGCAGTTCCCAGCGTAGAAGAGGCCTCCCGTGATCGACTTCACCGTCCCGTCCGCAGCCGAGATCGAGGCAGCGCAGCACCGCGCCATCGCCCAGGCAGACGCCATCGTTGCGGGCATCGTCGCGCTGCAGCCGGGGGAGCACAGCTTCGCGAACACGTTGCTGGCGCTCGAAGAAACGTCCGACCTGATCGAGAAGGTGCACGGACGCTACGGCTTCATGTCCTACGTCGCCGGTGACGCGGCGGTGCGAGGCGCTGCCGACACGCTACGTGAGGCACTCGAGAAGTACGAGATCGAGCTCGGCTTCCGAGAAGACCTCTACAAGGCCGTGACCGACTTCGCCGAGACGGACGAGGCGCAGGGGCTGACGGGCGAGGACCAGCGCCTGCTGGAGCACACGCTGCGTGACTTCCGCCGCGACGGCTTTGCGCTGGAGCCGGAGAAGCGCGAGCAGGTGCGCCAGCTCAAGAACCGCCTCGTCGAGCTCAGCGTTGCCTTCCAGCGCAACATCGACGTCTGGGATGAGGCGATCCACGTCGACCGCGATGGGCTGAAGGGCCTGCCGGACTCCTACATCGAGTCGCTGAAGTCAGAGCTGTACGAAGGCAAGACGGTCTACCGCGTCTCGCTCGACTACCCGGAGATGTACCCCTTCCTCGACAACGCAGAGTCGGAGCCGCTGCGCCGAGAGTTGATGGTGAAGAACTACCTCAAGGGCGGCCCCGACAACGTCAGGGTGCTCGAAGAGGCGATCGGCGTGCGCGACGAGCTGGCTCGGACGCTGGGCTACGCGTCGTGGGCTGCTTACGTCCTCGAGATCCGAATGGCGAAAGAGCCCGTTCACGTCACGGACTTCCTCGCAGGCCTGCGGAGCCAGGTCGCTTCGAAGCTCGAAACCGACCTCGAGGGCCTGCGCCAGGCGAAGCGCGAGCACACCGGCGACGCGAGCGCTGAGCTCGGGCTTTGGGACTGGCGCTTCTACCACAACCAGCTCATGAAAAGCCGCTACGCCGTCGACGACTTCGAGGTCGCGAAGTACTTCCCGCTCGATGCGGTGCTCGACGGTCTTTTCGACTCGATGCAGACGTTGCTCGGCGTGCGCTTCGAAGCGATCGAGCCCGCGAAGACTTGGCACCCGGACGTCCGGCTCTACCGCATCATCGACGCCGGGAGCGGTAACGAGGTGGCTCACTTCTTCATGGACCTCTTCCCGCGGCCGAACAAGTACGGCCACGCCGCCGCTTTCACGCTCGTAGGTGGGCGCCAGCTCGCGGACGGCAGCTACCAGACGCCGGTCAGCGCGATCGTCGCGAACTTCACGAAACCGACCGCGACGCAGCCCTCCCTACTGCGTCACAGCGAGGTCGAGACGCTCTGGCACGAGTTCGGGCACATCCTGCATCAGACGCTGACGACTGCCCGCCGCCTGAGCTTCTCGGGCACGCGCACGGAGACGGACTTTGTCGAGGCGCCTTCCCAGATGCTGGAGCACTGGATCTGGCGCCCCGAGGTCCTCGCGAGCTTCTCGCGCCACGTCGACTCCGGCGAGCCGCTGCCGCAGACGCTGCTCGACTCGATGATCGCGGCGAAGAACCTCGACTCGGCGCTGTTCATCGCCCGCCAGCTCTACTTCGCGGAACTCGACATGGCCTACCACGCCGAGGGCAGCAAGAAGGACACGACGGCGATCGCGGCGGCGCTGCACACGATTTCGGGCTTCCCGGCGCCAGAGCACACGCACTGGCAGTCCGGCTTCGGCCACCTCTTCGGCTACGACGCCGGTTACTACGGCTACAAGTGGTCTGAGGTATTTGCGGACGACATGTTCACGCGCTTCGCCGCGGCAGGCCCGCTCAACCCGCTGCTGGGGCTCGAGTATCGCTCCACGGTGCTGGCGCGCGGCGGCTCCGTAGACGGCGACGTGCTGGTGCGCGACTTCCTGGGCCGCGAGCCGAACAGCAAGGCGTTCCTGGAGAACAACGGAATCAGCTAGGACCTTCTGCTCGCGGCGCCGACCAGCTCTCGGTCGGGGACCGCATCGCCGTTGCTGTCCCCCGGCTTCACGAGGCCGTGCTCATACGCGTAGATGACGACTTGCGTGCGGTCGCGAACGTTGAGCTTCTCGAGGATGTGGAGCACGTGTGTCTTCACGGTGCCTTCCGAGATGAAGCACTGCTCCGAGATGTCGGCGTTCGAAAAACCCCGCGCCAGCAACAGCGTAACCTCCCGTTCCCGGGAGGTCAGGCTGAGCCAGGCAGGGTCGATGTTGGGGTCGGGGCCGTTGCCGCCGTCGTTGCGTACGACAGGCTCCGGCGGGACGGCCTCAGGTTCAGGAGGCGGCAGAAGTGCGAGGGGTGGCGGCGGCGGGCTCTCGGGCTCCGGCGTCGTCTGCTGTGGCGCCTTCGGCAGGTGACGGGCTCGTGAGCCGAGCATCAGCTTCGCCCAGGACGCATGGACCGCGGAGAAGGCGGTGAGGATGTGCACTGAGAGCACCCAGCCAATCAGACCAAGCGGCATGAGAGGCAATGCTTCCCAGATCGTGTCGAAGTGAAACGGCCCGGAATCACCGAAGCGCACCGGGTCGCCGGAGACCAGCACGATCAAGGGTGAGATCATCCAGTAGAACGGGATGCTGAGACCGACGACCACCGCGATGAAGGCGCCGATGCCGATCGGAAACTGTGCGAACTCATAGACGAGGCCGGTCCAGGTCGAGGGGTCGATGATCCGTTGCCAGACCTTCTGCCGGAACGACGTCACGTCCTCGAGGCCGTGCTGCGGGCGTCTGATCCCAGCCCGCGTCACGAAGTTGATCAGCCACACCTCTGCGTCGCCCAGCTTGAGCGAGATGTACATCGCGACAAAAAGAACGGGCGGGCCGATGAACGTCCAGACCATCGAGCCGCCGAAGGCAAAGGCGGTGACGAAGAACATGAAGTAGGCGATGCCCAGGGGCATCATCAGCAGCAGGTGGACGAAGCGCAGGTACGAACGCAGCTCGAACACCGGCTTGAAGACGAGCGCCAGCGGGCTTCGACCGGGAGGATAGGCGACGGCAAATGGTGTGCTCATGGCCAGAATCGTATCTACGCCTTGGCGCGACGCCATCTATCGTAAGACAGATTTTGCCTCTTCACCCCGTTCAGCCGCAGTTGCCGCCATGGCCTCCGGTGAATCCGGTGCTCGCGAACTTGTAGTCGCGGCTCCAGCTCGCATCGCGGCCGCGGTCGTAGAGTTCCGTCCCCGGCAGGACGAAGGTGGCGCGCAACGTTGCGAGGTCGATCAGGGACTTCGCCCCGAATTCGCCGACGCCCAGCTTGCCGTCCGGCGCGAGCGTTACCCAGAAGGTGCGGTCAAGCTCCGTGATCGTCTTCGTCCTGCGGTCGTAGATCCGCGTCTTGCCGGGGTTCGCGAAGTCGCAGTAGGCCTCGGTCCAGGCGACGAGGTCGGCCGTGGCGACAAGGGGCCAGTTCGCCGGCTGCCAGCGCGCCGTGGAGATGTAGGTCTGGGCGCCCGTCTTGACATCGATGATGAAGAGGTTGGTCATGCCGCTCTGGACCGGAGCCGCGACCAGTAGCTCATCGACGCCCGCCGCAGCGACTCTCGCCGCCTCAAGCTGCAGCACCACCCTCGACGTAGCGACCTCTTCGACCGCGAAGCTGAGTCTGTCGCTGAAGGCGAGAGGGTTCGGCGAGAGCGTCCTCACCTGGTAGGTGCCGCCATTGAGCTCCGTCACCGTGAAGTCCGGGAAGACGGTCCCGACAGGCAGCGGCGCCTGCTGAAACGTCTTCAGGTCGATGACTGTACGCGCCGAGGCGCCGGTGACGAAGACGACGCGGTCGTTGCCCATGAACCGAGGGTCGCGGCCGAGGGCGAGGGCGCGCCTCTCCCTGGTCGCGACGTCGTAGAGATAGACCTCGGTCGGGTTGTTGAGCGCCTGGGTTGAGTAGACCATTTTCTTGCCGTCGGGGCTGAATTGCCCCTGCGTCCCGGGTCCGAAGTTGGTCGCGGTGTTTGCCGCCACGTCGTACAGCACGGTGTCCATACGGTCCGGCAGCGCCAGGGTCGAGGGGGTGAAGGGCGCGAGCTGCTTCTGCGTGACTACCGGTGTTGCGCGAGGGGCAGCGTCGAGCACGAGGTTTGCCGGCGTTGCCCCTGCTGCGGGCGTGAGGCCCGGGATCGGCGTCGAGGTGGCGGTCGCGGGAATGGCAGTGCTCGACGGCGTCGCAGCTACCTCTTGAGTGCCGCCGACAGATTGGGGCTCATCGGGATCGTCCGAGGTGCAGGCGACGAGCACAGAAGCGGCGAGGACACCGCCAAGCAGACCGGTCATTGTTCGCAACAGCGTCATGCCCGGATTATGCCCGATCACTGCTCTTTCTCCGCCGTCAGGGGCGTTCGGGCGGCGCTACAATCAGGTTCAAGATTTGAGCGCATGCCGCGGCAGCGGCCCTTTGGCGGGAGCCGGGTCTCCCGGCTTGATATTGGAGGAACGCTGATGCCGGGAATCGACTGGGACGCGGTGGCCGCAGAGGCGGTTGACCTTCTGCAGCAGTACATCCGCATCGACACGACGAATCCCGCCGGGAACGAGGAGCCTGCCTGCGACTGGCTGTCCGCGCTGCTCGCGTCCGAAGGCATCGAATCCCAGAAGTACGTCTCGGCGCCCAACCGCGCGAACCTGATCGCGACGCTGCCGGGCTCCGACCCCGACCTCAAGCCGCTCGTCCTCCTCCATCACAACGACGTCGTCCCCTGCCAGCGCGAGTTCTGGCAGGTCGAGCCCTACGCCGGCGTGATCAAGGACGGCTTCGTCTGGGGCCGCGGCGCGCTCGACATGAAGGGCATGGGCGTGCTCGAAATCATGACCTTCCTCACCCTCAAGCGCCGCGGCGTGCAGCTGAAGCGGCCGGTGCGGCTGATGGTCGTCGCAGACGAAGAGGCGGGCAGCGACTTCGGCATCGAATGGCTTGACCAGCATCACCCGGAGCTCGTCGAGGACGCAGCCTTCGTGATCAATGAGGGCGGCTACGGCGCCGAGAGCTTCCTCGGCGTCGAACGGCCTGCGTTCGGCATCTCGATGGCGGAGAAGAGCCCGGTATGGCTGAACCTCAAGGCGACGGGGCGTCCCGGCCACGGTTCAGCACCGCATGAAGACAACGTCGTCGACCGCATGGTGCGCGCGATGCACCGAATCCAGACCTGGGACCGCCCGCACGTCCTCACCGACCCGGTCGCGGACGCGATGCGCACCGCCTTCACGGAGGGCTACCTCGAGCTCGACCCGGACAAGGTGTCACCGGACGAGATCGGCGCCAAACATCGCACGCTGCAGATCCTCCTCACTAACACAATCAGCGCCACCGGCCTCAAAAGCGGCGTCAAGCACAACGTGATCCCGGCGACGGCCTCGACAACGATCGACTGCCGCCTCGTACCCGCTTACGACCGCGAGCAGTGGCTGAACGAGGTACGTGCACGGATCGACGACCCAAAGATCGACGTCGAGATCGAGTTCAGCGCGGAGAGCCCCGTGACGCAGTCGACCGAGATCAACGACGCGATCAAGGAGATCTGCAACGCGGTGATGCCCGAAGCCGCGATCCTGCATCGGGTCAGTGCGGGCTTCACCGACTCGCGCACGTTCCGACGCCGCGGCGTGCCTGCCTACGGCTTCGTGCCGATGCTGCTGGGCCCGAACGAGCAGGGCGGCATGCACGGCAACGACGAGCGCATTTCGCTGGCGAACCTCCGGCTCGGCGTGGAGGTGCTCTACGGCGTCACGGAGCGCGTCTGCGCCCAGTAGCGAGGAGATCGCGAAATGACACTCGAGCGCATCAACCCCGAAGGGATGCTGCAAAGTTCCGCCTTTAGCCAGGCGATCGCCGTCGATCCCGGCATGCGGCTGCTCTTCATCGGCGGCCAGGACGGCGTCGATGCGGAGGGCAAGGTTGTCGCCGACGACCTCGCCGGACAGACGCGTCAGATCCTGCGCAACATGCGGCTGATCATGGAGACCGCCGGCGGCAAGCTCGAAGACATCTTCAAATGGACGATCTTCATCGTCGAAGGGCAGGACCCTCGCGCGGGCTTCGGCGTCTTCCAGGAGGAGTGGGACCGGGCAGCGCCGCCGCCGATCGTTACCGCAGCCTTCGTCGCCGGCCTTGGAGTGCCCGGCGCTCTCGTCGAGATTGAGGCGGTTGCGGCGATTCCCGCATGACGGCAGCCCGTGTCAGGCGACCCAGTAGCCGTTGATGAAGCGGATCGCCAGCACTGCCTGAAGCACCAGTCCTGCCGTCCACACGCCGTACTTCAATGCGGGACGCGGCTGAACGTAGACGGCGATGATCACAAATGCCCCGATCGAGGCGAGCACATAGCGCGGCATGCTGAACAGCACGCCGCTGCTCAGGGGAATGACCACCGCCGCGACGCTGTACAGCCACCACGAAAGCGGGATCGTGCGGACACCGAGTGCCAGTACGGCGATGAACAACAGCGGCAGTCCCAGCTCCAGTGCCGGGATCAGCGGCGTGCTCGAGTTCGGGTCGTCCGGGTGGCGGATGAAGTCGGCGAGGGTCGTCAAGGGATTGCCGGGCTCTCGTCCCCAGCTCACGGACGAGACGGTCTGGAAGTAGAACGGGTCGCCGTGGCGTTCCCAGAGAAACAGGCACCAGGCGGCGAGCGGCGCAAGGCAGATGACCGCGGCGACGACGTAGACGGCCGCCGTCCGGGGCCGCTGGTCCCACCGTCGTAGCGCGAACAGCGCCAGGGGCAGAAACGTCGCAATCCCGACGAGCCGCGTGCCTGCCGCGATACCGGCGAAGAGCGAGCCCGCCACGAGGCGTTCGCGCTCGAGGCTGAGCAGCGTCAGTGCAGCCATCAGCAGCAGAAGCGATTCGGAGTACATCGCCACGCCGTAGAACGCGGTCGGGAAGGTCAGAACGGTGATCACGCTGCTCATTGCCACCCCAGACCCGGAGCGGTCCTTGACGAGGCGATGGAGTACCAGAAGAAAAGTGAGAAACGCCAGGTTGCTGATCAGCAGCCCCGCGACCACAACGTCGCCGGTGACCCAGCCGAGGACACGAATCAGCGTGGGATAGACGGGGAACCAGGCCTGTGTCCGGGGACCGTAGCCTTCGGTCGCGATCTGGATGAACCAGCCGCCGTCCCACTGCGCCCAGGAGCGCCAGTAGTCGAAGCTCCTGCCTTCGCCGACCGCCCCGGGTCCACCGTTTGCCACAAGCGGGACGAACCGCGAGCCCGCATAGGTCACCAGGATCAGCGCTACACGCCAGGCGAGGAAGATCAGGCTGACAAGGAGGGCGTCGGAGACAAGGGCGGATTCTCGCTCGGCGGTTCGGATACGACGAACGAGCGGTCGGGTGAACGACGGGAAATCGAGGGCGGGCTGAATAGCGTCCTCCCGGGGCGGACAGGGTTGGTCTCAGCTATCGTCACTCGTTAGAGAACGAATCGTCATGGCAGGAGCCTTGCGGAGTTGTGTCAAAACCGTTCCGCGAGTTTGTGCGGTGCTTCACCATTGCTCCATTCGTATACAGACTCGTAAAATGGCGGCGTGACTAGCTACTGGGGCGCCGTCCCTCGGACCGAAGCAACGCTTGAAATCCAGTCGCTCCTCGAAGGGCTGTATCCCGGCGAGGGTGACCTGCTGACCGGCCTCCACCGCGTCCAGCACCATTACGGCTACGTGCCGAAAGAGGCGATCCCTGCAGTCGCGCAGCATTTCCGACTGCCGCCCGCCCGCGTCTATGGCGCAATCACGTTCTACTCCGAGTTCCGCGAAACGCCGCCGGCAGAGACGACCGTCTCGTGGTGCAGCGGGCCAGCGTGCTTCGTGAAGGGCGGACTCGACATAAAGTCGATTCTCGAGACCCTCGTCGGCTGCCAGATCGGCGAAGAGACGGCGGACGGGAAGATCGGCCTCCACCTCGGTCAGTGCAACGGCACCTGCGACAACGCCCCCCAGGTCTGGGTGAACGGCGTCGTCATCGGGCCGCTCGACGCCCCGAAGACGGTGGAGCTGGTCCGCGAGCTGAAGGAACGCACGGGCGGAGATATCCCGCGAGAGAGCCACTGATGCCCACGATCAACGAGCTGCAGGCACAGGCCGCCGACGCAAAACGCCGTATCGAAGCGAAGGACCGCTCCCGTCTCGCCGTCTGCATCGACACCTCGAGCATCGCGGTCGGCGCGATCGAGACGCTGGAAGCACTGCGAGGCGAGGTCGCCCGCCGCGGTGTCGACGTCGCTGTCGACCAGGTTGGCGGCAACGGCATGTCATTCGCCAACCCGGTGGTCGAGCTGACCCGCCCCGACGGCGCACGCATTTACTACCAGCACGTCAAGGCCCAGGACGTCCCCGGCTTCGTCGACGCGCTGGCCGCCGGCAAGGCCAACAACGACTGGCTGCTCGGCGCGGTGAATGCGCCCGAAGGCGAACGCCTCAAGCCGATGTCTGACTACGGCTGGTGGAAGATTCAGACCCGCCGCCTCATGGAGCACATGGGCGTCATCGACCCGGAGAGCCTCGACGATGCGATCGCCCGCGGCGCCTACTCCGGCCTCCAGAAGGCCCTCGGCATGACTCAGGAAGAATTGATCGCCGAAGTCACCGGCTCTAAGCTCGGCGGCCGCGGCGGCTCCTACTTCCCGACCGGCCGCAAGTGGGACCTGCTGCGCACCTCGCCGACCCAGCCCAAAGCGATGGTTTGCAACGCTGACGAGGGTGACGGCGGCGCCTGGGTCAACCGCATGACGCTGGAGTCCGACCCGCACTCGCTGATCGAGGGCATGATGATCGGCGGCTGGGCGACCGGCGCAGCACGAGGCTACATATACATCCGCGAGGAGTACCCCCTCGCCTTTGAGCGCGTGCAGAAGGCCGTCGACCAGGCAACCGAGCGCGGCATCCTTGGCACGAACATCCTCGGCAAAGACTTCAGCTTTGAGATCAAAGTCGTGCGCGGCGCCGGCAGCTACGTCTGCGGCGAAGAGTCCGGCCTGATCGCCTCGATCGAAGACGGACGCGGCATGCCCAAGATCCGCCCGCCGTTCCCGGCCGGCTCCGGTGTCTTCGGCCAGGGCTCCAACGTCAACAACGTTCAGAGCTACCACACCGCCGCGTACCTCCTGCGCAATGGCATGGAGAAGTGGGCGGCTGTTGGCACGGAGCGCAACCTCGGCTCGATGATGTTCACGCTTTCGGGCGCTGTCCAGCGCGTCGGCTGCTTCGAGCTGCCCTTCGGCACCAAAGTCGGCGAAATGTACGAGGTCTGCGGCGGCGGCGCTCCCGAGGGTCACACCTTCAAGGCGACGCAGGTCGGCGGGCCGCTCACCGGCGTGATGCCGAGGTTCTCGCTCGACCTGCCGATGGAGCCGGAGATCTTCCGCGAGAACAAGATGGGCACCCTCGGCGGCGGCGGTTTCGTCTTCCTGGACGACACCGACTGCATCGTCGACCTCTGTGCCCACTTCGAGTGGTTCCTCGAGGACGAGTCCTGCGGCCGCTGCACGACCTGCCACGGCGGTTCGCAGCGCATCACTGAGATCCTGCGACGCATCCAGAAGGGCGGCGGCCGCGAGTCCGACATCGGTAAGTTCCGCCTCCTCGCCGACACCCTGCGCTACTCCAACTGCGTGCACGGGCAGGCGACGCCGGCGATCATCGTCAACATGCTCGACTGGTTCGCCGACGAGCTCAACGACCACATCCACAACAAGCACTGCGCCGCGAAGACCTGCAAGGGCCTCGTCGCCTACGAGATCAACCAGGCTGCGGCATCGGAGCACACCGAGGCGCTGGCGAAGGCGTATGACTACTGCCCGACCGGGGCGGTGAAGCACATCGAGGGCCAGTACGTCATCGAAGACTCGCTCTGCATTCGCTGCGACGTCTGCCGCCAGCTTGCTCCCGAGGCGGTGCGCAAGGTCGATGTCTTTGACGCTGCCGCCGGCCCTGCGCCAGAGCTGATCTCAGTCCAGCCCGCCAGCTACGACTAGGTCTACTTCCACACCACAGGAGGGTTAGAGATGTCATCTCTCGATCCCTCGATCTTCGTCATCCTTGGTAGCACCGGCTGGCGTCTACGGGAGCTGCTGACCGAGCTGCCCGACGCGACGTTGACAAAGGCGATCGACGATGGCTGGTCGGTGAAGCATGCGCTCGCCCACCTCGTCGACACGGAAGACGTCATCGCCCGCAGGATTCGCCGCATCGTGACCGAGGACCACCCGTTAATCGAATCGATCGACCCGACGGCGCGCCTCAAGCAGGGCGGCTACCTGAAACGCGGCCTCGAAGACCTGCTCGCCGAGTTCGAGATGAACCGCAACTTCGGCCTGACTTTGCTGAAGACGCTCTCGGACGAGAAGCTCGTGCGGCTGGGCACGCACGACGAGGCGGGCGAGATCAGCGCTGCCGATCACGCCCACCAGTGGGCCTATCACGACCTCATGCACTTGAAGCAGATCGAAGCGATGCTCCAGAAGCAGCTCGAGGCAGGCATGGGGAACACGCGCCGCTTCTACGACCTCTGAGGCGCCGTCTGCCGTTCGGGGGCCGCCGCGGGACGAATTATCAGCAATAGCCCGGTGATGACGGCGTCGAGTGCGAGGAAGCTGATTGCGTCGCCCTCGCCGTAGCCGATGACCTTGACGAGACTCATCGCCAGGCGCAGCGTCGCAAAGCCCAGGGCAGCGCCCCAGATCTCGCTGTCGTTGAGACTGAGCTTCGGGGCGGCGGCGATGTAGCCGAGGCTGCCAATGAGGAGCAGCGCGGCCACCAGACCGTCGACGGCACTGATGCCCGGCTCCGGTTCCACCATCGTGAAGTAGACGACGCCGAACGTCCCGACGAGTCCGACCACGAGCATGAGGGCCTGGGCAGCGCGGGTCTGGAGCGGCACACCGGCCTGCGGACGCGCGACGTGAATGTGGGAGCTGTGGTGAAGTTCGGTAGCCATGTCAGTTCTCCTTGCTTGAACGAGGACAGCATCGCGCGGCGGCACGGCCCGGACATCAGCGCTCGGCCGGACGACGGACTCCTACCTTCGACGTAGGCCTCGGCAGACTGAAATGGCAATCCTCCGGTGGTGATGGCACAATCAGGCCGCGCCCGGAGGACCCGATGCAGACGCTGCAGAACCTGATCGATTCGCTGAGCCGCCGGCTGAAGTGCGCCGTCTCCCTCGACGACCGGCCGCTGCAGATGATGTTCCACAGCTGCGTCTACGGCAGGCTCGACGAGGCGCGGATACGCCGGATGCTGGCGCCCGACCGCGGGCCGGAACCTCAGGTGACGGAGTACATCCGGTCCTGCGTCCGGCCGGTTGCACCGATCCTCTCGCCGCTTCGCATTCCACCAAACCCGGGTCTGGGCGTGGAATCCCGTCTCTTCATGCCGATCCGACTGCAAGACGAGCAGCTGGGCACCCTTCTCGTCTTCGATCCGGAATACGCCATCGGTGAAGCTGAGTTGCCGGCGATCATGAAGGCAGCGACAACTGCAGCGCAAATCATTCGCTACGAGCAGATCCTCTGGGATCCCGACCGCAGCCGCGAACACGACCTGCTCTCCGCGGTCCTCTTCGGCACCAGCGAGACGAGCGAGCGTGCGGCCCGCGAAGCTCACCGAACCGGCCTCCTCGACCCGGGGCCGGTAGCGGTGCTGGCGGCAACACCCGCTGAGACAGCCGCATCGAACCGGACCCTGTCGGACATCTGCGAAGACGTCCGCGCATCTCTGGCGCCGGGGTATGCGCTGCTCGCTGAAAACGCCGGCGAGATCGACCTCCTGGTTTCGACCAGTGAGCCGAGCATCCAGCGTGATGGCATTCGGGCAGTGGCCGCCCGCATCGCAACGCAGGTCCCGGATGGTATGCGCATCGGGATCGGTCAGGAACGGCTCGAGATCCATGAGGCGCAGGTGTCGCTGCAGGAGGCACGCCAGGCGCTGCGTGTCGCCGGTCAGTGGTCATTTCCGCCGGTTGTGGCGTGGCAGGACCTCGGCGCCATGAAGCTGATGCTCCAGGTGCCACAAGCATGGCTGGATGCGAATCCGCTGGTCCCGGAGCTGACCGCTCTCCTTACCTCGCAGCCGGTGCTTTGCGAAACCCTGGAGAGCTATCTCCGCAATGCCGGTCATGCCCAGAAGACGGCTGCCGAGCTCTTCATTCACCGTGCCACGCTTCACTACCGCCTCAGGAAGATTGAGGAGTTGTGCCGCTGCAACCTCGACGACGGCGAGGATCGGCTGGCGATGCATATGGCTCTTAAGGCCGCTCTGCTCACCCGCTCCAGCCTCTGACGTTCGCGCTACGTCCGGTCGCTTTGGTTCGACATCCGTCGAATTGCTGCGGCCGATCTTCCGCCGCGTGACGATAGTGAGCCGGCGGGTGCCCTCCTAGACTACGAGCAATTTCCGGAGAACATCCGGTGCGAGCCGCTCGGGGGAGCAGTTCTGTAACGAGGCGCGGCCCTCGTCCTGCCGTGAAGGGGAGCGAATCAATGGCCAGAGGCTACTGGGAGCGACGCACATATACACGACGGACGGCGCTAGCGATGACAGCTGCCGCCTCAGGGGCCCTCGTCTTCGCTGCAGCCTGCGGTGGAGACGACGGTGATGACTCCTCCGCTTCGACAGAAGGCAACGGAGAGCAACCGCAGAAGGGCGGGCACTTCGGCTTTTATACGGCACCGTCAGAGAACTTCAACGTCGTGTCCAACTACTACGAAGGCACACGCCTGGCCGGAGTTAACGTCTACGACCGGCTGCTGACAACCAGGTTCGACGATCGCCGCTACGTCCTCGAGGCGGCCGAGAGCGTCGAACAGCCCGACCCAACGACGGTTATCGCGAAGCTGCAGCCGAACCTCGTCTACCAGAACCGCGCTCCGGTTAACGGCCGCCCCGTCATCACCGAGGACATCGTGGCGGACCAGGCATACGTAAAGCAGCTGGCGAGCGCCTTCAGCCGCTCCTTCCAGGTCGACTTCCTCGAGCGTGCAGAGGCGACCGACACCCGCACAATCGTCTTTCGCCTCAAGAAGCCGAACCCGTATCTCTTCGGCACGAACCAGCTGGGCAACGCCACCTCGCAGGCAATCATTCCGCGCGAGATGCTACCGAACCTCGACACGGCCGAACCGATCGGCAGCGGGCCGTATTACCTCGATGCGGTCCAGCTCAACTCCCGCTACCTCTACAAGCGCTCTGAGTCCTACCGAGGCGCCGGCAAGAGCCTCCCGTACATCGACGAGCGCGAGGTAATCATGATGACCGATGCTGTCGCCCAGGAGGCGGCGTTTCGCAGTGGCCAGATCCACGTCTGGATCCCGACGCCGGGCGCCTTTGACCGCGTGGTCAAAGAGATGGGTTCCTCTGTGGTCGTCGAGTCCGCGCCGGGCCAGGGCGTGTTCGCTTCGTACCTGAACCTGACGCGGACGCCGTGGTCCGACATTCGCGTGAGGGAGGCGATCTACCGTTCGACCGACCGCCAGCAGATCGTCGACCTCGTCTTCCAGGGTCAGGCTGTGGTGCCGCCGGGTCCGGTGCCCGCCGGCCTGCCCGCGTATCAACTCGACCCCAAGGACACGGCTCAGTACTACGCGCTCGACCTGAACAAAGCGAAGCAGCTGCTCTCGGCGGCCAACGTCGACCTCGGCAAGGAGTACGACGTCATCTGCTCGACCTCGAGCGCGACGAACCAGCAGGCGGCCGAAGTCTGGGCACAGCAGCTCTCGAAGGTGGGCCTCAAGCTGCGCATCCAGAGCTACCCGTTCGCGGAGTGGATCAAGCGGATCACCAGCAGCGAATACGATGCGATCATGGGCGGCTCACCCGGCGACGACACGCCGCAGCGGGCACTGCGCCTGCAGCACACGAACTCGCAGGTGCAGCTCAAGTTCATGGGCCTCAACGACCCCACGATTGACGCACTCATCGAGAAGTCAGAAGAGACATCCGACATCGACGAGAACGTGAAGCTGGTGAAGCAGATCGAACTCGAGCTCTTGAAGCGCTACGCTGGCGTCAACATGCTGCTTACCCAGCAGGAGAACTGGCTGCGGAGCCCGAAACTGAAGAACTACGACTTCCAGCCGAACCTCGCCCTGGCCCAGTACCAGACCGAGATGTGGCTCCAGTCGTAGTCAGATTCCTCACGGGAAGGTTGTGACCTTGAAACTTACTCTCCTCGGAACCGGCTCCCCCAGCCCGAACCCACAGCGGCGCGGCAACGCCCAGGTCATCGAGTCCGGCGGCGAGCTCGTCTTGATCGACTGCGGCGCGACGGCAGTTCACCGCCTCGTCGAAGCAGGGTATGCGCGGCGGCCGATCAAGCAGGTGGCGATCAGTCACCTGCACAGCGACCACATCACGGGCCTCGCCGACCTGCTCTGGGGCGGCTGGGTGGGACGCTGGTGGGACAAGCCGCCGGTGATCTCCGGGCCGCCCGGGTCGAAGGAAATGATCGACTACCTGATCAAGGCCTACTCATACGACATCAACGTGCGCACGCTGACGCCGGGCGGTGAAGGGCTCCTGAAGGAATGGCTGATCCCCGAGGTCGAGGAGATCGAAGAGGGCTGGACGGCGAGCGGCAGCGACTGGCAGCTCACCGCCTTCGAGGTGGACCACGTCCAGGTGAAGGACGCCTTCGGGTTCAGGATGGAGGGCCCCGGCGGCTCGATCGTGATCTCCGGCGACACGCGGCGGTCGGAGAACCTGATCGCGAAGTCACAGAACGTCGACCTGCTGGTGCACGAGGTGATCCGCTTCAAGGATGAGGTGATCACCGATCCTTTCCTGGCCGCGAGGCGCGAGGCGGTGAACACGTACCACACCGCATCGACCGAGGTCGGCAAGATTGCGACCGCCGCGGCGGCGAAGCAGCTCGTCCTCAGCCATCTCGTGATCCGCGAGGGGACGCTCGACGACCTGCGCGGTGACGTTACGCCGGACTACAAGGGACCGCTGACGGTCGGCGAGGACCTGATGAGCTTCGAGCTGCCGGTAAACCGCAGCTTCTAGCACCACCGCCTGAGGGCGCCAGGGGCGTCTCCCGTCATGCCGGCCCCATCACGTACGATGAGGCCAGCATGACGATGAGCCCCGGCCGACGCCAGTTCCTCGAGATCAAGGCGCGCTACCCCAACACAATCGTTCTCTTCCGCATGGGCGACTTCTACGAGACCTTCGACGATGACGCGCGCGTCGTGGCGAAGGAGCTGGAGATCGTCCTGACGGCGCGACAGCACGGCGACGAGAAGATCCCGCTCGCCGGCTTCCCGTACCACGCGCTGAACAACCAGCTGCGCCGCCTCGTCGGCCGCGGCTACCGTGTCGCGATCTGTGAGCAAATCGAGGACCCGAAGAAGACGAAGAAGCTGGTGCAGCGCGACGTCGTCCGCGTCGTGACGCCCGGGACGGTGGTCGAAGAGGACCTGCTGGGCAAGGCGGCAAACAACTACCTGGTCGCCGTCGCCCCGGGGCGAAGCAGTAACGGGCTCGCCTACGTCGATATCACCACCGGCGAGTTCTGTGCCGCCGAGGCCTCGGACGCCGACCTGACGGTGGAGCTGGCCCGGCTCGCCCCCGCGGAAGTGCTGCTGCCGGAGGGCCTCGACCTGCCGTCGCCGGTCGAAGCGCCGCTGACGCCGTTCGATGCCCGCCTCTTCCGGCTCGACGACGCGGATGAGCGGCTGCGAGAGCACTTCAAGGTCGCGTCGATGGAGGGCTACGGGCTTCGCCGCCAATCGCCGGCAACGGCCGCCGCGGGCGCGATCCTGGCGTACCTCGGTGACAACCAGAAGGCAGCGCTTGCGAACGTGAAGGACCTCGAGGTCTACAGCCCCGCCCGCTACCTCGTGATCGACGCGAACGCGAGGCGGCATCTCGAGCTGTTCACCTCGCTGCGGGACGGGACGAAGAACGGCGCGCTGATCGGGGCGATCGATGCCACCCAGACGGCGATGGGGGCGCGGCTGCTGGCGCGCTGGCTCGGGCAGCCGCTGCTCGACGTCGCAGAGATCGACGCCCGCCTCGACCGCGTGGAAGCCTACTACAGCGATGGCGTACGCCGTGCGACGACACGCGAGCGGCTCCGGGACACCTCGGACGTCGAGCGGATCTGCGGCCGGATCACCGCCGGCGCGACTACGCCTCGGGACCTCGCTGCCCTCCGCCGCGCCCTCAACGGCTACCCGGCCCTGCTGGCCGCCGCCGGCTATGACGAGGGCGCATCAGCCGGGCTACAAACCGCGGCCGAGGCGGCGGCGCTGCTCGACGCCTCGATTGCCGACGAGCCGGCGGTCGCGGTCGGCGAAGGCGGTGTGATCCGCAGCGGCTTCTCACAGGACCTCGACGAGGCGCGCACCCTGACAGGCGACGTCCGGCGCGCGCTCGCCGAGCTGGAGGCAGAGGAGAAGGAGCGCACCGGCATCCGCAGCCTGCGCGTCGCCTACAACCGCGTCTTTGGCTACTACCTGGAGGTCAGCAAGGCGAACCTGGCGATGGTGCCGGACGACTTCCAGCGCAAGCAGACCCTCGTCGGGGCCGAGCGGTTCATCACGCCGCGCCTCAAAGACCTCGAGGACCGCATCCTGGCGGCACGAGAAGCGATTGGAGAGCTTGAGGCGTCGCTCTTCCGGCAGGTGTGTGCCCAGCTCGCTGCATCAGCGGACGGGTTGAAGGCGGTGGCCCAGACGATCGCTGAAATCGACGTCTACAGCGCCCTCGCCGAGACGGCGGCGAAGAGCGGTTACGTGCGGCCCGTGCTGGACGAAGGCACCAGCCTGGAGATCCACGACGGGCGCCATCCGGTGGTCGAGCGCAACCTCGGTGACGGACGCTTCGTCCCCAATGACACCGTGCTGGACAGCGCTGATGCCCAGATCGTCGTGCTCACAGGCCCGAACATGGCGGGCAAGTCGACGTATCTGCGCCAGGTCGCTCTGATCACGCTGCTCGCCCAGATCGGCAGCTTTGTGCCGGCGTCGAGCGCGCGCGTCGGCATCGTCGATCGCGTCTTCACGCGCATCGGCGCCCAGGACGACCTCTCGCGCGGCGAATCGACGTTCATGGTTGAGATGCTGGAGACGGCAGCGATCCTGCGGGGCGCCACCGACCGCTCCCTCGTCCTCTTCGATGAGGTCGGAAGAGGGACAAGCACCTATGACGGCCTCGCGATCGCCCGCGCCGTCGTCGAATACCTGCACTCGCGGCCGGAGCGTGCCGCCAAGACGCTGTTCGCCACGCACTACCACGAGCTGACCCAGCTCGCCTCGATGCTGCCGCGCGTGCGCAACTACAGCGTCGCGGTGAGCGAGACGGACGGGCAGGTCGTCTTCCTCCATCGCATTGTCGAAGGCGGCGCCGACCGCAGCTATGGCATCCACGTCGCGGAGCTTGCGGGAATGCCCGCGCCGATCGTTGCACGCGCGCGGGAGGTCCTCGCATCGCTCGAGGACGGCGCGCGCAGCGGTAAGACAGCGCGAAGGGCGGAGCCGACCCCCCAGCTCGCGATGCCGCTCTTCGTGCCGCGCTCAGCGGTCGAGGAGGAGCTGGAGGCAATCGATCCGGACGCGCTGACGCCGCGTGAGGCGCTGAGCAAGCTCTACGAGCTGAAGACGAAGCTCAAGGGCAGCTGATGGGTCGCATCGTCAGCCTCTTCGGCCGCGAGAACGAGTCCGCGGTGCTCAGCCTGCTCGAAGCTTCAATCGCCGCTCGTCTCGTCCAGAGCACGCCGGCGGAAGCTGCCACGCAGTACGCCACGAATGAGCTCTACGGCCTGTGGGCGTTCGAGGAAGACGGGGAGATTCTCGGGCTCGCCGGTATCGAGTGGAGCGAGGAGGGGCGGATCCGGCTGATCGACCTCGCCGTCCGCCCGGCAAGTCGGCGGCAGGGGGTTGGCCGTGAGCTGATGCGCCACCTGCGGGACACACTGGACCCGCGCGCAATCGCCGGCGTCAGCCTCGCTGCGAGCCTGCCGTTCTTCGAGGCAACGGGATTCAGGACGGAGGCGTTTGGCGAGTTGCCCACCGGTGAGACGCGCTATCGCTTCCTCTGGTCGCGGCGGCAGTCAGGGCTCTAGGAAGCGCTCATAGAGCAGAAGGCGGCGGCCGTTCAGTTCGGTGTCGCCGAACACCGAGTAGCCGCAATTCTCGTAGACATGACGAGCGCGGGCGTTCTCCTCGAAGACGTCGAGCCAGATGCGTTCGCGGCCGTGGGCTCGCGCAACGTCATCGACCAGGCGCACCGCCCGCGTGCCGTTGCCGTGCCCTGGGGCAGCGACGACGATCCGCCGCATCTCCAGGCTGAGGCCGTCCGGGTCGAGGACGAGGATGACGAAGCCGAGAAGCTCGTGGTCCCGGACCAGCGACTCGTAGAGGACATCCGGCCGCACGAAGTCTTCGCGGTGCTGCTCGGCCGAGGCAGGCAGGATCGTGGCGGCTGCCTCTCCCTGCTCCATCACGGCTATGGCGGCAAGCTCATGGCTTGTCGTGTTGCGCAGAGTCAGCTCGCCGACGTGTTCCATGGCGCGAACAATAGCAGACTCGACGACGCGGGTTAGACGCCGGTTGCGGCGCCAATCACCGAGCCGAGCGCGAAGGTTATCGCGGCGGCAGCGAGACCGATCAGTAGCTGGCGTCCACCGCTGAAGATGACGCTACGGCCGGTGAAGATTGAGATCAGGGCACCAACAGTGAACAGGGCAAGACAGGCGATGACGAGGCTGGCAACGACGTGGCCGAAGGCAGCGCCGAGGAAGAACGGGATCACGGGCAGCACGGCGCCGACCGAGAACGCGAGGAAGGAGCTGACCGCTGCGCCGATCGGCGAGCCCAGCTCACTCGGGTCGAGGCCAAGCTCTTCACGTACTAGCGAATCGAGGGCGACATCGGGGTCTGCGGTGAGCTGACCGGCGATGCGCTCGGCGTCTGCCTTGGTCATGCCCTTGGCGCGATAGATCAGGGCCAGCTCTTCGGTTTCTTCCTCCGGCGTGACGCTGAGCTCCGCCGCCTCCAGCTCGATCTGCCGCTCGAAGAGTTCCCGTTGTGCCTTGACCGAGACGTACTCGCCCGCGGCCATCGATGAGGCACCGGCGAGCAAGCCCGAGAGGCCCGCAAGCAGCACAAAGCTCGAATCGGCCGCCGCGCCGGCAAAGCCCATGACGAGGCTGAGGTTGGAGACGAGACCGTCGTTGATACCGAAGACAGCGGCGCGCAGGCTGCCGCCACCGCTGGACCGATGCCAGCGCTCGGGTGCGGCGTGACGGTCGAGCTGACCGAGCGTACGGGCGTGGCTGCGCTCCTCCGGGGCGAGGGCGGCGGTCCGTGCGTCCTGGCCGGCGTATTCAGCGCTCCCATTCATCTCGAAGCTGGTGATTAGCGGGTAGACGGCCCGCGGTCCCAGCAAGCTCGCCAGCGTCTTCAGCGCACGCGCCCGGAAGCCAAGGCGATGCGGCGGGATCGCGACGCCGATCTCACGCAGACCGCGCTCCATGACCGCCGCATGACGCGACTCGGCATCCGCCATCTCGGTGAGAAGGGCGGCCCGGCCGGCGTCGCCCTCGTGCGCCGCCAGGTGGCGGTAGAGGTTGGCGCTGTCCAGCTCATTGCGCCAGTTCGCCAGGATCAGCTCGGGCTGGGGAGTGACGCGTTCGATGGTCTGGTTCGACATAAGTCCATCTTGCGGCAGGGCTTTTCGAAGCGTCCAGACTGTCGTAAAAGATCGACAAAGACGAAGAGAAGACTTCGCAAAGGCTAACAATAGAACTGATGACCTGCAGACCGAAGGCTGCCGATCCGGCTACTCCCGGATGCTCCCGGGTGCTCCGATCTGGTAACGCCGCATCTCGAGCGCGTTGAGCATGCGGATACGTCCGGCGCCGTCCCAGCCGGGCGTGTCGCCATCGGGCAGGGCGTCCGCGCTGCGAAGGATCATCCAGCGCACCGTCTCCGGGTTGAGGTTCGGGTTCTTCGAGACGATGAGGGCCGCCAGCGAGGACACGAGGGGCGCCGCAAAGGAAGTACCGCTGGCGTTGGCATACGGCTCGCCGTTGAGGCAGTGCCAGTGTTCGCCGCAGAACTGTAGCGGTACCGTGCTGACGATGTTGCGGCCCGGCGCCACCACATCGACCTCGGGGCCCCAGTCGCTGAAGGGTGAACGCGCATCGGCGCTTTCGGCCGTTCCGGAAGAGCCGACCGAGATTGCCTCGGGCAGACGAGCCGGGAAGGTGACGCCCTTCGTACCATCGTTGCCGCTCGCCGCGACGATGATCATGCCGTAGCGGTCGTGGGCCTCGCGGATCGCGCTGGAGAGCGTCGCCGATTCGCCGTTGCCCGTGAAGCTGATGTTGGCAACGCGCGCGCCAGCCTTCGCCGCGTAGAGCAGGCCTTTCGCTGCGTCCGCGGCGCTGCCGCCACCGAGGCAGTCGAGGATCTTCACCGGCAACACGGTGACGGCGGGAGCAGCGCCGGTGATCCCGGTCCCGTTGTTCGCGACGGCACCGATGATGCCCGCGACGAAGGTGCCGTGACCGTTGTCGTCGGCGACACTGCTGGCGATTGGATCGGCGCAGCTCGGGTCCTTTGTCGCGACAGTGACGAAGTTGCAGCCGCTCACGTCGTCGATGCAGCCGTTGTCGTCATCATCGATGCCGTTGCCGGCGACCTCTCCCGGATTCGTCCAGATCTTGCCGGCGAGATCGGGGTGCGTGGTGTCGACGCCCGAGTCGAGCACCGCGACAACCACGCTGGCGTCGCCGGTCGTAATCGACCAGGCGGCGGGCGCATCGATGAGGTCGAGGTAGCTCGCCTGGCCGCCGTAGAACGTGTCGTCGGTGACCGGGCCGGCGTCGCGGAGCAGCAAGTTCGGCTCGACATGCTGCACTCCGGGCAGGCGGCCGATGCGCACGATCGCGGCTTCGACGCCTTCGCCGCCGATGAGTCCGAGACGGACGGTGCGAATCTCCGGGATGAGGTCGAGGACGATGCCGCCCAGGCCGTGGCCGAGGTCCTGTCCAGCCCACGACGCCTCATCGAGCGCAACCAGGACCTCGCCTGCGACGGCGGGAGCAGCTGAATCGCGTCGCGAGGACAGCGCGCTGCCGGCTGCAAGCACGCCAAAAACCAGGACGGATACGAGAATGGCAACTTTGAGCATGGCGGGAGCTTGAGGATAAGCCGTCAACATAGTTGGCGACAACCGCGAAAGCGCTATCATCATTTATCATGTCCATCTCAATCCTTCCCGCCGAGGTGGCCAGCCGGATCGCGGCCGGCGAGGTCGTCGAACGCCCCGCGTCGATCGTCAAAGAGCTGGTCGAGAACGCACTCGACGCCGGCGCCACCCGGGTCAGCATCGAAATCGCCGAGGGCGGCATCTCCCTGATCCGCGTCACCGACAACGGCCACGGCATCGACCCCGAGGAGCTAAGCCTCGCCTTCGCCCGTCATGCGACGAGCAAGCTGCGCCACGAGCAGGAGATGGAGGCGATTGCGACCCTGGGCTTCCGGGGTGAAGCCCTCCCCAGCATCGCCGCGGTCGCCGACGTCGAGGCGATCTCGCGCACCGCCGCGGAGCCGACCGCCGGCCGCATCCGCCTCCGCTTCGGCGAACTGACCGAGCAGGGGGCCCGCGGCGCGCCGACCGGCACGACGATCAGCGTGCGCAGCCTGTTTCAGCAGCAGCCCGCGCGCCTCAAGTTTCTGCGCACACCCGCCGCGGAATCAGGCGCGATCGCCGGCGTCGTCAGTCACTTTGCGCTGGCATATCCGGAGGTCGCGTTCTCCCTGAAGATCGACGGCCGCGAGACCTTTGTGACCAGCGGCCAGGGCAACCGGCGCGAGGCAGCCAGCGGCGTCTACGGCGCTGAGACCGCGGCGGCGATGCTCGAGGTGACGGAGGATGACGAGGGGCACAGCCTTGCCGCGCTGATCGCACCGCCCTCGATTTCGCGCTCAACACGAGGTTACATAACGATCTTCATCAACCGGCGCCTCGTAAAGAGCCGGTCGCTGTCGTTCGCGGTCGAGGAGGCCTACGCCAACCTGATCCAGGTGCGCCGGTTCCCGATCGCGATTGTCGATCTGCGGCTGCCGCCGGCGGAAATCGACGTCAACGTCCACCCGGCGAAAGCGGAAGTGCGGCTGCGCAACGAGCGCCAGGTGTTCTCGCTGGTGCAGCGGCCATTGAGGCGGGCATTGTCGGGAATGTCGCCGATCGGTTCGAGCGCGCCTACGGGCTGGCCGTCCGCACTGCCGCCGCAGCCATCACCGCCGACTTACCTCACGACCCGCTATGGGGAGCCGGCAGCCGACGAACCGCCGCTGTACGTGCCGTCGCACGCGTCCGTGGTGCTCACGCGAACACCGGAGGCGAAACCGGCGCTGCTGGAACCGGAGCAGAAGCCACTGCCGGCAGCGGTGCCGATCCTCCGGCCGCTCGGCCAGGCGGGGACTACCTACATCATTGCCGAAGGGCCGGCGGGCCTCTACCTCATCGATCAACACGCGGCGCACGAACGCGTCCTCTTTGAGCAGTACGCCGCGCGGCTCGCAGCGTCGACGCCGGCTCTGCAGCCGCTGCTCACGCCGATCCCGCTGGAGCTGACGCCGGAGCAGCAGGCGATGATCACGGTGTATGCGCCGGCGCTGCGCGACCACGGCTTCGAGATCGAGCCTTTTGGTCCCGGTGCGTACCTGCTGCGCACGGCACCTTCCGGGCTGCGGCGGGAAGAGCCGTCACGCGCCTTCCGCGAGCTGCTCGACCTGATGTGCCGCGACGATGCCCCGTCGGACCCGCGCAACCGTGTTGCCGCATCGCTTGCCTGTCACGCCGCAGTGCGGGCAGGGCAGACGCTCTCGCTCGACGAGATGCGCGACCTCCTGCAGCAGCTCGAGGCGTGCGATTCGCCGCAGACGTGCCCCCACGGCCGTCCAACGATGCTGCACCTCAGCGCCGACGAGCTGGCGAAGCGATTCAGCCGCAAGTAGGCCGCCCACCAGAAGCCACGCACTGCAGCCTTCGCGTTTCGCGCTTCGAATATCATCACAAGAACGTCTCAGGATAGCGTCGCGCTCTAAATGGCGGGAATTTCCTGACGACTATCTCTACGTGAGACCCCTTATATACGGGTCTCACCCATGAAGTAGAGGCAAACCGAAGCAGCAAGGATGCCGCTTTCGCCTGTGACTCGTCTTTCAGGACGAGACCGGAGGACTGCGACGCACTTGCGCTTGATCAGCTTCGCCCTGCTCGGTGGCGGCCTCATCGCCGTCTTCGCCGGCCTGTACTACGACCGCACCAGCGGTCAAAGTACCGGCGCGGTTCTCGCTTCGGCCGAGACCGCGGTGCCGACCGCGACGGCGGCGGCAACGCGCGTTGTCAGCGTCACGGCAACAATGGTTGCACCGCCGGCGAGCGCGCTCGACCCGACGCCAACCCTGACACCAGCGCCGGTTGCGGCGATCGAAACGGCGCCGGCGCCCGCGGAACAGGCTCCTGCGTCCGTTGCAGTCCAGAGCATCAGGCCCGCTGCGCCGTCACCAACGCAGAGTGCACCGGCAGCGGCAGCTACGGCGACGCCGCGACCACCGACGCCCGTACCGCCGCCGCCTCCAACCAGCACGCCGGTGCCACCACCGCCCCCCGCAGCGCCCGTCAGTCTCGGCGGCCTCGAGCAGCAGATGTTCAGCGCCCACAACGTCGAGCGCGCGAACAACGGCGTCGCCGCACTGCAGATCGACGGCACGCTTACCCAGCTGGCACGCCAGCGGGCGCAGGACATGGCGAGCAAAGGCTACTTCTCGCACACGTCGCCGACAGGGCAGACTGCGTTCTCGCTGCTCAACGCCAGCGGCTACGTGTACACGCTGGCGGGTGAAAACCTGGCGCGCAACAACTACCCCGACTCGCAGTCGGTGAGCGTGGCGATGAGCGGCTTCATGGCCAGCCCCACCCACCGCGTCAACGTGCTCGAGACGAAGTTCAGCCGCGTCGGTATCGGCATGGCGGTCGGCGCCGACGGGCTGAAGTACTTCGCCGTCATCTTCGCCGCAAAGTAGGCCTCAGGCAGGCGAGAGCAGCAGGTAGTGCCCGGCCTTCGAGATCGGCGCCAACCCATCGACGACGCAGGTCCACCGGCTCGCGTTCACGCCGCTGTACCAGATCTCGCCTGAAGTCGTCGCCGCGAAGATCGCGAAGCCGCCATCCCACTCCTCCAGCGTCATCGCTTCCACGCTGCTGTCGAGGCGGTCGGGCAGGCCGTTACGCAGCGGCTGCCAGGTCCGGCCGCCGTCGCTGCTGTGCGAGATGCGCGAGCCGGCAACGTGGTTGACGTGCCAGACGCCGGGATTGGTCTGCGCAGCTGAGATGTACATCTCCTCCGGGTTTGAGGGACGGAAGACGAGCTGGTCCGGGTAACCGCCGAGCTCTGCTTCCTGGGTGTGCCAGTGCTCCCACGCGGCACCGCCATCACTGCTGACGTACATACCGTCACCGCCGGTGACGTAAAGGCGGTCGGGATTCGCCGCGCTGAGCACGAGGCGGTGAACGTCGTCGTCCATGCCGGTGACGACGTTCCAGGTGGCGCCGCCGTCGGTGCTTCGCAGCAGGCCGCCCTGCTCGACGCTCGCGTAGATCACGCTGTTGTCGCGCGGATCGAAGGTGATGTGCTTGAGGTGGGCGATGTGCGGCGGCGCCGGGAAAGTCCAGTGCTCGGTGCTGCCGGCGCTGCGAATACCGGGCAGCTCCTGCCAGCTGCGGCCGAGGTCACGGCTCTCGAAGAGGTGTGCCGGCTCGGTGCCGCAATAAAGCACGACGCTTCCGTCATCGAGCGTGCGCGCGGCGAGGCTGTAGACGTCGTGCTGGCTGAGCCCGTCGTCTGCCTGCTCCCAGGTCGCGCCGCCGGCGCGGCTGATGTGCAGCGACCCTTCGTAGGCGCCTGCGACGATAAGGTTGTTCACCGGCTCGACAAGGATCGCGCTGATGTGGAGATCACCAAGCATCTCGCCGGCGCGCTGCCAGCTGTCGCCATCGCGACGCAGGCGGACGATGCCGCGCTGAGTGCCAACGAGCAGCTCATCGGAGGGCGCTGCCGTGCTGAAGATCGTGGGGCCGCCGTGAGAAAGGGTGAGCGTCATCGTCATGTCCCCTTTGAGAACGCGATTGCGGTAGATACCTGCGATTCTAGACCGCGGCGTCAAGCCTCCTACTTGAAGCCCACGACCTCCGCCAGCGCCTCGAGCTGCTCTTCGTAGCGGAGAATCGGGTTGAGCAGGAGATGAGTTGCCCCCATCGCCTGCGCTTCCTCGATGTACTCGCGGCATTGCTCCGGCGTGCCGTAGAAGCCGTGCGTCTCGATGCCCTCAGGATTGCTGTAGACCTCACTGAACCAGCGCAGCAGCTCCGCTTTTGCCACCTCCGGCTTCTCATGCACGGACATGAAGATCCGCTTCGAGATCGGGAAGTCTTTTGGCTCCTTCCCTGCCTTCGCCAGCGCCTCGTGCAGCGCCGGGATTGCCTCACGCAGCTGCTGCCAGCTCGAGCCGCCGGCGCCCATCCAGCCGTCGGCGACACGCGCGGCACGCGGCAGCGTATTGGGGTGAGCACCTCCGAGCCAGATCGGCGGGCGCGGCGTCTGCACCGGCTTGAGGGCGATGCCGTGTTCGACGTCGTAGTACGTGCCGTGGAACTCGGCGTGGGGCTGCGTCCAGAGGCGTTTGATCACCTCGACGCCCTCGAGGAAGCGGCTGACGCGGTGCTCAACCGGCACGCCGAAGTCGGCGTAATGGTGCGTGCGGCCGAGACCGACGCCGAGGATCGCGCGGCCTTTGCTCATCTGGTCGAGCGTCGCGATCTGATGCGCGACGTGGACCGGGCTGTGCACCGGCAGTACAACGACGGAGACTCCGAGCCGGATGCGCGTCGTCAACGCCGCTGCGTAGCCGAGGACCACTGCTGGATCGAAGGAGTACGCCTCGTCGATCGTGTTCTCGGTTACCCAGAGGTCGCGAAATCCGAGCTCGTCTGCCCGCTTCGCGACTGCGCCGACGTGCTCGACGTCGATCGGCGCCCAGGATCGGCAGGGCAGGACGAAGCCGAACTCCATTGTGTCTTTGAGTGCCATCAGCGACCGCAACCTTCCTGACTGTGAGGCCACCGCAAACCTTGCAGGCGGCCCGATCCCTTGAGTTCAGTGATCTTCGCCTCATACTACTCAAGTGATCGCCGCACGCCTCAACAAACGCGCCTTTCTCGTGCTCACCGGGCTGCTGCTTGCGATCGGTGTGCCCGGCGCCTACTTTGGTATCGACCGCTGGTTCAGCCACTGGCTCTGGCTGAACGACATGCACTACTTCTACGATGCCGCCAAGGTCGTCCTCGACGGGCACCGCGACATCCTTTACGACTACCAGGCGCGCTTCGACGCGGGCTACGGCCTCGATCCCAACGACCAGGTGTTCCCGTATCCTGCGACGGCGGCGTATCTGTTCTCGCCACTGACCCTGACCAGCGTCGCAAACGCGCGCTACTGGTTTACCGGGTTCTGCATTCTGCTGCTGGTCGCCATTGCCGTGATCGGGGCGATTTGGTCACGCGATTTACGCTTCGGTTTGCTCCTGATGCTCCTCCCTGCGTCATCCTTCACGGTCTATGAGACGCTGCGATTTCAGCAACTGTCGCCGGTTCTCGCACTAATGCTCAGCGCCTCCTTGCTCACCGCGGCATCGACCCGTTCTGTGGCCGGCGGCTTCGTCACGAGCCTGCTCGCGCTCAAGCCGTCAATCGCTGCTGCGCCGCTGGGGCTGATCGCTCTTCGGCGCGGGCACCGTCAGATCGCGGCAGCTATCCTCGGCGGTGCGCTGATCTTCATCCTTATCCCGCTGGTCGTGGTCGGCATCGACGGCATCTTCGATTATCTCGAGATGCTGAGCCGCTACCGCAACGAATCCTTCACCCTGCATGGCAAGCTCACCGCCGGCGCGGGATGGATGCTCGGCTGGCAATCGATCGTCGGTCGCCTCGGTCAAAGCGACCCGAACGTCTACCTCGTCGTCGGGCTCGACATCCTTACCGTGCTGGTGATGCTGAAGGTCTGGCTGCGCGGCCGCTACTTCGAGAGCTACCTCGCGGGCACGCTGACGACGCTGCTGGTGGTGCCGCACGTCCTCTGGTACGACTGGACGATCCTGATCGGCGTTGCGCCGTTCGTCGCCTACGAGAACCGGTCGCTGCCGCTGGTCGGACTGCTGCTCGCACTGCATGCGGCGATCAGCTTCGACAGCTACATGATCGTCACGCGCCCGATCTTCGACGCGTACCCTGTGCCGACACCGCTGCTGGCGGGCGCCATCTTGCTCTATCTCGCCTTTGCACCGCTTTCCGCCAGGGACGCGCCCTCCAGGGTGGAGAACGACCAGCTCATGACGGCGACGTAAGAACTCTATCGCAGTAGACAGACGCGCTCCCAAGTGTTTTGCTGACCGCCATGGTTGAGAGTGATCTCCGGCGCTATGCAGGTCTACTTCGTGCGGCCGGAATCGCCGTCATTGGCGTGAGCCTCGTTATCACCATGTATGGTTTCAGTGTCTACGAGGGCTCTCGCTTCGCGTTGTGGAGCCTCGCTCCCATCCTGGCCGGTTACACTGGACTCGGATTTCTCACGCTCGT
>JBFWZE010000002.1:51353-66435 GCA_050185685.1 Dehalococcoidia bacterium
ACTGCGATGCTCGACTCGGTGACCGAGCACCGGGTCTTCTTCTTTCTCACGAGCGCCTTTCATCCAATCGCAATGTCGATTTTCGCGCTGGCACTGTCAGTGGCGTTCGAGAGCAATCGACCTTCCGAAGTCAACAGTGAGGCGTTGAGCTTCGACGAAGACGTCGAACCACCACTCTCAACCTGGCAGAAGGCATAAGAGAAGGGATGGCATAAGCCATCCCTTCTCGAGCGCGGCAGAGGAGTACCGAAGCTAGAGCTTCGTCTTCTTGTTGTCGTCGATGAAGTACGACGCGCAGGCGAGGTCGATCCACTCCGGCGTGAATGCGGGCTCACGGCCCTGGAAGCTGCTGATGTCTAGCAGCAGGTCGGTGATGTCACGGGGGTGCACACCTCGGAACGGGCGGTTCTTGCCGCGATAGAACTTGTCGAGCAGGTAAAGCCCAGCTTCACGTGAGTACGGGATGCGCTGCTTCTGGCAGATCGAGCGCAGGATCTCGAGGAAACCGGGCTCGTCCGGGTCACCGACTTCAATCTTGTGGCGAATGCGGCGGAAGAACGCCTCATCACCGAGCTGCTGCGGCGGGATGTTTGTCGAGAAAACGAGAAACAGCTCGAACGGGATCTCGATGGTGTCGCCGCTGAGCAGCGACAGATAGTCGACGCGGGCCTCCATCGGCACGATCCAGCGGTTGAGCAGCGCCGCCGGCGGGACGAGCTGACGGCCAAAGTCGTCGATGACGAGGATGCCGCAGTTCGCCTTCATCTGCAGCGGTGCGGTATAGAACTTCGCCTGCTCCGAGTACTTCAGGTCGAGGTCGGCGAGGGTCAACTCACCGCCAGTGACAATAAGCGGGCGGTTGCACAGCGCCCAGCGCGGGTCGCGGCGGTGCTCCGGTCTCACCGGCACGAACACGTTGCGGCGTTCTTCCGGCACCGGCTCCTCGACACGAGTGTGAACGCGGGGGTCGAAGACGCGAATCGTCTGACCGTTCACATCGATCGCGTAGGGGATGAGGATCTGGCCGTGGAGCATGCGGCCGATGCCCTTGGCAATCGAGCTCTTGCCGTTGCCCGGCTCACCGTACAGGAGCAGAGATCGGCCGGAGTTTACGGCAGGACCAACCAGGTCGTGGGTCACGTCATCGAGGACGAGATCGCCCAGGCAACGGTCGACGATTTCGGAGTTGACCCACAGCTGGCGGATCGACTGTTCCTTGACGACCGCGCAGTAGTCTTCAAATGGCACCGGCGCCGGACCGACGTACTGGTTACGTTCGAGGGCTTCGACACCTTTCTCGGTGCCCTTGTCAGTGAGCGCGTACTGGTACTGCTGCTCGCCAAGGCCGCTGGAGCCGACGGTCTCGATGAACTTTTCCCGCTTCAGGAAGGCAAGGATGCCCTCCATGACGTTGAAGGAGACCGCCATGTTTTCGCAGATTTCGCGCGCGGAGGGTCTGCCGGCGTAGTAGATCGTCTTGATGCAGAGATCGATCAGCTGGCCGAGGCCGAGACCGGTATCCTCGACGGTGATCGGCTGGGCGCGAAACGGCGTCTTGTAGTTGTCCGTCTTGCCGCTCGGAACGTAGGCGGGAGCGATGGTCTCCATACGGGTAGTTCTCCTGCGGGAGCTAGTAGCTCTCAGAAAAACTATCGGCTCTTTCGCAGCAAGACCTTAGCGATGATGCCAGGGCAACAAAAAAGCGCCTTCGCGGCGCTGTAGTTGTGAGACGGGGTCGGGACCAGAGGCTGCGGCCCAGGCCCCGCCTCCTGTGCCTCAAGCCTCTGGTCCTTCCCCGAT
The DNA here is from genome assembly GCA_050185685.1 of Dehalococcoidia bacterium. Lineage (GTDB taxonomy): Bacteria > Chloroflexota > Dehalococcoidia > DSTF01 > WHTK01 > WHTK01. The sequence goes on from JBFWZE010000002.1 coordinate 53,154, forward strand.
GAACATAAGCCCTTCCCGAAGGAAGGACAGTGGTTGGTGCGTTCCTTGCTCTCTAACCTTATCGGCTTAAGAAAGCGGCTCTTGATGCCGATTCTCATGAAGAGTTCGCGGCGTCGAAGCCCCGTGATGGTGCCATAAGAAAAGGCGTTAAGTCAAGCCCTCTCGGTGGAATTTTTCCACCACCGGTTTCTGGCCGGCTCCGGCATTAGCCTAACCGAAGCACAAACTTTTCAGGGTGGACGTCCGTCGCGGCAAATTTCTTCGAGGCAGCCCGGAAACGCAAAAGGGCAGCAGACTTTCGCCGACAACTTGTGCAGGGGTATTCATTGAAACGCACCGTCCTCCTCGTCACCTTGCTCGCACTCGTCGCGGCGTCTGTGGCCTCGGCTGCCGACCCGGTCCGCCTGGAAGTAAACGCGCTCGAGGAAAAGCCCGGGCTTGTCTCCGTCGTTATGACCGCGCTCGACTCGAGCGGCAAGCCGGTCACCGACCTTACCGCGGGCAACTTCAGGGCGAGCCTGAATGGCATCGACATCCCCGTGTCCTCCCTGGACACGCCCGGCAACGGCGCGAAGCTCTCTACGGGCATCGTGCTCCTCGTCGACGTCAGCGGCAGCATGTACGGCGAGCCGATCGTTGAGGCCCGAGCAGCGCTCCAGGAGCTCGTGAAGAACCTCGACACCACCGACCAGGTCGCGGTGCTTGCGTTCTCGAACGGCGTCACGACCCTGCAGGATTTCACCACGAACCGCACGCAGATCAATAACGGCATCAACAAGCTCACCGCCTTCGGAGACACTGCCCTCTACGACGCGATCACGGAAGCGACTCAGAAAGCCGCCAGCTCGCAGGCATCGCGAAAGCTGGTCATCCTGCTGAGCGACGGCGCCTCCACCGTGAACAACGGTGCGCGCGATCCATCAATCGAGGCCGTCAGGGCATCCGGCGTCAGCATCGTTTCAGTCGGCCTGGGCAACCAGATCGACCGCGAGTACCTGCAGGCTCTCGCCGATGCGAGTGGCGGCCGCGTCCTGGAGGCGTCTACGCCCGCAGCGCTGCGCCAGGCCTACATCGACCTCGCCGCATCGATCCGAAGCCGCTACACACTTCACATAACCGTCCCGCCGACGTTCGACCGCACGGTAGCCGGACAGCTGACGATCAGGCTCAGCTCACGGGCAGGGGACGCAACGATCGAACGCACCCTGGAACCGCTCGCCGGTGCGAAGGTGCCTGACTTCACGATCAAGGTCGGCGGCCTCAAGGCCAACCAGGTGCTCAACGCGCCGCAGGCTCTGACCGTCAGCATCCCGGAGGGCATCAGCCTCTCGAGGGTGGAGTACCTGCTCGACGGGGCCAGCGTGCATGTCGCGACGGCGGCGCCCTTCGGCTACAGCGTCGATCCGAAGACGCTGGCTGAAGGCTCGCACGTCGTCAAGGTCGTCGCCACCGACGCCCGCGGTGCAAACGCCCAGGCGGAGACCGTCTTCAAGATCCCGGCGCCTGCTACCTCGAGCCCGCTCAGCACGCTGCTGCCAATCCTCATGGTCCTGCTAGTCCTCGGCGGCATCGGCGGACTTGTCTACAAGATCATCGCCAAGCGCCTCAAAGACCACGACGCTCGCGATCCCGACAACGTCGTCCGGATCCGGCCGTTCGCACTGAAGTCGACCGAAGAGATGGCTCGCCCGCAGGACTGGCCTGAGCGGCCACCGGTCCCGGTTGCTCCCGTGAACCACGTACGTGGACGGATCGTGGTCATGGACGAGCAGGCGATCCGCGAGGGTGACCTGACGGCGATCACCGAGTACTCGATCGGCAACGCGCCGCTCACGCTCGGTGCCGGCGCCACCTGCGACATTCAGATCATCGACGAAGACAACATCGCGATGGAAGAGGCGCGCCTCTGGGTACAGAAGGGGCGACTCGTCTATCACAAGCTGACCACGCTCAGCGCGATGGCGACCGAGGGCGTAACCAGTGGCTGGCTCCTCCTTGCCGACGGCGAAGAGCTGCACCTGGGCAAGTACCGCCTTCTTTTCCAGGCCGAAATTCCTGCTTCCAGTGAGCTCACGGAGGGATCCGAGGCGCAGGAGCCGAACAAGCACTTCATGGGCTGGTCGGTCTAGGTGTTGCAGTTCTGCTAACTCGGCTGCTGCAGGCCTTTAGAGGGGCCATTTGCAGCCGATCCTCCCCATAGAGGTGTTTCGTCGAATGGCTTCAGTCCCTAGCGATGTGTCGCAAGCCGCAGACAATGCAGCAGCAGAAGAACGGGCCCGAGAGCGCGAGCTTGAGAAAGTGCTCGTCCAGCGGGCAATCGAGAAGGACGGCGCGGCCTTCGCGGAGCTCTACGACAAGCACGTCGTCCGGGTCTACCGTCACATTTACTACCTGGTGAACGACACGCGTGAGACGGAAGACCTCACGGCCCAGACCTTTCTCAAAGCGTGGGAAGCCGTAGGCCGCTACAAAGAGCGCGGCGCCCCATTCGTCGCCTGGCTGCTGCGAATCGCCCATAACCTCACCGTGAGCCACCTCAGAGCCAAGCGCGACCACGGTGTGCTGGAGGACGTCTACGTCGACGTCAAGATGGACCGCAACCCGGAGCAGGCCCTGGAGCAGTCAGCGGACGAAAAGAGCGTGCGTGACGCAGTACTGAAGCTGCGGGAAGAACAGCGCCAGGTGATCATGCTGCGCTTCGTCGAAGAGCTCGACTATCGCGAGGTGGCAGAAGTCATTGGCAAGAGCGTGCCTGCTGTGCGTGTCATCCAGCACCGTGCACTGGGAAATCTTCGAAAAATCATGCAGGGATAGCAACAGATCGCCCGTTCAGATGTCGAAGCTATACGTGGCAAAGGAGTGCGACGATGCCTAGCAGCCAAAAGGAACCACAACCGATGATGGACTTCATTCTCAACAGGCGCGATGCCGAAGACGAAGCAACTGCTTCGCTGATCAAGCCGATTCCGGCTTCGGTCGGCCCATCAGCTGAATTCCTTGCCAGCCTTCGCGCTCAGATTCTCAGCGTGACGAGCGCAGACGCTGGGCGTCAGCGCGCCGCATAGCGACAACCAGTAACCGCTCAGAGAGGGCCTCTCGATTCGAGGGGCCCTCTCTCTTTGTGTCTTGAGATCGCGCGAAAGCGAATCTGAACAGAGGTGACCGGGGACGAATCAGTTACCTGAATGCCGTGACATCTTTGAGACAAAAGCGGGCCTAAACACCCTTCAGCGTTCTTCACCAATTGCCGACTACTTTTGTGTAAGGCCGGTCAGCCGCTCGACAGAGCAGAGGACCAAGAATCACGGAGGTAGCCGCCTAGAGAAGAGCAAAACACCGATCGTTTCCCAGGGCCGAAAGACCGGCCAAGGGAGCCGGAATTTCGGCAGTGTGAGAGACACCGGATGTGTCTTCCCACAAGCGGACAATCCACACCCAACCAGTCACGGAAAGCACAAGGAGAATCATCGAAATGCAGCTCGTTAACACTTTCATCGGTAACCTCTACAACCTTCTGAACGACAAGCGCGAAGAAGCCGGCCAGACCCTCGTTGAGTACGCGCTGATCATCGCGCTGATCTCGCTGCTGGTCGTCGGTCTCGCCGCCATCGTCGGTCCGGAGCTGACCGGCACGTTCAACAAGATCGCCGACAACCTCGGGTCCTAAGCGCCTGACACTGGCAAGGGGTGCCGCGAAATGCTTCATTTGCGGCACCCCTTTTCTTTTGCCGGCCGGGTCTGCCGGACGGCGCTGAAGCCAAAGGAGAATCTCATGGTCTTAACGTTCAGGGACCGAGTTCTTTGGCTGCTACGTGGGGCCCCCGACTCCGCGGGACAAACCCTTGTTGAGTATTCCTTGATCCTCGCCTTCGTCGCCTCGATGGTGATCGCCATTGCCACCCTCGTCGGCGGGACCAATGGTCTTCTCGATTCTATTGGGGACAAGCTCTCGGCTGCGCTCAGCTAGAACGGCAACTCATCAAGAGTCCACAAGCAAAGCCATAATCTCCGGCAACGAACTGCCGAACATACCTATGAGGGGCGGGAAACCGCCCCTCATAGACTCGATACGCACTCTGGAGGACAAGCATGGCAATGAACGCCGCGCTCGATTCAAGTAATGCCAACCGCAAGTTCATCATCCTGGCGGTCGTGCTGGGGCTACTCGGCGCCATTCTGATCTACGCACTGGTCAGCAGGGACTCCAGCAGCGATGGCGGCGGGAAGGTCTCCGGTGCTACGTCGGCCGTTGTCGTCGCAAAGACCGACATCGCGGCTCGCACGAAGATCACCGCTGACATGCTCGAGGTCAAGCTTGTGCCTCAGGACGCCGTGAGCGAGTTCAGCTACGCCGACCCCGCCCAGGTTGCGGGCCAGGTCACGCGCTTCCCGGTGTCGGCCAACCAGCAGGTGCTCTCCTCCCAGGTGATCAGCACAGCCGGCCCTTCGGCCACGAGTCGCGCCCTGTCTTACACGGTTCCCACCGGCAAGCGCGCATTCGCGGTGCAGGCGAACCAGGTGGCGACCGCCGGCGGCCTGATCCTTCCCGGTGACTACATCGACATCCTCGCGGTCTACAACGTCGGCGATGAAGACAACTTCCTTGTCCAGACGATCCTCCAGAACATCGAGGTCCTCGCCGTCTCGCAGACCATCGTTGACACCGTGGGCGGCGATGCAGCCAGCACGAACAACCAGCGTGCTCGCAACACGGAGGCGAAGCCCAACCCGGAGGCGGGCACCTACACGCTCGCCCTCACGCCCGAGCAGGTACAGCAGATGTTCCTGGCGGAATCGAACGGGACAATTCGCTTCGCCCTGCGTGCATTCGGCGATGGGACGGAGAAGCCGATCGAGTACCTGACGGAACTCGACCTTATCCCGGACGCACTGCCCTAGAGGCATCAGGGACGAAATTTACAGGGATAGGAGGCCAGACCAGTGCCGAAGAATCTAGAAGTCGTCGTCGTTGACCCGGATGTCAACAGTCGCGCCGACACATCGCGAGCGCTAGCGCTAGGACACTTCTCGGTCTCCGGTGAAGCTGGCTACGGCATCGATGCCGTAACGATGGCCAAAGAGAAGAACCCGGACATCATCGTCCTCTCGATGGAGGAGCCGGTGGTCCGGGCGACTCAAACCATGAGCTCCCTGGCAGACGCGCTGCCGGAGACGCCGGTTATCGTCTACTCGAGCCTTTCTGATGCCGCTTCGGTTCGCCGCGCGATGGTTGCAGGCGCGAGAGACTACCTCGTCAAACCGCCGCGACCCGAGGAACTGGCGCGCGCGATCTATAGCGTCCTGGAGCAAGAGGAACGCCGCCGCTCGCGCATGTCGGGCGAGACGGCGTCGAGCGCTGCCCGGGGCACCGTCATCACCGTCTTCGGCGCTAAGGGCGGCATCGGTAAGACGACGATCTCGACGAACCTGTCGACCGCGCTCGCGAAGAATACGAACAGCAGCGTGGCGATCGTTGACATGGACACCCGCTTCGGTGACGTCGCGATCATGATGGACATCGTCGTCGAGTTCAGCATCGCCGACGTCTGCCGCAACATCGACAGCATCGACCGTGAGGCGATCGCGGAGTACCTGGTCAAGCACAACAGCGGCGTCGAGATCTTGCCGGCGCCGCTGCATCCGACAGAATGGGGCGCGATCAGCCGCCACCATATCGCGAAGATTGTGGACCTGCTGGCGCAGACCCACGACTACGTGATCATTGACACTCCCGGCGCTTTCAACGAGCTCGTCGCCACCGCCCTCGAAGCCGCGAACATCATCCTGCTCGTTACGAGCATGGACGTCGCCAGCATCAAGGACACGGCGCTCGCGCTCGAAATGCTTCGCGCGGCCTCGGTTTCCGAAGACAAGGTCAAGCTGATCATCAACCACTCGACCTCATCGAACAGCCTGCGCGCTGAAGACGTGGAGCGAGTGCTCGAATACGAGGTCTTCTGGCGAATCCCGCATGACGTCGCAGTGAGCAACAGTAACCAGCTCGGTCAGCCGATCGTGTTGGCAAAGCCGTATGCGCGCGCGTCACGGGCGATTACCGATATTTCATTCGCACTCGCCGGCTTGAGGCGCGAACGCAAGGGTTTCCTTGACCGCGTGCTTGGCCGCTAACGAAGGGAACTCGAGGAGACGCAGAGCGTGAACGACTTTGGACAACGCAGGCCGATGTTTGCACCGCCGCCGGTACGCACGGCGGCAACACGCAATCCACTGCTCCAGTCGAGCGAAGCCTTCAACGAGCTGAAGTTCCGGCTCCACCAGCGCCTGATCGAGGAGCTGGAGCCGTCGAAGCTCGAGAGCGGTGACCCGCACCGGACGCGTGAGATTGTCGAAGCTGCGTCTCGGGCAATCATCGCCGCGGAGATGCCGGGCGTCGTCGGTTTCAGCCGCGACGAGCTGGTCGCTGCTGTCACCGACGAGATCCTCGGCTACGGCCCGATTGAGCCGCTGCTCCAGGACCCGACGGTGTCTGAAGTCATGGTCAACTCGCCGGACACGGTCTACTTCGAAAAAGAGGGTCGGCTCTACCTGAGCCCGATCCGCTTCCGAGACAACAACCACATCAGCCGGATCATCGAGCGCATCCTGGCGCCGTTGGGCCGTCGTGTCGATGAGTCATCGCCGATGGTGGACGCGCGCCTCCCTGATGGCTCCCGTGTGAACATCGTCGTACCGCCGGTGGCGCCGAAAAGCCCGACGGTCACGATTCGAAAGTTCCGCCAGGACAAGATGACAATGGATGACCTGGTCACCACCGGCACCTTCACGTCCGACCTGACCGAGTTCATGCGCGCCTGCGTGCAGGCGAAGCTCAATACCATCATCTCCGGCGGTACCGGCTCTGGAAAGACGACGCTGCTCAACGCCCTGTCCGGCTACATTCCCGACACCGAGCGCATCGTCACGATCGAAGACCCTACAGAGCTCAAGCTGCAGCAGGCACACGTCGTCACGCTCGAAGCGCGCCCGCCGAGCCTCGAAGGCCGCGGTGAGGTCAGTCAGCGCGACCTCCTGCGCAATTGTCTGCGTATGCGCCCAGACCGGATCATCGTCGGTGAGGTTCGAGGCTCCGAAGCTTTCGACATGATGCAGGCGATGAACACCGGTCACGAGGGCTCGATCAGCACCGTCCACGCCAACACACCGCGTGACGCCGTCGCCCGTATTGAGAACATGATCCTCATGGCGAGCCTGGACCTGCCCTCGCGGGCGATCCGTGAGCAGATCGCCTCTGCCGTGCACATTGTCCTCCAGATCTCTCGCATGTCTGACGGCTCCCGAAAGCTGACTCACGTAAGTGAAGTCGCCGGAATGGAAGGCCAGGTGGTCACGATGCAGGACATTTTCCGCTTCGAACAGACTGGTGTTGACGGTGAAGGCCGGGTCAAAGGCGTCTTCAAGTCCACAGGCATCCGTCCCAAGTTCGCTGAGAAGTTCGAAAGCCTGGGCATCACGCTCTCGCAGGGCATCTTCTCCGGAATGGCGGCTGCCTGATGGACCTTCTCGCACTCGCAGCTTCCCTTTGCGTTATGGGCGCCATCATCGTGGGCATGCTGGCGTTCTATCAGTCGTCCGCCGGCGCACGCTCAGGACTGACCCGGCGCCTCGGCACCATTCTCGGCGAAACGCCCACCTTCGAGGTGGCGATGGCCCAGATGGAGGCCCTGCGTCCGAAGCGCCTGGGCCGCATCCCAATCATCAGCTCCATTCTCGAGGGCAAGTCCTGGACAGACGAAACCGCTAATCGTCTCGAGCGAGCCGACATGCGCTTTACGGTCTCCGAGTTCGTCGCGATCAGGGTCTTTGTCGCCTTGATCCTGGCACTGCTCGCGTTCTTCCTGATCGGGTCAGGCGTTGGCATCCTGGTCATGGTGATCGCCGGGTTCCTCGGCTGGCTGATCCCTTCTATTTACGTGGGAATGCAGATCGGCAAGCGCGTGAACCGCCTCAACGCGCAGCTTCCGGACACCCTGACGCTGCTCTCGAACTCGATCAAAGCCGGCTTCGGCCTCATGCAGGCCCTGGATATGGCGAGCCGTGAGGTCCCGCATCCCCTGGGCACCGAACTCAAGCGCACCCTTGCGGATATCCACATCGGCTCCGGTACGGAAGAGGCTCTCACCAATCTGGCAAAACGCGCGGGCAGTGCCGACCTCGAGATCGTGATTACGGCCATGCTCATCCAGCAGTCCACCGGCGGTAACCTCTCGGAGATCCTCGACAACGTCGCTCACACGATGCGCGAACGAATCCGGATTCGCGGTGAGATCAAGACGCTCACCTCGCAGCAGTTGCTGACCGGATTTGTAATTGGCGGATTGCCCTTCGCCATGATCGTGCTGTTCAGCATGCTCAACCCGGAGTACATGAAGCCGCTCTTCACGACGACGCCGGGCTACGTCATGATCGCCGGCGCCTGCGTCCTCGAGTTCTTCGGCGTGATGGTGATTCGCAAGATCCTGGACATCGAGGTGTAGTGAGATGATTGAGATTCTGGCCAGCCTGCTGGTCTTCGCTGCGATCGCCTCGCTGGTAGTCGGTCTCTCCTACAAGCGGGAGAGTGTCCTCAACACTCGCATGGCGGCGCTACGCGGCGAACGGCCGACCTCGACCTATGCCGTAGCGGTCCGGACCGAGTCCGCGAATTCGCGTATCATCGGCCCGCTCTTCAACTCGCTCGGCACGAAGATGAGCAATCTTCTGCCGACGACCTGGGTCCGCGGCTTTGAACGTCAACTGATTGCTGCCGGCCAGCCGATGACGATCAAGAACTTCCTGGCACTCATGGTGGTTTCCGAAGGCGTCATGCTGATGTTCGGCTTCACATTGCTGTCTTCGGGGAACCTGAAAGGGCCAATAGCGCCTCTCATGTTCCTCGGCTGCGCCGGCATGGGTGCCTACTTGCCGAAGTTCTGGCTCAGCTCCCGAATCAAGGCGCGTCAGAAGATGATCCTCAAAAGCCTGCCTGACGCCTTCGACCTGGTTACGACCTGTGTCGAAGCGGGCCTCGGCCTCGACGCCGCACTCGGCCGAGTCGCGGACAACGTCGAAGGGCCCTTCGCTGAAGAGATGCACATCACGATGCGCGAGATCTCGCTCGGTAAGCTCCGCCGCGAGGCACTAAAGGAGATGGCCGACCGAGTGCAGATCCCCGACCTGACGACGTTCATTACCGCCGTCGTCCAGGCAGAAACCATGGGTACCAGCATTGCGACCGTCCTGCGCGTGCAGGCGGAGCAGATGCGCACCAAGCGCCGCCAGCGGGCAGAACAACAGGCTCAGCAGGCGCCGGTGAAGATGATCTTCCCTCTGGTGCTGTTCATCTTCCCCACGCTCTTTATCGTCATCCTCGGCCCGGCGGCCATTACCGTGTACGAAACACTGATCAAAGGCTAGGAACCACCATGCTCGTACGGAACACAGAAAGGAACTCTGTACTCGGAGAAGCGATCGAGGTCGCCTCTTCATCCGTGCAGAAAGTAAAGGGTCTGCTGGGGCGGGACTGCCTGGCGGACGGACAGGGGCTGCTGTTCAAACACTGCGCCTCCCTCCACACCTTCTTCATGCAGTTCCCGATCGACATCATCTTCGCCGACAAGAAGGGCAAGGTCCTGAAAGTCGCGTCGGATGTCCGGCCCTTCAAGCTCGTAGCTGCGCCTCTGCGCTCGTTCTACGCGATTGAGCTGCCCACCGGCGCCATCGAGCGGTCAGGTACGCGGGTGGGCGACCACCTCGAGCTCGACGAGCAGCATGAGCTCAACGAGCTGGGAGAGCTGCAGAAGATCGCCTGAGGCCGCCAGCAGGAGCGATAACAGAAGGGCCCCGGTTTTGCCGGGGTCCTTTAATTGCGTTGGTTGAAGATCGACCGTCTAGGGAATCTGAAGGACCTGGCCGATTGAGAGGACGTTCGCGTCAGCCATGCCGTTGAGCTGAACGATGGCGTCGACACTGGTGCCGTACTTGCCGGCGATGCCGTAGAGCGTGTCGCCATCCTGCACTGTGTACGTACCGGAGCCACCACCACCGCCACCGCTGGCTGCGGGTGCTTCGGCTGCCTGGACTACGGTGCCGCCGGGGAGGACGATCTCCTGACCGACGTAGAGGTAGTTGGGGTCGTCCATGCCGTTGATCGCCATCAGCTCTTCGACAGTCGTGCCGTAAGCAGCAGCGATGCCGCCGAGCGTGTCGCCGGGCTGCACGATGTGGACGGCCGAACCATCGGCGCTTACCAGGGTCGAGTCATTGACGGGAGGCGGCGGCGGTGCCGGCGGTTCCGGAGGCGGAAGCTCGCGCAGCACATCGAGGACAATCGGCGGCGTGACGCCGTAGCGCCACACGGTGACGTGATCAGCGCCGCGTCCGAAGGAGCTGGTGATGAAGTTACGCCATTCGTTGCCTTCGTTGGTCGCACCCTGGCCCGTATGGATAATCGGCTTGCCCCACTGGCTGAGCACCGCGTTGCCAACGCCGAGAAGGAAGTCGGGCGTGATGCCCTCAGGCGGGACGGGGTAGCCGCTCTCGGCGAAGCGGGTGAAGTTCGCCGGGGTGTTGAAGGTCTTCCAGTACGACTGGGGCGCGATCTCGTCCGTGAAGGCTACGAACTCCTTCATCGGCATCGGCGTAATCATCCAGGGCCTCGGGTCGAGCGACAGGATGAGCTTCGCGTTCGGCTGCCTGGCACGAAGCTCTGCGCCGAAGCGCACGGCGTCCTGGGGGGTGCCTCGCCAAAAGCCAGAGCCGGGCTCGATATCGAGGTAGAGGCTACGTGCGCCGGCGGCGAGCACTTCTGCTGCCATCGTCGCTTCCCGTACCGGATCGGTGCCGTGGACGACGCACCAGGCGTGGAACGGCACGCCGGCGTTCTCGAAGTAGTTCGCGAGGACGCTGAGCTGTGACGGCCCGCTGACCGAGTAGGGCGACTTGTCGTACTCGGACATCCAGGTAACGCCGTCGTGTGACTTCAGGATGATGCCGAGGCCGCTATCGCGCAGCTTCTGCGACAGGACGCTGGGCTCGCCGTCGGTCGTGAACTGCCACACCCACATGAGGTGCTTCTGACGCACGGCCGCTTCTGCAGACCTGGTAGGTTGGCCTTTCAGGAGAAGCGCTGCGGCACCAGCGGCTGCGGTGGCGGTAATCAGGCCTCTGCGACTAAATCGGCGGGGGGATTGCGCTTGGGTATCCATCATCACGAGGGGTATTACATAATCGCAACAGGGAGGGTGTCAACCGCCACCGGCGAACTGCAACAGCCTTTTTACAACTCTGAAACCATTCGTCCCAGACTGATTACGACAGTCCGGAAATTTGTTTCTTCTATCGATTGGCTCGTCCCGAACCTCCTCGATCATGCCTCACCGACGAACGTTCGCCACGTAGGGAATGCCCTCGATCCGGCGAACAGCTGCATTTCAGCCGGCTCGACGGCGGTGCAAAACCAGGACGCCCGTCGCAATGACGGGCGTCCTGCTGTCGGGCTTGTGAGCGGCGATCAGCCGGCTTTGCGCCTTGACGTACCGGCTGCTGCAGGCTCGGCGCTCTTGCGCTTCTGCGCGGCCTCCACGGACGCTCGCAGCGCCTCGGTGAGGTCGGTGATCTTGGCAGGAGCGGGCGTCGGCGCTTCGATCGTCTGCCCCTCTGCCTTTTTTCGGATGATCTCGAGCAGGCCCTCGCGGTATTCGTCTTTGTACAGCTCGGGCTCGAACTCCATGGCCATCGAGTCGACCAGAATCCGCGCCATTGCCAGGTCTTTCTCGGCGACGTCCTTCTCCGCGTTCGGCACTTCGAGGTCCTTTGTCGAGCGAACCTCGTCGGCGTAGAACATCGTCTCGAGTGCAATCAGGCCCTGGTACACGCGCAGGGTGCAGAGCTGCTCCTTCTGTCGCATCGCGACCTTGGCGATCGCGACCTTGCCCTGGTCCTCCAGCGCCCTGACGAGAAGACCGTACGACTTCTTCCCGATCTCGTCGGGCTCCAGATAATACGTCTTCTGATAGAGGATCGGATCGATCTCCACGAGGTCCACGAAGCCGATGATGTCGATCATTCGGGTGGTCTCGACGGCAACGGCCTCGAGGTCAGATGGCTCGAGGATGACGTAGTTGCCGGGAGAGATCTCATAGCCTTTGACGATCTCTTCGTTGTCGACTTCGACGTCTTCTTCAGCGCAAAAGCGCTTCTGCTTGATCCGCGAGCCATCCGTAGCGTGCAGCATGTTGAAGCGCACGTCCTTCTCTTCGGTCGCGGAGTAAAGCTTGATCGGGATGGTGACCATCGAGAAGCTGATGGCGCCCTTCCATAGCGGTCGCGGCATCGTCCTACCTCCTGGGGCCAATCGGGAGGCCCACGGGTTGCTGCGGGGACGTCAATTGTAATACGGGTTCGATTCACCGCGTATTGGGGATCACCCTGAGCGGATGAAGTTCACCTTACGTGAGGTCTCTAGCGCCCCTGCCACACCGGCTTGCGCTTCTCAGCGAAGGCTTTCGGTCCCTCGACGGCATCCTGCGAGCTCAATGCCTTCTCCTGCTCGGGGAAGCGGGTGTTCATCGCCTGGCCCAGCGGCATGTCGAGGCCGAGAAGCGCTGCCTGCTTCGTCGCGCGGACAGAGAGAGGGGCGCACTCTATGATCTCCTTGGCCCAGCGCTCAGCCGTCGCCATCAGCTCCGATGCGGGGACGACCTCATTGACGAGGCCCCAACCCGCTGCTTCCTGAGCCGTCATGTGCTTGCCGGTGAGCATGTAGCCCATCGCGATCTTCAGGGGCAGGGCGCGCGGGAGGCGGTGCATGCCGCCGGCGCCGGCGAGGATGCCGCGAGTTGGCTCCGGCAGGCCGAAACGAGCGGTGTCAGCCGCTACGATGATGTCGCAGGCCAGCGCGAGCTCGCAGCCGCCGCCGAGAGCGTAGCCGTTCACCGCCGCGATGATTGGCTTCCAGACCTGGCGCTCCTCCGGGTTGGTAAGGCCGCCAAAGCCGCCTTTCGCAGGCGCGGCACTGCTGGTCTGCGACTCACCCGAGGCGTTCGCGGCCGCTCGCCAGCGCAGGTCCATGCCGGCGGAGAAGGCGCGCTCGCCGCTGCCGGTGACAATCGCCACCCAGGCGTCGTCATCCGCCTCGAACTCGTCCCAGATGCGCGACATTTCGCGGCTCGCCGGGGGATGGAGGGCATTGAGGCTCTCGGGGCGGTTGATCGTCACGAAGACGATCCGGTCACGTTTCTCGCGCTGCACGAACTCGAACTCGTCCATCAATCGTTTGTCTCCA
>JBFWZE010000003.1:0-11368 GCA_050185685.1 Dehalococcoidia bacterium
GTGTGAGCCCGGCTCATCAGGCCTTGCTCGCCTCCATCGACTTGCGAAGGTCCGGGGGCAGCAGGTTCGGGATCGTGTCTTCGATTGGGTACGTCTCGTTGCATTTGGCGCAGTGGAGGCTACCCGTGACCACTTCGTCGCCGTCTTCCTTCGTAGCCGTGAGGGTCAGCGGGCCCTTGCAGACCGGGCAGGCGAGGATGTCCATCATGTCTTTGCGCATTGGTTCTCCTTGGCCCTCGAGGGGCTTTCGATTCTAGGAACGGCCTCGCAGCAGTGTCAAACCGGGCTTATTTGCGCCGGCTGATGCGGCGTCGTCCACCGCCACGGCCGCTGGAGCTGCCGCCGCTGCTACCGCCGTTGCCCGTCGCTGCCGGCGGCTCCGGCCGCTTTGCGAGGTCGATAAGGGCAACCGACGCAAGGCGGTCGCCGGCGCCGACGTTCATCACGTGGACGCCCTGGGCGGATCGGCCGACCTTGGCGATGCTGCTGATCGTCGTACGCATGACGATGCCGCCCTCGGAGACGGTCATCAGCTCGAGATCGTCGGTGACGGCACGAGCGGCGACGACGCGGCCGGTGCGGGCGGTGACGTTGTGGGTGATCACGCCCTGGCCGCCGCGTGAGTGCTTCGGGTAGTCGTCGAAGTCGGTGCGCTTACCGAGGCCCGTCTCTGAGAGCGTGAGGAGCATGGCGCCGGGCACGACGGTCTCCATCGCGACGATCTCGTCTTCATCCGTGACGCGCATACCGCGGACGCCGCCGCTTGCGCGCGATGCCAGGCGCAGCTCCGTCGCGGAGAAGCGGATCGCCTTGCCCTGAGACGACACCATGATGACGTCATCGTCCTCCCTGGCGAGCTTGGCAAACACCAGCTCGTCGCCGGGCTCGAGGTCCATTGCGATCAGGCCGGCGCGGCGCACCGACTCGAACTCGCGCAGGGACGTTTTCTTGATCTCACCGCGCTTGGTGGCGAGCAGCATGATGTCCTTGTCGAAGCTGGCGGTTGCGACGACGGCGGTAATCAGCTCATTCGGCTCGATCTCGATCAGGTTGACGAGGGGCGTGCCGCGCGCGGTGCGGCTCGAGTCCGGCACCTCATGGGCGCGGAGCTGGAAGACGCGGCCGCGGTCCGTGAAGTAGAGGATGCTGTCATGGGTGTCGGCGACCAGGAGGCGTCGGATCGCATCTGCCTCGCGGACGCCCATACCGGTGACGCCGCGGCCGCCGCGGTGCTGCAGGCGGTAGGTCTCCAGGGGCAGGCGCTTGATGTAGCCGCGCTGGGTCAGCGTGATCACGACTTCCTGGTGCTGGATGAGGTCTTCTTCGCTGAAGTCCTCGATCTCCTGCTCCACGATCTGGGTGCGGCGCTCGTTGTTGTATTTGCCCTTGACCTCGACCGCCTCCTCCTGGATGAGAAAGTCGATCTTGCGAGGGTTGGCAAGCAGGTCTTCGAGGTAGGCGATCTGCTGCACGAGTTCGCCGTACTCGTCTTCAATCTTCTGGCGCTCGAGGGCGGCGAGGCGGCGCAGCTGCATGTCGAGCACTGCCTGTGCCTGCCGCTCGCTGAGGAGGAAGGGTGCTTCCTGCAGGCGGGTGCGTGCCGCATCTGCCGACGCAGAGGCACGGATCGCCTGGATGATCGCGTCGAGGTTCTCGAGCGCCTTGAGGAGGCCTTCGAGGATGTGGGCGCGGTCTTTTGCCTTCTCGAGGTCGAACTCGGTGCGACGGCGGATGACCTCACGCCGGAAGTCGATGAAGTGCTCGAGGGCAGTCTTGAGGCGGATCGTGCGCGGTTCGCGGTCGACGAGGGCGAGCATGTTGACGGCGAAGGCGGTCTGCATGCTCGTGTGCTTGAAGAGAGAGTTCAGCACGGTGCGGGCCTGGCCGCCGCGGCTGAGCTCGATGACGATGCGCATTCCGTGGCGGTCGGACTCGTCACGCAGGTCGCTGATGCCGTCGATCTTGCGCGTCTTGACCAGCTCGGCGATGCGGCCGACGAGGGCGGCCTTGTTCACCTGGAATGGCAGCTCGGTGACGATGATCTGAGCGCGGCCTGTGCGTGATTCTTCGACGTGGGTGCGGGCGCGGATGACGATGCGTCCACGGCCGTCCGCGTATGCCTGACGAATCGCCTGGCGGCCGAAGATGATGCCGCCGGTGGGGAAGTCGGGCCCTTTGACGATCGACGTGAGCTCTTCGGTCGAAACATCCGGATTGTCGAGGACCGCGGCGATCGCGTCGCAGATCTCGCCGAGATTGTGGGGCGGAATGTTCGTCGCAAGGCTGACGCCGATGCCGGACGCGCCGTTGATCAAGAGGTTGGGCACGCGGGCAGGCATGACCATGGGCTCCTGGAGGCTGTCCGAGAAGTTGGTCTGCCAGTCGACTGTGTTCTTGTCGATATCGGCGAGGATTTCACCGGCGATCGGGGTCATGCGCGCTTCGGTGTAGCGCATTGCAGCCGGGGGGTCGTTGTCGACGCTGCCGAAGTTACCCTGGCCGTCGACGAGGGGATAACGCAGCGCGAAGTCCTGCGCCATGCGGACGAGGGCGTCATAGATCGGCGCGTCGCCGTGCGGGTGGTACTTGCCCATCACCTCGCCGACGACGGTGGCGCATTTCTTGTAGGGGTTGCCGGCCGCGAGGTTCAGCTCCGACATGCCGTAGAGGATGCGGCGCTGCACCGGCTTGAGGCCGTCTCGCACGTCCGGGATGGCGCGCGAGACGTTGACGCTCATCGCGTAGTCAACGTAGGAAGTCCGCATCTCTTCTTCGATGCGGATCGGGCGGATATTTCCTGCGTCCAGAGGTGTCTGAGTCATGAGGCGCTCTCAGTTCCGGAGACCAGCTGCACGTCTCCGTAGGCGGGAGAATTGTTAGGGTAATTATACCATACGAGCAGGGACCGCCGATGGCGCCGACGTCCGCCGTGCCGCGCAGGCCGATCTGGCGAGCGGGAACACCCGGTGCGCCAGGCCTGGAAATGTCCGCCCTCGCGCGTGAACCCAGCCGCAATGATCAGCCTGCAAAGCGGATCAGACAGATCGGGCGCCAAAAACGCCTGTCAGGCTGCCGCGGCCTCCGCGCTCATTCCGCCCGGCCGTGCAGCGGGGACGTCTGCCTCACGGTCAGCTGCTGCCGTCGCATGCGCCGGCTTCGCGAGGGTCGCGCCCAGGACGAGAAGCATGCCCCAGACATTGATGTTGCCCACCGTGAGGTCGGCCAGGGTACTGCTGACCGCCGTCGAGACGACGAACCACTGCGGCACGGCGAACAACACGAGTGCCGTCCAGATGCGCCAATCCCAGCTACGGCTGAACAGAACCGGCAGCAAGAAAAGCGTGTACCCCGGCCAGCTTGTCGGGCCGGTGAGGATGACAGCGATGATGCCTACGCTGGCGGCGTCGGTCACCGAGGGCCGCGTGCGCCAGGCCCAGGCGAGGGCCGTCACCAGCATTACGGCGATCAGGGCATAGCCGAGCGCCGGCGATTCGAGCCGGCCGCCAACGGCAAACAGCGAGGCATTGCCCGGCCACAGCGTCCCCTCGAACTCACGCAGGGTCTGCAGCCACTGGCGGTAGATCGTGGGCCCTTCGATCAGCAGCGGTATCAGACTGACACCGCCGGCAGTCGCGAACGCGGCCATTGCCGGCCGGCGGTACTGAGCCGCGAACAGGACAAGCGCCAGTATGCCGAACTGTGGCTTGATGGCGATGACGAGGCCGATCAGCACGCCAGCGAGCAGCCATTCGCCTCGCCGCATCAGCAGCCAGGCGCCGGTAATCGCTGCAACCAGCGGCATGTAGATCTGGTTGTACTCGAGCACATACCAGAGGCCGGCGAGAGCGGTAACCGAAAGGATCGAGACGGGATTGCGGTGCTCTGGAAATGCTACTGCCAGCACGCCAACGATTGCGGCGAATAGGAATAACGACTCGCCGAAGAACAGGACGCGCAGGGCTTGCAGGTCGAAGCGCGAGATGGCGCTGAACGGATAGACGGAGATCGGCGGGTTGAGGTTGAGCGATTTGTAGAGCGGCTTTGGCCGCACACCGCGGTTCTCGGCGTAGGGATTGAGGCCCTTGCTGTAAGAAGCGCCTGCGTGCATGAACGACCCCAGGTCGAGCAGACCTCTCTCCGGCCGGGTGGCGTGTACGGCGCTCAGTACGATGACGGCGACGGCGGCAACGACAGCCGCCAGGCCGAGCATGAAGCGAAGGCGGCGCGGCGTCCTGCCCGCCATTGGAGCTGATATTGCGCCGGGTTCTGTCGAATCCGTGACGATGTCTCCCGTTTCGCGAATAGTCATGTCGGATCTTCGTAAGCCCGTATCCATGCCTCGCATCGGGAGTTCACCGATTTAACCAGTGCCGGCATCGCCGAGAAGCAGCTATGGACAACGACGGGGCGCCGCCAGACCGACTGCCTGCTCTCGACGGTCTGCGCGCGCTGGCCGTGGCCGCAGTGATGCTGTTTCACTACGAGACGCGGACGTACGTGCCCGGTGGCCTCTTTGGGGTCGACGTGTTCTTCGTCCTCAGCGGCTTCCTGATCAGTTCACTGCTTGTGCGCGAGTGGCTGAAAGGCGGTGCGATATCGCTGCGGGGCTTCTACGTGCGCCGCGTCCTGCGTATCGCGCCGGCGGCCGGCGTGTTTGTCCTGGTGTATCTCGCCGTAGTCCTCGCCTTCTCGGGACAGCCTCTCGTCTTTGGCCTGACATCGGCGCAGGCGTGGGCCCAGGTCGCCTGGTTTCTCTCTCAGCTTTATAGCTGGGGTATTGCCCTGGACCAGCTGCCGGGGAGCGGCTTCTCGCATCTGTGGTCGCTATCGACAGAGGAGCAGTTCTACCTGGTCTGGCCGCTCCTGCTTTACGGCCTGTTGCGCCGCGGCGTGCGGCTGCCTGTCATTCTTCTCCTTGCCGGCAGTCTTGTGTTGCTCAGCGCCGCGGTGCCGGTGTTCCTGGGCCTGCCGCAGTTCTACGATGTCTACTTCCGGGCCGACTTCCGAGCGCATTCGCTGCTGGCGGGCAGCATGGCGGGGATGGCCTACGCCGCCGGCTACCTCCGCGTCGAGCACGTTCGCGGGCTGCCCTTTCGTGCGGGGCTCGGCGCTGCTGTCGTCTACCTCGGCTACATCTTCTTTGGTATGAGCGAGAGGCAGATGTGGGCCAGCTACGCGTGGGCCATGCCGCTGGTGAGCCTTGCCGCCGCGTTCGTCGTGGTAGGCGCCGCCTTCGTGCGCTCCGGCCCGGGCCTGGCCCTGCTCGCGAATCCGGTGGTGAGTCATATCGGACGCCGTTCCTATGCCCTCTACCTCTGGCACTTCCCAATCGGCATCGCACTGGCCGGCGAAGGCATGGTCGCGCAGATGGCGCTCGGTCTGCCGCTGTCGCTTCTGGCCGCCGAAGCCTCGTTCTGGCTGGTCGAGCGTCCGGCGCTGCGCTTCAGGCGACGGCTGCTCAGGCAGGCATTGCAGTCGCCCTCGCCGATAATCGTCCCGCCTGCGGTCAAGCCGGCGGGTTCGCTTGCCCTGGAAACACCGGCCGCCTGAGAGCTCCTTTGCCCGGGCTAACGGCGCGGTCGAGCGTGACGGATGCGCCGACCCGACGCGTCCGTCACGCTCCCAGGCAACGTGTGATCCGTCGTTGCTTCTGGGCTCCCTGCTCGTGGTGCGGCCGGCGAAGGCGAGCTACACCCGCTGCATCGCCTCGATGTTTCGCTTGGCGTTTACGAGAAATTCCTGGTGCAGGTGCTGCGGTGCAATCTCGAGGAACTCGAGGTCGTCCTCAGCGACGCCGGTGTGGTTCGGCGGCATGTAAAAGAAGTCGCCTGCGCTGAGCAGCTCGTCGCCGTCCTCGTACTGCATGCGCAGGCTGCCCTTCAGGACGTAGCCCCAGTGCGGGCCCTGGCAGCGGTCGTTCGGCAGGCCCTTGAGCAGGGGGGCGAAGTCGGTCCCCGCCGGCACGGTGACGACGGAGAGGCGCAGGTCGCCCCAGTCGGCGCCGCGAATCGAGGCCGGCCCCGCTTCGAGCATCAATGGCAGTTCGTTCTTGCTGGCTCGCATGTCGTTGCTCCTTTGTGCTGTGTTGGCCGCTCTTCGGGGCGGCTGGCGCCAGTATCGACAGCGCAGATCAACATCCCATCAACATGCGATCACGGTTCGATGGATTCGCCGCTGGAGGGGCGTCAGCCGTCTTGTGGGTGGCTCAGCGCTGCCTAGAATGAGCCCCATGACCAGGCTGCTCGTCATCGACGACAACGACCTCGATCGCAAGATCCTGCGCGACCTGCTCTCGCATGAGGGATACGAGGTCGAGGAAGCTCCGGACGGCGCTGCCGGTCTGCGCCTGCTGTACGACTGTCGCCCGGAGCTGATCATTCTCGACGTGATGATGCCGGAGATGGATGGCTGGACCACCTGCGCCCGCATCCGACAGCTCTGCGACACGCCGGTGATCATGCTGACCTCGCTCAACCGAGAGGAGGAGATGGCCCGCGGCCTCGACCTCGGCGCGGACGACTTCGTGTCGAAGCCGGTTGGCGCGCAGCATCTGCTGGCCCGGGTGCGCGCAGTGCTGCGTCGCAGTAGCACGCAGCAGCGGCCGGCGGAGCTGCTGTACGACGACGGAGTACTCTGCATCGACGCGGCGAAGCACGAGGTGACCCTGGCCGGTAAGCCTGTCGACCTGACGCCGACCGAATTTCGCCTGCTTGTCGCCCTGGCCGCAGCTCCGGATCGGCTTCATGCCTATGCCGAGCTGCTGCAGAGCGTCTGGGGCCCGGAGTACGTCGACGACATCGATTTCCTGCGCGTCTACGTTTGGCGCCTTCGCAAGAAGCTGGAGACGAACCCTTCACAGCCTCGCTGGCTCTCGACGGAGCGTGGTTTTGGCTACCGCTTCGTCGGCCATCCGCACAACTGAAGTCACGATGGCGCCGCTGATCCTGATCGCAGAGGATGACCCGCTCAGTCTCAAGCTGATGCGGGACGTACTTGGCGCAGCCGGCTATCGGACCGTCGAAGCGACATCGGGCGTGGAGGCTATCGAGCGTGCCGCAAGCGACGCGCCGGACGCGATCATCATGGACATTGGCCTGCCCGGCCTCGATGGCGTTGAGGCCACGCGACAGATCAAGGCGGCGCGCGAGGTGACCGTAATCGCAGTGACGGCGTATGCGATGCCGGGCGATGAGGAGCGAATGCGGCTCGCAGGGAGCGACGCCTGTTTCACGAAGCCGCTGCGGTTCAGTGAGTTCCTGGCGCTGCTGCGAGAGCTTGTTCCTCTCGATCCAGAGACTCAGCCCGCGGAGAGTGGTAGCGAGAAGTAGAAGCGGCTGCCCTTCCCGATGTCGCTTTCGACCGAGATGCTGCCGCCCTGCGCCTCGACCAGGTGACGGGCGAGCGGCAGGCCGAGGCCGGTGCCTTCGCGGTCGCTCGCAACCCGGAAGAACTGCTCGAAGATGCGTCCGTGAAACTCCGGCGGGATCCCCGGTCCCTGGTCGTCGATCACGAACGTCACGCAGTCGCCGTCACGCTCGGCTTTGAAGAGAATGCGTCCCTGTTCCGGCGTGAACTTCAGCGCGTTGCTGAGGAGGTTGCACGCTACCTGTGTTACGGCGCGCTCATCCGCGACGATCGTCAGCGCCTTGTCCGGCGGGAGCAGCACCAGCTCCTGCGACTTTGCACGGGCGGAGCCTCGCACGAGGGAGACGCAGGCCTCCATGAACTGCGTCACGTCGAGTGGCTGCGGGTCGAACTGCATCTGCCCCGCCTCGATGCGTGAGAGGTCGAGCACATCGTCGATCAGGCTCAGGAGGTGGTTGCCGCTCTGATGGATGTCCTGAACGTACTCCTGTTGCTTCGGGTTTAGCGGGCCGAAAAGGCCCTGGCCGAGCAGCTCTGAGGCGCCGAGGATGCCGTTCAGCGGCGTCCGCAGCTCGTGGGACATGCTGGCGAGAAACTCGCTCTTGTTGCGGCTGGCGCGCTCGAGCTGGACGTTCAGGCGGCGTAGCTCCTGCTCGGCCTCAGCGACCTTCTTCGCCGTCAGCCGCAGCTCGAGCTCGTCCATCACGGTCTCAGCGAGGTGGCTGAGGACGAGGCGCTGCTCGCTGCTTACCTCCCTCGGCAGGGGGTCGATGGTGCAGACGGTGCCGATGATGACGCCCTCGCGACTTCGCAGCGGAGCGCCGGCGTAGAAGCGGACGCCCTTCTTCACCATCGGCGCGACCTGCTCTGGTGGGGCGAGGTCTGAGTCGGTGATGATCAGAAGCCCGTCCTGGCGCAGCACCGCGTGGCACATGTTCTCATCGGCCGGCGATTCAGTGATACCGAAGCCCACCTCGGACTTGTAGTAGGACCGATGGAGATCGATCAGCGTGATCGCGGCAATCGATGTGCCAAAGACGGCCGTGATGATTGAGACGACGCGGTCGAACGTCGCTTCGGGCGGCGTGTCGAGGATCTCGTAGTGGCGGAGGATTTGCTGGCGCTGCTCCTCGGCGTCGGCGGAACGCTGGTCCATGGCGCCCATCCTAGCGCGTCTCGCGGGGTCAAGTTGTAGCGGCCGGGGCCTCGGTAGCGGCGAGGGTGTTCACTGCCCGCGCGAAGGCCTCGAAGAGCTTGCGGCTCTGGGCGTCGAAGCCGGAGATGAAGGCGTCTTCGCGCTCCGGGTGCCACTGTACGGCGACGAGCCAGCGCTTTGACGGGTCGACAAAGCCCTCGACGTAGCCGTCGTCGCTCATAGACGTGATCTCCAGGCCAGCTGCGAGACGTTCAGGAGTCACCGCCTGGTGGTGGCGAGAGTTCACCTCAACACGGTCGCTGCCGAAGAGGTCTGCGAGGATCCCGCTTACGCTGACCTCATGCTGTGCAGAGGTTCGCAGCTCGTCCCGAAGCGGGTAGTGCGACCAGTCGTCGATGTGCTGGAGCAGGCTGCCGCCCAGCGCCACATTGACGACCTGGAGACCGCGGCAGATAGCCAGCACCGGCAGATCGAGCTGTATTGCCTCGCGCAGAAGGGCGAACTCAACCTCGTCGCGGACGGGGTCAGGCTCCTGGGTGCGGGGATGACGTTCTTCGCGGAAGTACACCGGGTCGACGTCGACGCCGCCGGTAAGAACAAGCCCGGCGCATCCCTCCAGGGTCTGGCCGGGCTGGTTGAGAGTGATTGGTTCGAGGCCCGCGTCACGCACCCGGCCAAGGTAGCGCTCGATGCGCTCTTCCTGGCCCGTGGTCACGCCGACGCGGAGCATAGGAGCAGCTACTCCTCGTCTTCCTCGTCGTCGACGTCGCGCTCGATGACGTTCTGGAAGCTGGTGAAGCCGCCGCTGTCCGAACCGGTGTCGGACTCGTTGTCGCTCCAGTCCTCGGAGTCGCTGTCGTCCTCGATCACGTCATCGTCATCGTCATCGCCGAGGCGAAGGAGCGACTCGCGGATGTAGGGGCGGTTGGAGTCGCCGCCGACAGCGGGGAAGGAGAGGCGGGTCTGGCTCGGGTCGCGGTAGATCTCTTTGATAATCAGCTCTGCATCGCGGTCGCTAACGCTCTTCACCGCGGCGGCGTAGCGGTTGCCACCCTCGATCAGACGCAGGAGGCGTAGGCCGAGCTTCGGCTCGATCGAGCCGATGATCTCGTCGCCGGCGTTCTTGATGCTGATCAGGTTGCGCCCGGGCTCGAGGTAGACCTCGTCGCCCGCAGTGAGCGTCGCGAGGATTTCGCGAGTGACGCCCTGGAGCTGGGTGACGCCGGTCTTGCCGACTTCCTCGATGAACAGGTCCTGGGCGACCTTGACCACACCCTCGGCGCGGCGTGGCTCGACGTCCTGCAGCGTCGACAGGCGGTCGACGTTGCGCTTGGCGATCGTGTTCACCGGGTCGAGCTCGAGCGACTTGCTGTACGCCTCGAGGGCATCGGCGTAGCGGCCGAGCTCGAGCAGCGACTTCCCGAGGCGGTTCCAGGTGTCGACGTCCGTAGCGTGGATCGCGAGGATCGAGCGGTTCACGGTGACCGCTTCTTCCCACTTGCTTTCGAGAGCGAGCTGGATTGCCTGGTCGGTACCCTGCCGCTTGATACGAGCGGCTTCTTCTCGGTCTGTGGTGGATTCCATAGCTATGTACCTCTGAAATCAGAGACGACGGCGCGCGAATGGCGCCTGTCGGAAGTTGATGGTCGGGGTGAGAGGATTTGAACCTCCGACCTCACGGTCCCGAACCGTGCGCTCTAGCCTGGCTGAGCTACACCCCGGAGTTGGCTGTCACTGGACGAGGTATCATACGAATTCCCAATCGTTAGCTTCAAGTCGCATGGGCGATTCCTGCGCAACAGGATTTCGCGCCCTGCCTTCTGCGTAGTGATAGAGCTGCCTGAGGGCGTACGAGCGATACCGACTCGTCTTCATCAGCGTGCTCGTGCTGCTGGTGTCACAGACGGGCGCCTCCGCCGCGCTGCGCGACGCTTCGCTGCTCGCGAGCAGGAGCGTGGAAATGGGGGACACCCCCATGCCCCCGACTGAGGGCTCTGCCCCTGCGACCCCGACCAAGGTTGCTTCGCCCTTGTAAATCTGCGGCAGTGGCTCGGGGAGGGTGGCGCTGGAACCGAGGCTGCCCGGTGCTCCCCAGTAAGGGCTCAAGGAGAGAGCGCGACGATCCAGGGTGAGGCGTGTTTCGGCTCTCGCTACTCGTCCCAGATACCTTAGCTGCTGATGTCATAGACGGGCGCCACCGCCGCGCTGCGCGACGCTTCGCTGCTCGCGAGCAGGAGCGTGGAAATGGGGGACACCCCATGCCCCCGACAAGGGGCTCCGCCCCTGGAACCCGGATGAGAACCGCCGCGGCGTCTTTGGGCTGACGCAGCGTGAACGCCGCCTCTGCTGATGCGGCCACCGGGTTCCCCTCTCCCCGCTCGGGAGAGGACCCGCAAGGCGGGAGAGAGCGCAGCGATTGGGGGTGAGGATCTGCGGAGCCCCTGAAACCGCGGTTGCTATCATGCAGCCGATGCGCATCCTCATGGTCAGCGCCCTCGAAGTCTGGGCCCTCAGTGGCCAGGGCGGCGCTCCTTCGCTCTACAAGACCCTCGAAGGCCTCAGCCGCCGTGGCCATGAGGTCGATTTCGTCACGTCGCGCATCGGCGCCAACCACCATCACGGCGCACCGCCGCAGCAGCCGCCGTCGATCCCCGGCGTGCGCTTCCACCTGTTCGACTTGCCCAGCCTCGCCGAGATGCGGCTGAGGATGCCCTCGCCAGTGCTCTACGTCGACCAGAAGCTGCGGTTCGCGGCCCTCTTTCCGCTGCTCGCCGGACGCCTGGCGAAGCGCCTCGACCGGCAGCAGCGGTTCGACCTGCTCTACGGCTACGAGGTTCACGGCGTCCT
>JBFWZE010000003.1:11468-30831 GCA_050185685.1 Dehalococcoidia bacterium
TCTTCCTCAGCCTCAACGAGCTGTCGAATGTCGGCAACCCGCTGCTTGAGGCAATGCGTACCGGCCGCTGCATCGTCACTCTCGACGAGGGCGATACGCGTGACCTCATTCGCGACGATGAGACCGGCGTCCTCCTGCCGTCCGGCGACCCGACAACCGTGGCGAATGCCCTCGCGTCCCTTGCTGTGGACCCACCAAGACGAACGAGGCTCGGCGAGGCGGCGCGACAGTCCGCCGAGGCGAACTTCTGGAGCTGGCAGCAGCGGATCGACGCCGAGGTCGATGCCCTCGAACAGCTCGTCGCCCAGACGAAGCCGGAGGCGGCTCATGTCTAGCGTCGCCGCCGAAGGGCAGGGATCGCAGGAGTCAGGACGCTTCCTGCTCACCGTCAACTTCGTCTTCATCAGCACCGTGATGGCCTACGGCCTCGGCTTCCTCGCCGTCATCCTGATCTCGCGCGAGCTCGGAGCGGAGGGACGCGGTGTCACTGCCCTCTACCAGTCGGCCGTGAACCTTACCTTCGTCGTCCTCAGTCTTGGAATCGGCAGCGCGGTCGTCTACTACGTCAGCCGCGGTGACCTCAGCGGTCGGGCGGCGCTCGAAGCGGGGCTGACCATGACGCTGCTGGCCGCGACGTTCGTGAGCGTCGGGGTGCTAATCGGCCTCGCGATCGAGGGTGGTGTCACTTACGACGGCGTGCCGTACTGGCTGGCGATCATCGCGGTTCCCGGCATCCTGCAGTTTCAGCTCTTCGAGACGCTGCTGCGCGGCCAGGGGCGCTTCGGGGCGATGAACGTGCTCAACGTGGCGCTGCCGGTGACCGTTCTGACGGCGTTCATCGGCGTTGAGCTGACCGTCGGGCTGACAGTAACCCGAGCCGTCTACGCCTGGAGCTTCGCGTTTCTGCCGCCGGTTGTGTTCGGCTACATCCTCGTTGGCCCATCCATCTGGCCGCGGGGCGTGACCTCGCTGCCGAAGCTGAAGCCTCTGCTTGTCTTCGGAGCCCAGAGTCAGGCAGGTAACCTGATTCAGCTCCTCAACTATCGCCTCGACGCCTATATCATCCTGATCCTGACGAATGCGACCGGCGTTGGCCTGTACGCGACGGGTGTCTCCTTAAGCGAAGGGCTCTGGTTCATGGCGAACTCGGCCGCGGTCGTCCTGCTGACCAACCTCACCGCCGGCGACGAGGACTATGTCGCGCGCATGACGCCGCTGGTCTGCCGCAGCACGCTTCTGCTCACTGCCGCCGCTGCAGTCGCCGCCGCCGCCGTTTCGCCCTACGTTATCCCCCTCGTGTTCGGCAGCAGCTTCGATGATGCGGTGGTGCCGTTCCTCTGCCTCTTGCCGGGAACGGTGGCGCTGGCCGGCGGCAAAATTCTCAGCGCCTACGTTTTCAGCCGCGGCCGCCCGACGATCAACGCGGTGATTGCACTAATCACCCTCGTCGTGACCGTGGTCGCCGATGTGCTCCTGATCCCGTGGCTGCACGTCACCGGCGCGGCGATCGGCGCGAGCATCGCGTACACGGTGAGCCTCACACTCACTGCTCTTGCGTACCGCCGCCTCTCCGGCGCCTCGATCCTCAACGCGCTGCTGCCGCGGCCCTCCGATGCCGGGATCGCGATTGACGCCGTGCGCGGGATCGCCGGCCGGTTCGCCGCCCGATGAGCGCCCGGCGGCCGTTACGCATCGCCGTGCTGGGCGACTTCGACAGCATTCACACGCAGCGCTGGCTCCGCGCCTTCGTCGAGCGCGGTCATGAGGTGCACGCGGTCAGCTTCTACCACCCGCGCTCGGAGCTGCTGGGCGTTAACCTGCACGTCTTGCGCAGCGGCGGCGCTTCCGCTCCCGGCGAAGAGTACACGCCCGCGCCGAGCCGGCTGCGTCAGGCCCTGCGTTCGCCGCTGCGGCTGCTCCACGGCGGCCGCTACCTGCGAGCCGGCCTGCGGCAGAAGGTCCGCGAGATCGCCCCGGATGTCTTCCACGCCCACTACCTCGTCGAGTTCGGCTTCTACGGCTCGCTGGTCGGCTACAGGCCCTACGCCGTCAGCGCCTGGGGCAGCGACGTCTACCGCGAGCCGCGCAAGCCGATCAGCCACCTCGTTGCTCGCTGGACGATCCGGCGGGCTCAGCTCGTGACGGGCAGCGACCCGGCGATGGTAGCGGCGCTTCGAGGGCTGGGCGCCCGTGAGCGGCAGACGCAGCTCGTCCGCATCGGCGCCCTCGAAGAGCCGTTCTTCGAGCCGATGCCGGTGTCGGTAAACGAGGGCCCTGCCGAGACACCGCCCACCGTCCTGAGCACCCGAGCGCTGGAGCCGCTCTATAACATCGACATGGTGCTGCGCGCCTTCGCCGGCGTGAGAGCGGACCTGCCTCAAGCGCGCCTCCAGATTGCGGGCGAAGGGTCAGAACGGGCGGCTCTCGAAGCGCTGGCGTCCGAGTTGGGCCTCGGCGAGTCGGTGAGCTTCTTCGGCCGCCTTACACCCGAGCAAATGCGCGATGCCCTGTCGGCCGCACACGTCTACGTCTCGGTGCCATCCTCAGACTCGCTCGCTGCGAGCACGATGGAGGCGATGGCCCGGGGCGCCTTCCCTGTGGTTTCAGACCTCCCCAGCCTCGACGGGTTCATTGAGCACGACGTCACAGGACTACGTGTCGCGGTCCATGATGTCGAAGCGCTGGCGAGCGGTCTGCGACGAGCGCTCACTGACGCGGACCTGCGTCGCAACGCAATGCCGCTGAACCGGCATAAGGTCGAGGCTGAAGGGCGTCTTGCGAAGCAGGTAGAGAAGCTCGAGGCGGCGTTCTACGCGCTGGTGGACGAGAAGCGTTCGTAGAGCTGGTCGACCTTTGCCGCCATGATGAAGTCGTTGCGGGAAAGGCCGCCGATCGAGTTCGTGCGGTACTCGATGTCAAGCCAGCGGTACATCGTCAGCTTCACATCAGGGTGGTGGTCCTCCGCGTTCGCGATCGGCGCCAGCTTCACGAGGAACTCGACCGATTCGCTGAACCCGCCGAAGCGGAAGCGCCTGCGGATGCGCCCCGCGTTCTCGAGCAACTCCCAGCCCGGGAGCAGCGCCAGGTAGCCAGCGGTTTCGTCACGGGGAAGGGGCGGTGTGCCCCGCGCCACGGGCCGGCAATGGTCGTTGAGCAGATTGTTGAGCGTCATCGGGGTCACGCAGCCGAGGTCACTGCCTATGCGTCGTCGGTTTCCTCCGCGAGCGTCAGGCGGTAGCCGTTGATGTCTTCGACCTGGAACTCGCGCATGCCGTAGTCATAGGTGGCAATCGGCTCGACGACGTTGGCGCCGTTTTCCTGGAACTCGACATAGACGTCGTCCACGTCGGCGACAACGAAGTAGGCATCGACGCCGTTGCCAACGCCAGCCGTGCGGACGCTGTTGCGGCGCCCGGCAGGCTCTGAGAGGGTGAAGTTAATGATCGCATCGTCGCGGGACACGCTGGCGTACGTCGCGGGCGTTCCGTACAGGAAGTCGACCTCGAAGCCCATCACGTCGCGGTAGTGCGAGACGGTGTCTTCGACGTTGTCGACGAGGAAGACCGGCACGACGCCGAAGAAGTGGCGCGGGCCCACCTCGAAGTCGTGATCATGGTCGTGATCGTGCTCGTCATGCTCGTGGTCGTGCGCCATGGTGGTCTTCCTCCCGTGAACTGATTATCGGTGCTGAGCCGTCCCTCGGGGAAACGCGGCCATCTGACTTCGTCGCAAAGAGATTACGCACGAGCGGAGCCGGGCCATCGGCCTGCCGGAGGGACTCAGAAGATCGGGCCGAGTCGCGGCCCGGGAACGTCCAAATGGCACTCTGTCGCCGTCCCTGCCGCGCCTACCGTAAAAGACACCTCGCTGAACGGAGCGAGATGACGAAAGGGATGGCTGCAATGACTACAGCAACCTTGAACAAAGTGTTCCTGCGGGGATGTGCCCGCTGCCACGGTGACCTGTTCCACGACCCTGTGGGCGACGAGTACACATGTCTTCAGTGTGGGCGTACGGTACCGGCGGCGAGGATCGATGCAGCCGCGCGGATCGACCCCTTGATTGCACGCGAAATGTCGGCAGACAACCGCCGTCTTCAGCTCATGCCGGTTCAGATACAGGAGGTCACCCATGACGCCGCTTAAGATCTTCATCCCGCTCGACGGTTCGAAACTCGCCGAGGCCTCGCTGTCCTACCTGTCGGCGCTACGAGGCCTCGGCGAAGTGCACCCGATGCTTTTCAGCGTCGTCGATGAGCTCGAGCAGATCGCCACCCTGGACGTCCAGGAGTCGATGCGCCGGGAGCACAACCTCCTCAGCACCTATCTGACCGAGGTCGCAACAGAGATTGAGAAGCACCTGGGCCTCAAATGCGAGACGCTGCTTTCGTACGGGAAGCCGGCGGAGCAGGTCATCAACGCCGTCGAGGACTTCAAGGCGGACCTGGTCCTGATCACGACCCACGGCCGTACCGGCGCCAACCGCTGGCGTCTCGGCAGCATCGCAGACAAGGTGATCCGCGGCGTTCACTGCAACGTCATGGTCCTCGGCCCGAAGGCGGCGCAGACCGCCGAGTGGTTCGCCGAGGTGACCGAGCCCTTCAAGAACATCCTGCTGCCGCTCGATGGCTCCGACCTCGCGGAAGACGCGATCCCGGTGGCGCAGCGCTACGCCGATCGCTTCGGTTCCACTCTCCACCTCGTCCGTGCGATCACGGTGCCGATCTACGGCGACATCTCCGGCGACGTTAGCTACCCGGACCTCATGGACGTGATGGAGCAGAACGCCAACCACTACGTCGATGCGATCGCCGCGCGCCCCGGCATGCCCACCGAGGTCCGCCGCAAGGTGCTGACGGGTCCGGCAGCTGGTGAGCTGCAGGCCTACATTGAGGAGAACCACATAGACCTCGTAATCATGACGACGCACGGCCGCAGCGGCTTCAGCCGGGCCGCCTTCGGCAGTGTCACCGACCGCCTGCTCGGCTCTGATGCTCCGATCCTTGTCGTCAAGCCGGTGAGCGGGGCGTCATGAGCACAGACTGCGGCCGGCCCAGCCTCGTCAGAGTTATCGGGACGGCGGTTGCGGCGGTCACGCTGGCGTCGCCGTTCGTGCGGCGCTGGTATCTGCGCTGGGGCTCGACGAAAGAGGAGCGAGAGCGCGGGATGCCCCTCGACGAGAGCGTGCCGTCGCCGATGCTGAACAGCACGATGGCGATTTCGGTCGATGCGCCGCCGGAGGACGTCTGGCCATGGCTGCCCCAGATGGGCGACCCGCCCCGCGCCGGCTACTACAGCTACACGCTGATCGAGCGCTGGGCGGGTATGCACATCGAGAACGGCGACATGGTCCTGCCCGAGTTCCAGGAGCTGAACGTCGGCGACGCGCTGGACAAGAACGGCACGATGACCGTGCTCGCGGTCGAGCCGGGCCGGCACCTCGTCCTCGGCCCGCCGCCGTTCATCGATTGGATCAAGTGCGCCTGGTCGTTCGGTGTCTACCCGGACGGCCGGGGCGGTACTCGCCTCGTCACACGCGTCCGGTCGAGCTGGAGCTGGCGGCAGATGCTGGCGAAGACGCCGCCTCCGACCTGGCCGATGTACCTGCTCATCGAGCCGGGAGCCTTCCTGATGGAGCGCAAGATGCTCAAGGAGATCAAACGACGTGCCGAAAAGCTGGCCGTCTCACGAGCCCCCGCTGCGGTGTCGTCCGGCGGCTGAACCTGCGGCGACGTTCTCAACGCCGATCGATAGCGGGGGCCATATGGCCCCCGCTATCTGTTTCATTCAGACCTGCAGCATGCGACCTATGCCTCTCTATCTGCCGCCTGCACCCCAATACGCTGATGCCAGAGGAATCGAGGAAGTCATGAATGCGATTCGGGTAATCGTTCCGCTCGACGGTTCGGAGCTTGCTGAGACGGCGCTCCGCTATGTTCCGGTGCTCGCGTGCCTGGGTCCGCTGCGTGTCCGCCTCGTCGCGGTCGCCGAAGACGCTGAGGCCTATTCAATCCCCAATGCGGAGGCATGGCAGGACCGCCAGGTGCGCCTGCTCCGGGAGTACCTCAAGGGCGTTCCCAGACGGATCGAGGGTGTAGACATCGAGATCGAATCGGCTGTCCGGCGCGGCAATCCCGCTGAGGTGCTCGTCACGGATGCACATCGCTTCAAGGCCGACTTCATGCTGCTGAGCACTCACGGCCGCTCCGGCCCCAGCCGCTGGCGCGTTGGCAGCGTCGCCGACAAAGTGATCCGGTCAGTGCGCTGCAACACGCTGGCGATCGGCCCGGCCACCTACAACGGTCATAACCGGACGACTGTTCGCTCGATCATGGTTCCACTGGACGGGTCGGAGCTCGCGGAGGCGGCGCTACCGATGGCATCCCACCTCGCCGACGCGCTCAGAGCACAGCTGCACCTCGTCGAGGCGGTGAACCAGATCCCAACGGAGATGTTTGCCGGCTTCGACATCGCCGACATCGACTTGATGGCGAAGGAGTACCTCCAGAAGAAGGCAAGTGAGTACTGGCACTCCAGCCCGAAGGTGAGCGTGGTCAACGGCCCTGCCGCCGAGGCATTGCTGTTCTACGCCGGACAGGAAGCCATCGACCTCGTCGTTGTGACGTCGCACGGGCGCGGCGGTCTGCTGCGTTCCGCCCTGGGCAGCGTTACCGACCGCCTGATCGGCGGCAGTGCGCCGGTGCTCATCGTTCGCAAAGACCTCGCTCTTCAGACGCCTGAGAAGGCACCTGCTGCGGCCGGCGCTAATGGAGGAAGGAAATGAGCACAGACCGTGGGGCACGAACGCAGGGAGGCGTTTGCGGCTGCAATCCTGTCGACGGGAACACGAAGACCTACTACGTCTGGTCCAGCACCTCAAATGAGAATCAGCGTGTGACGGAGGTCGCCGAGGTGTACGTCACTCACGACGACATCGTCTTCGAGAAGGGTACGCATCAAACGGTCCGAGTACCCCGTGACGAGACCTTCATGGTCACCTGCGAGCTCTGCTCCCCACCACCGTTCTGCTAGCGAAGACAGGGGACATGCGATGTGGTGGCAAGACCTTCTCTGGGGCCTCTGGAACGGCTTCACTGCCTGTATCGTGCTGATCGCTCACATTCTCGGCGCGTGGGACGGTTTCCCCGTCTACAACGTCGCGCGGTCCGGCAACTGGTATGACCTCGGGTTTGTGCTCGGCGCCGGCTCACCGCTCTTCGGCCTCTTCAGTCCCGGCCGGGCGAGAGCGCGAAGGGAACGCCGGCGCGAAGCTATTTCGTGAACGCTCCTCCCGACACGGCATCGCCGGGTTTCAGGCGCGCCCTCACCTATTTCGACCTCACGAATATGACCGTCGGCGCGATTGTTGGCGCCGACATCTACATTGCCGCGGCGATTACTGCCGGTCTGCTGGGACCCGCGTCGCTGCTAGCCTGGCTGTGCGCCGGGATCCTCGCGACCGTCATCGCCCTGACGCTCGCCGAGTGCGCCAGCGTCGTGCCGGAGGTCGGCGGGCCGTATGCCTATGTGCGCAAGGCGTTCGGCGCGTTCCCTGGCTTCCTCGCCGGCTGGTCGATGTGGATTGCGGAGATGACCGCGTTGCCGGTCTTCGCGATCGCCTTCACGAACTACCTTGAGCACTTCGTCAGCCTCTCCGACGTCTCCGAGCACGCGCTCAGGATCGCGTTTCTTGCCGTGCTGGCGACGGTGAACATCCTCAGCGTGCGCACCGCAGGCCGCGTGAACGACGCCCTCACCTTCCTCAAGCTCCTGCCGCTACTGCTGCTCGTCGTCGGCGGGACGGGGTACCTCCTGGTGCACATCGACCTCGCGAGAGACAACCTCACGCCGCTCGCGCCGCTGGGCTTCGATGAATTCCCGACGGCGCTGGTGCTCGTATTCTGGGCGTTCGCCGGCTTCGAGCTGTCGACCGTCCCGGCCGGCGAAGTCCGTGACCCGATGCGTACGATCCCGAGAGCGCTGGCGACCGGCATGGCAATCGTCACGCTGTTCTACCTCTCGACCAACTTCGTCCTCTACGCTCTCCTGCCGCACGGTGAGCTGGCGAACAGCGCGACGCCCCTCGCGGCAGCGAGCGCTGTCGTGTTCGGCTCGATCGGCGCGACGATCATGTCCGCCGGCGCGATCGTCTCGGTTTCTGGCTCCGACGAGTCCGACATGCTGGGCTCATCGCGCCTCAGCTATGCGATGGCGGCGGATGGCCTCCTGCCGTATCAGCTCGCGACGATTCATTCGCGGTTTCGAACGCCGTACGTCGCCCTCCTCGCCCAGGCGGCGATCGCTATTGGGCTGACCTTCGTCGACCAGCTCGCGACTCTGATCTCCTTCGCCGTGTTCAACCTGACGTTCTCATTCGCCCTGTCGGCGCTGGCGCTGATCGTCCTGAGGCGGAGCGACCCCAGGCATCGGAGCCCCGGCCGCCGTGCGCTGCCGTATCTTGCGGTCGTCATCTCCGTCGGTCTGCTGCTGGCAACCTCCTGGCAGGACAAGCTCGCTGGCGCCGCCGTTCTCGGCATCGGTCTGCTGGTCTTCGCGGTTGCCAAGCGGACGCCGCATCCGAGCCCAGAGGTCCACGAGATCAAAGCTGCCCACACGCGCAACCGCCTGACCACGCTGCAGGACTCATTCCTCGGCAGGCTGCGGCACTGGCGGTCTCGGCAAGGGGCGTAACGGCCTCTTGCCGCAGGCTGATCGACTCTGCAGCCCGGGTCAGGCGCGACCTAGACTTAGAGATGCGATGACCGTGCCCGCAATTGAGCTTCGAGCCCTCCGCAAGTCGTTCGGCGATGTCCACGCCCTGCGCGGGATCGACCTGACCGTTTCGCAGGGTGAGGTGTTCGGCTTCCTCGGTCCAAACGGCGCAGGCAAATCGACTCTGATCCGGATCCTCTTCGACCTGATTCGTCCCTCTGGCGGCAGCGCCCTCGTGCTCGGCTGCGACGCGCAAAAGCAGGGCGTTGAGGCGCGGTCGCAGATGGGCTACGTGCCCGGCGAGATGCACCTCTATGAGGGCTATACCGCAGCGCAGCTCGTCGAGCTCTTCGGTTCGCTCCGCCGCCAGCGTCCAGACGCCGCCTATGTCGCCGAGCTGTTCCGGCGGCTGGAAGTCGACCTCACCCACAAGGTCGGCGCTCTCTCGAAGGGCAACAAGCAGAAGGTTGGCCTCGTCCTCGCTATGATGCAGCGGCCGCCGCTGCTGGTCCTCGATGAGCCGACCAGCGGCCTGGACCCACTGGTTCAGGAAGAGGTTGCACTGCTGGTTGAAGAGCTCGCGGCGGCAGGCACTACCGTCTTCTTCTCCTCCCACCAGCTCTCGGAAGTAGAGCGCATGTGCCACCGCGTGGCCTTCATCCGCCGGGGAGAGCTGGTTGCTGTCGAGGAGATTGCCCGCCTGAAGGGCCGGTCGCTGCATATCCTCGAGGTGACGTTCGCGCAGCCCGTCCCGGTCGATGCCTGGAACATCGAGGGGGTGCGGCTGGTCAGCAGCGAAGGAGCTACCGTCCACCTCGAGGTGCGCTCACACCTTGACGACGTGCTGCACGTGCTCGCCCGTCACGCAGTAGTCGACCTGCGCACGGAGCAGCCAAGCCTCGAAGACATCTTTCTGGCGTACTACCACGGCGACGTGTCCGCAGCGGAAGCGCTGGCGGCGCCATGAGACCCGCGATCTTCTTTAAGACGCTTAGGGACCTGCGCTGGCAGGTGGCCGGCTACGGCCTGGGTCTCGCCCTGCTTGCGGCGATTGTGATCTTCATCTACCCAAGCTACAGCAGCCAGCTCGATGACTTCGAGATTCCCGAGGCGCTGAAGGGCTTCATGGGTGAGGAAGGCTACACGACGCCGAAGGGCTTCATCTCCGCGGAGTTCTTTAGCTTTGCCCCTGCCGTCCTCTGCATCTTCGCGATCATGGCCGGCACTGCTGCGCTCGGCGGCGAAGAGGCGAACGGGACGCTGGAGCTGCTTCTCGCGCAGCCGGTCAGCCGCCGGCGTCTCGTCCTCGAGAAGATGCTCGGGCTCGTTGCCTGCACCTTCGCCATCCTCATCGTCACTGCGGTGGGGTGGCTGCTCAGCGTCCCATTCGTCGACATTGACATCTCGTACGGCGCGTTGCTGCTCGCGACGGCCGGCATTGCGCCCCTTGCGCTCGCGTTCGAGGCGATTGCGCTCTGGGCGACGGCGGCGCTGCCTGACCGTAAGCTGGCAACCGGTATCGTCACGCTTGTGGCGATCGTCAGCTACCTCGCCGCGTACCTCGCAAGCGTCGTCGATGTGCTGGCGCCTCTGCGGTGGGCCTCGTTGTTCCATTACCACGACGGCACGAACGCGCTGAGTCACGGCCTCCATCCCGGCGGTACCGTGGTGCTCTTGCTTGTGACCGCTGTCTTCGCCTTCCTCACCCTCCTGGCCTTCGAGCGCCGCGAGATCGGCTCCACGACGGCGTCATTCGCGCTGCCCTGGCGCCGTCGCACGGTCGACGCGGCAAAAGAGCCTGCCTGACGGCCGGCATCTCCGGGCCATCCGGCCTTACCGATTCAGGTGACTCGGCACTGAGCCCGCTACGAGCCGCTGCCTAGCCTGAATGGTGGAACGCTTATGTACGAAAGGAGATGGATGCCCTATGAAATGGCTCATTGCAGTGATTATTGGCCTGTCGCTCGCTGCGGTCCCCGGCTGGGCCCTCGCGGCGCCCGGTGACGACGATGACGGCGACCTCCTGATGCGAATCGGTGGTGACGTCGTAATCAACTCCGACGAATCGATCGGGGCGGTCATCGTCATCGATGGCAACGCCACGATCGACGGCACCGTCCGAGAGAGTGTCCTCGTGATCGACGGCGACGTCAGAGTCACCGGCACGATCGAGGGCGACCTCACCGTCATCTCCGGCTCTGCCGACCTCGCCTCGGGTTCGTCCGTCGACAATGTCACCCTGATTCGGAGCGACTACACACGAGCGGAGGGCGCCACCGTGACCGGCGACGTCAACAAGCGCGAGAACTTCCGCGTTGCTCAGGGCGTGGTTGCGCTCTTCTCGTTCCTGTTCTGGGTCGCGATGTCGGTGGCGGTAATCGCTTCGGGTCTGATCTTTGCGGCGGTCGGCGGGCGTCAGCTCATCGCCACCGCCCAGACCATGACCGGCGACGCGGTGAACACGATCCTCGGCATCGTCTTCGTCTGGGTCGCCCTGCCGATCGTCGCGGGCATCGCGATTGCGACGCTGATCGGTTTGCCGCTCGGCTTCGGCGTCCTGCTGTTCCTGCTGCCTGCGCTCTGGTTCCTCGGCCTGATTGTTGCCGGTACCCGCCTCGGGATGGCGATCGTCAAGGCGTCGGGCCGCGAGGCGGGGCCTCACCCCTACCTGGCAGCCTTCATCGGGCTGGTGATCCTGCAGGTGCTGATCCTCCTGCCTTTCCTCGGTGCTGTCGTCGTGTTCTTCGCCGGCATCTGGGGCGCGGGTGCCCTGGCGGTGACCGCGTTCCGCGGTGCCGGGTTCAAGGGCTTCTCCTCTGAACCGCCTGCTTCTGCCACGCCGCCAGGAGCCCAGCCGACCTGATTGACTGCTGCGTCCGCAGGTCATGCGCCTCTGCAAGAACCCTTGCAGAGGCGCATTTTTGTATCGATCGAGGCTGCATTGGTGCAAGAGGCCAAACGGCCCTTTTTGTTCGGGACATTCGGCAATCGGCAGGCCTACGGCGCGGTGCCTATTCTGCGATAACGCCCGTTACGAGGGCGCCAAACTCTAGGAGGCAGCCCGTGACCCTGGACCTGAGGCAGGCCAAAGACGTTCTCAACTTCGTTGATATCAAGCGCGGCACCGTAGACCGCCGCATCTTCTACGACCCGGACATCTACCAGATGGAGATGGAGCAGATCTTCGCGCGCGCCTGGATCTTCATGGCGCACGAGTCGCAGATCCCGAACCCGGGCGACTTCTTCCTCAACTTCATGGGCGAAGACCGCGTCATCGTCGTTCGCGACAACGAGGGCACCGTCCAGGTCATGGTGAACAGCTGCCGTCACCGTGGTAACGCGATTTGCCGCGCCGACGAGGGCCACGCGACCTCGTTCATGTGCACCTACCACGGCTGGACCTTCGACCTGCAGGGCAAGCTCGTGGGCGTGCCGGGCTTCAAGGAGGTCTACCACGAAGAGCTCGACCGCGATAACTGGGGCCTGATCAAAGCGGCGCAGGTCGACAACTACCGCGGCTTCATCTTCGCGACGATGGACGCGGAGGCGCCGCCCCTCTACGAGTACCTGGCCGACGGCGGCCGCTTCGGCCTCGACATGCTGGCCGAGCAGGGCGACATGAAGGTCGTCGGCGGCGTCGAGAAGTACCAGATGAAGGCGAACTGGAAGTTCCCCACCGACAACACGGCGGACTTCTACCACGGCCTCACCCACACCTCGGCGCACATGGTGACGCAGAACTCGCCGAACTGGTACGGCAACAACCGCTTCGGCAAGCGCACCACCGGTGACAACGGCAAGAAGCAGCCCGGCGCCGCCATCCTCTCCGAGTACGGCCACATCGCCGGCATGGGCTTCGTCCCGGACGGCTGGCTGGAGGAGAACCGCGACAACCCCACGGAGCAGTGGCGCTTCAACGAGGAGACGAAGCACAAGGTCGGCCGCATCGGCACCAGCGCGACCTCCTGCATGACGAACATCTTCCCCAACGTTTTCGTGCCGATGAGCGCTCGCCAGCTGGCGATTCGCATGCCGAAAGGTCCAACGCAGTCGGAGATCTGGTACTTCACCTTCACCGACCGCAACGCCTCCGAGGAGATCCAGAAGCGGCAGCGCTTCATGTCGGCACACCAGTTTGGCGCCTCCGGTCTCTGGGAGCAGGACGACGGCGAGAACTGGGACCAGAGCACCCGCGGCGTCCGCGGCGTCGTCAGCAGCCGCTACCCCCTGAACTACGCGATGGGCCTCGGCCACGGCGAGTTCATCGACGAAGAAGGCGTGCCGCTCTACATCGACGGTCTGCGCAGTGAGCACTACCAGCTCTGGCAGTACCGGGCCTGGGCCGAGCTGATGGCCGCCGACAGCTGGGCAGACTGGAAGGCAAACCACTCGCGGCCGGGCGAAACCGTCTAGGGGCTCCCCCTCAGGTGCCGGGAGAGGATCGGGCCTCTCCCGGCACCGCCATGAAACGAGAGAGGAAACGAGGATGACCACACTTACCGACATCAACCTGCAGCACGCTGTCGAGCACTTCTACCGCGAGGAGGCCGCAGCTCTCGACGAGAAGCGCTTCCACGACTGGCTCGACCTGTTCTCGGACGACACCCACTACTGGATGCCGATCCGCCGCACCCGCACCGTTGACCAGCTCGACAAAGAGTTCACTGCCAAGGACGAGATGGCCTACTTCGACGACGACAAGGCCATGCTCGAAATGCGCGTCCGCAAGCTCGACACCGGTTACTCCTGGTCGGAGGACCCGCCGAGCCGCACGCGGCATGTAATCAGCAACGTCCGCGTCATCGAAGACAATGGCGCTGACCTGGTCGTCGAGACGAACTTCATCCTCTACCGCACCCGCCTGAACTCTGAAGAGGACATGTGGGTCGGCCTTCGCCGCGACCGCCTGCGCAAGGACGGCGACTCTTACCTGATCACCGAGCGCAACATCTTCCTCGACCAGACGGTGCTGCTCTCCAAGAACCTCAGCAACTTCTTCTAGCCAGAACGAAAGAGGAGAACACGACGATGACCACGCAACAGGCCGTACGCTCAATTACGCCGCTCGACGCGAAGGCGCTGCTCGAGAAGGACCCGGCGATCCAGGTCGTCGACACCGCGCCCGCGCCGGACTGGGCAGGCGGCCACGTACCCGGCGCTGTCAACCTGCCGCTGCTGGCGATTCGATCCCGCGCCGGCGAGCTGACCACTGAGAAGCCGGTCATCTTCGTATCTGAGGATGGGACGCAGAGCGCCGGCGCCGCAGGAGTCGCGACGACCCTGGGCTTCGGCGAGGTGTACAACATCGAAGGCGGCACGCGCGCCTGGATTACTGCCGGATTCGAGGTAGAAGCGCTGATGTAGCCACCAGGGCTGTCAGCACCAGAAGAGGCCGGCTCCTCCCTCTGCCGGCCTCTTCTTTTTGCCTGAGAGTAGAGGGCTCGGCTCGTTAAGGTGAGACGCTCGTCTTCGCCGCAAGCTTCTCGGCGCGCTCTTTGATACCCAGCAGCATCTTTCGTTCCATCACCAGCGAGCCCGGTTCCATCAGGGCGACCATGCCCAGCCAGAAGCCGGGTCCGCCGCCCGGGATGAGATTGCGCGAGAGCAGCCGCGTCGAGGCGCCCTCGGCCTGCAGGACAAACGTCCAGGTCGAGCCCGCCGGCTCCCACTGGAGCACGAGCGCCCGCTCCGCCTGCACTTCGAGCACCTTCAGCCCCTGCTTTTCGTTGAGGCCGATGTAGTCCCCGGCTTCGAGGTGCTGAAACTCCGGCAGGATCCGGTCCGAGTTCTCGATGTCGAGGCCGATCAGACGCTCGATCCAATCGTAGGTGTAGACGCCGGCCCTGGGACGCGGCCCCATTTGCAGCAGCCACGGCCAGATCTGGGCGGGGCCGGTGTTCACCGTGATCGCCCGTGTCGTCTGAATCGCGACCTTTTCGAGCACGTCGTCGCCGGGCAGGGCTGCATGCACTTCGGCCTCGGTAGCGCCCCAGTTGAGCACCGCCGGGCGTCCGTACTTCAGGTAGAGGGGGATGGCGGCGGCGGTTGCGGCGCCGGCGAGCAAGATGCGGCTCATGAGGACCTCCTGGATCGACAGTAATCCAGCGAGATCCGCATATCATCTGCCGAATGGCCGGCTTCAACCTGATTTCGGCACTGCGCAGAAAGTATGGTCAGCGGCGAGGCCAGGCATCACCCGCCTCGGTATTACCGGACCAGCGCCGCTGTGCTGGCATCTTGAGGGACTGCGCCTCAAAGTCGAAGCGATGGTGACACCCATCAAGCCGCGCGGCGCCGCCCGATAACAGCAACGCGACAAACGGCGCTTAGACGCTTCACATTCGGCGGTGCAAGTGCATGGCGGCGGCTGAAATCTGAGAGGATAGATGCAGACGAGGGCAACTTCGCACTGGCCGAAGCCGCCGTCTCAAAGGATTGAGACCCGCGTATGACACCTGACACGAACTCACCGATCCCTGTCCCGACCCCCGAAGCAGAGGAGATTGCCTCCCACCACGATGAGGTGCGAGGCGCACTCGAGCCGCTCGAGCCCGAGTCGCTCAAGGCCGGCGGTCCGGTCTCCCGCCGCATTTACACCACCGGCAATGCCCGGCTGGACAAGCTCGTCGAAGACACGGTGCTCGCGCTGCAGCAGGAGACGCCGGCCGACGTGCTACCGGTCACGCCGGCCGACCTCGAGCTCGTACGCGAGACGCTGACCTCGGCGGTGCGTCTGGTGCTGCTCCACGCCACACGCGCCGAGCTGAAGATGGTGAACGCTGCGTTGAAGGAGTTCGCCTACTCGTTCCGCGTCTTCGCGCCGTACCGCCACCTCCCGAAAGTGAGCATCTTCGGGTCGGCTCGTGTGCAGTCCGGCGACCGCGCCTACGTCTCCGCCCGTGAGTTCGCGCAGAAGATCGCCGATCTCGGCTGGATGGTCATCACCGGCGCCGGGCCGGGCATCATGGCGGCGGGGCACGAGGGCGCCGGTGCGGCCCATAGCTTCGGCGCGAACATCCGCCTGCCGGGCCTCAACCCGGCGAACGTCTACATTGCGAACGACGGCAAGCTCGTCAACTTCAAGTACTTCTTCACCCGTAAGGTGACCTTCCTGAAGGAGTCATCCGCGTTCGTCCTGATGCCGGGCGGCTGGGGCACGCTCGACGAGGCGTTCGAGCTGTTGACGCTGATTCAGACCGGCAAGAGCGACATCCACCCCGTCGTCCTCCTCGAGCCGGAGGGCAGCACCTACTGGCAGCGATGGCTGGAGTTCCAGCGCGACGAGCTCCTCGGCCGGCGCTTCATCAACGAGGCCGACCTCTCGATCTTCTGCCTCGCCCGCACGCCGGAGGAGGCGATCAAGGAGATCCTGACCTTCTACCGCAACTACTACTCCGCGCGCTTCGTCGGTGAGCGCCTCGTCCTGCGCCTCAAGCAGGCGCCCGACGCGGGACAGCTGCTCCAGCTCCAGGAAGACTTCGCCGACCTCTTAGACCATGGCAGCTTCGAGGTCATCGGCCCGACGATGCCGGAGCGGCGCGATGAGGACGCCCTGGAGGCAGAGCGTCTCGCTTTCTACCCGAAGCACCAGTACGGCCGCATCCGCCAGCTCATCGACGCCCTTAACCGCCTGCCGATGCCCGAGGAGCCCTAGGGCCCGAACGGCCGCAGCTGCGAAAAGACGAACTCGAGGCTGCCGGGCGCGTCCAGAAGTCCCTGCTGGCCGGGGAAGGCCGTCGAGTTCACGAAGACGACCACGTCGCCGAAGGTAATCGCCTGCGCGGCGATCGCTGGGCTGCGCTCCCACATGTCGCGGTGAAACACCATCAGCGTCAAGAACGGCGGCTCGTAGGGTGCCTCGCGGGTGGCGTACTGCAGCTGAAGCCGGTAGGGGCTGCCGCGTCCGGGAGACTCATAGCTCGACAGCAGCACAATCACGCGGCCGTCCGGCAGCGTCAGCTCCCGACCCAGCCAGTACGCCTGCAGATCGGTGACAGCGCGCACTGCCGCCAGCGGGTCGGGCGCCACGTAGCCGATGCCCGACGGCTCGAAGAAGCCGGAACCCAGGCTGGGGTTCGAGACGATTGTCGCCTTGCCGTATTC
Source organism: Dehalococcoidia bacterium (assembly GCA_050185685.1). Lineage (GTDB taxonomy): Bacteria > Chloroflexota > Dehalococcoidia > DSTF01 > WHTK01 > WHTK01. The sequence continues at coordinate 28,283 of JBFWZE010000003.1, forward strand.
GGTGGTCGATACGAACGGGAGCGGCGTGCCACCGATGTAGAGGCCCTCCGAGCGCAACTCAATCGGCATCAGGGTCCTAGCGTCGAGATAGAGGTGCGACATGAAACTGATGCGCTGTTCGCCGCTGAGCTTCTCGCCCTGCTCGATGAGGACGACCACGTCGGTACCGCGATGCGTTCCTTCCTCGACGCGCTGGCTGGTCTCTGAGCCGGGCTGCGGGCAACTGAGCAGCAGTGAGGCCGCGACGCTGGCGCCATGGCACTGCAGGAACTTCGAGGCGCCAGCTCGGCTCCCGCTCCCGTCGACGGTGTATCGCGTGTCACCCACCGTCAGGACGCTGCTGCGATAGGCCTCCCCGTTGACGAGGACTTCGACTTCTTCGCGGACAAGGCCGGCGCCGCCGACAATCCAGGTCTCGCCCGTCGACTCAGCGCTGTAGAGGCCGCGAAAGCTCGACTCCATCGAGATGTGGACGACGCCGCCGTCAGTCGCCTCGAGGCGACGGTCGACCTCCGCGTAGAGCTCCTCGACCGTCATCGTGCTGGCTTGAAGGGCTGTCTCGCCGTCGCCACCGTCGCGCATCAGCAGGTAAGCCGCTGCCGCAATCACGACAACGGCGCAGATGGCAACAAGGGAGACGGCGGCTCTGCGGGGCATCGAGACCTCAGCGCGCGAAGATACGCGTGCAGGCCAAGCTATCGTCTACGAGCCGCCCCGTAAAGCACGCCGGAGGTTCATGACTCTCAGGAACGACGGAAGACGTAGATTGCCCAGCCGAGGCCGTCCCGCGCGTACTCGAAGTAGGTCTTCTTGTCGGCCGCCGTGAGTGCTTCGACTTCCGAGGCGTCGGCGTCGCCTGGATTGTCACGTACGAAGTCGTACGCCGCGCGCCATGAGAGCCCCATGTAGTTGTCCCAGTCGTCCTGGTTGCTCGCGACGGAGAAGAGCAGGTTTAATCCGAGCTCCTCGCCGGCACGAACGTTTTCGGCGTGAGTCGTGAAGGAGTCGCCGGACAGACCGGTTGCTTCAAGGTAGGAAGCGGGAGGCGGCGAGATCCAGTACGGTGTCCCCGCGACCACGGTGGCACCCGGCTTCGCCCACCGCTGCAGCTGCGTCAGCGTCCCCGTCCAACCTCCGAAGACCCACTCCCCTCCGACACACATCGTGGCGTCGAAGATTGCTTCAGGAGCGGTGAAGGCGTCGCCGCTGATCTCCTCGATCGTAATGAGGCCGGAGAGTCCCCTGGACTCTGCCTTCTGACGTGCTTCCGCGCAGAAGTGGGGAGAGACGTCCACGCCGGTACCGGACGCGCCATATCTTTCTGCGATTCGGCACAGCATCTCACCCTTTCCGCAAGCGATATCCAGCACCCGCGACGCTGAATTCAACCCCAGGGCATCGATAACGAGGTCGACTTTGGCAAGGCTGATTGGGTTGTCGACCGTCTTATGGCTGCCAATGATCGAGAAGAACCTCACCCGATCGATGGCGCACCTCCGATGTCACCGACGTACCGGTTCGGCATCAGTCGCCCTCAACCACGGAGACGTTGCCGAGCTTCTGCAGCGTTTTGACGAGCGCCTGAGTGCCCTCTTCGCGCAGGCCTTCGGCTTCGAGGGCGGCGAAGAGCTGGGCGACGAGGGAGGTCGCGGGCATCGGCTGGGCGTTCTCGCGGCCGACCTCGAGGGCGAGGCGGAGGTCCTTCTGCTGGTGCCAGACCTTGAACCCCGGGCGGTAGTCGCCCTGCAGCATCTTCGGGCCGAGGTTGCTCAGCTGCCACGACCCGGCGGCGCCGTTCTTCACGGCCTCGATCATCGTCGCCGGGTTAATCCCCGCCTTCTTCGCGAGGACGACTGATTCGCAGACCGCGAGGTTGGTGACCGATACGAGGACCTGGTTGCACAGCTTGACCGTCTGCCCGGCACCGGATGGACCACAGTAGGTGATTGACTTGCCGAGGACCTCGAACAGGGGCTTCACGCGCTCGAAGACCTCTTCTTTGCCTCCGACCATGATCGAGAGCGCCGCGTTGATCGCGCCCGCCTCGCCGCCGCTGACGGGGGCGTCCAGCATCTCGATCCCCTTCTCTGCATAGCGTTCTGCGATCGAGCGGGTGACGGCCGGCGACATCGTCGTCATGTCGACGTGCACGAGGCCTGTAGCGGCACCGGCGGCGATACCGTCAGCGCCGAGCGCGACGTTCTCGACGTCGGGCGAGTCGCCGACCATCGTGAAGACGACCTCGCTGTTCTTCGCAACGTCGGCAGGGGAGGCGCCGGCCTTTGCGCCCTTCTCGACGAGGGCGTCGATGCCGGGCTGGCTGCGGTTCCACACCGTCACCTCATGCCCGGCGTCCAGCAGGTGGCCTGCCATCGGGCGCCCCATGATGCCCAGACCGATGAATCCAACGCGCATGCTCGTGCTCCTTATATCTAACCCGGGGCCGAAACCTGCAGGTTTCGGTTCCCGGACCCCTCTGAAGGACCGGCGACACCCCGGTGCCCCGTTTGACTTGGCCGGGGACACCCCGGTATCCCGTTCGAACTCTG
>JBFWZE010000003.1:30931-33245 GCA_050185685.1 Dehalococcoidia bacterium
AACGGGCTGACCGATGCCTTCCTGATCAACTACACCGGCATCCTGCCCGCGCAGCGCTTGCCGTTCAGCAGCGACCAGTACGAGAACCTGCAGGAGTTCCTGCTCTCGCGCCGTTTTGCCCAGGTCACGCAGTCGCCGGAGCTGATCGGCGTCGAGGGCTACAACTACCTGCTCAGCAACACGGACCTCTTCCCCTACTTCCGCAGCGAGTTCGGCATCGGCAAGGCAATTTTCGTCTCGGAGCTGCTGATCGTCGACACGACGGCGCCGGAGCAGCAGCGCACCTACTACAAGCTCACAGAGAAGTACCCGCGGACGACGCGGTAGAAACGAGAAGCACGGATGAAGCTCGGCGTCATGATCGAAGTGCAGGAAGGCATCGGCTGGCCGGAGTGGCAGCGCATCGTCAGGGCGACGGAGGACTTCGGCTTCGAGTCGCTGTGGAGGTCCGACCACTTCTTCTCCTTCGGCGCCGACCGCACAAAGCCCTGCATCGAGACCTTCACGGCGCTGACCTACGCCGCCACCGCAACGACGCGGATCAAGTTCGGCACGCTGGTGGCCTCGATGACCTTCCGTCCGCCGGCGATGGTCGCGCGCATGGCAGCGGGCATCGACTCACTCTCCGGCGGGCGTCTGATCCTCGGCATCGGCGGCGGCTGGAACCAGGCGGAGCACGATGCGTTCGGGATCGAGCTGCCCGAGCCGAAGCGACGCCTCGACATGCTCGAAGAGGGCGCCATTGTCATCAAGTCGCTGGTCGGCCACGACGACGCCAGCTTCGACGGCAAGTACTACCAGCTGCAGAACGCCTACGTGAACCCGAAGCCGGCACAGACGCCCCTGCCAATCCTGATCGGCGGCAGTGGTGAAAAGCGGCTGCTGCAGATCGTCGCCCGTCACGCGAACGAGTGGAACATGCCGGTGCAGCCGGTCGAAGTCTACCGCCAGAAGATCGCCGCCCTCGAGGCGCACTGCGAGAAAGAGAAGCGCGACCCGGCGACGATCGAACGCTCGCTGATGGTGGCCTACATCACCGGTGCGACCGAGGCCGAAGTGGCGCAGCGTCGCGACCGCGCGATCGCGAACGCCTCACCGCGGCTCAAGGAGCGTCTCGACGCCGGCGAACCGCTACCGTGGCTGGTCGGCACGCCGGCCCAGCTCGTCGAGCAGGTACAGGCGTGGGAGGCCGAGGGCGTCAGCCGCCTTCAGCTCCAGCACCTCGCCGAGCCCGACTACGAGCAGCTCGAGCTGGTGGCTAAAGAGGTCCTGCCGAAGGTCTGATGGCGAAAAAGCCGCCCTCCCAGGTTCCGCCGGAGCGCCTCGCTCAGTACGAGGCGCTGGTTGCCACATTGCCGGAGGTCGAACGGAAGGGCGCGTCGATGCCCTACACCTCGGTCAACGGCAACATGTTTTCGTTCCTCGACCCGGCGGGCGTCCTGGGGCTGCGGCTCTCGAAGGACGACCGCGAGGCGTTCATCGCACGCTTCGAGACGGAGCTGATGCTGGCTCAGGGCCGCGTCATGCAGGAGTACGTGCGCGTGCCGGACTCGATGCTGGCGGACACAGCGGCGACCCAGCCGTATTTCGAGGCGAGCTACAACTACGTCAGCGGGCTGAAGCCGAAGGCGACGATCAGGAAGCGCGCCTAATCGCCGATTTTCAGCCCGTCTAGCCTGTCCTTGAGGTCGTTGAGGGAGTCGTTGATCGAGTCCTTCGCGTTCTCCCACTCTTCATCACTGCTATTGCGCAGGTCGTCGAGCTTGCTTTCGAGCTCGTCGCGCTGCTCACGAAGCTCATCCGCCTCATCGCTGTTGCTGACATCGTCGCCCAGCTGCTCGATCTCCGCGTTGAGGTCGTCGAGCCTGTCCTGCACGTCCTGTGTGAAGGAGTCGCGGTCTTCCTGCGTCGGTGTGTCCGTGTTGTCGTCGCTGCTGCAGGCGGCGACAAAGAGAAGCAGGGGCAGCACGAGGAGTGCAGCAAGCAAAGGTCGTCTGGTCATTCGTTTCCTCCAGCCTCGACGATATGCGAGGGGCCGTTACCCGGAGGCGACCGAGATCAAAGACGAACTTACGCTCACATTCAACCTTCGCCTTCCGCCGAATGGCCCTCACCGCGATGGATGAACTCTGGTATAAAGAAATAGAACGTTCCTTCGCTAATTGAACATGAGGTGCTCGATGCCCAAGGTCCTCCCGGAATACCTGGAGCTGCGAAGACAGCAGATCCTGGACGCCGCTGCTGCCTGTTTCACGCGTGCGGGCTTCCACCAGACGACGATGCAGGACATCTGCGCCGAGTCCGACCTCAGTCC
>JBFWZE010000003.1:33345-39652 GCA_050185685.1 Dehalococcoidia bacterium
TTTTTATCGGAGGAAGTTGCCTGTGACCCGCGAAGTACCACTCATCTGAACCTCCAGCCGCACTCGCCGGCTGTCACAACCCCTGCAAGGAGCCCCCAATGGCATTCTCAGCCCACTCAGTAGCCCACTTCAGCTCCAGGAAACCCTGGCTGGTCGTTGGCGCCTGGGTCGTGCTCCTGGTGATCGCGATGGGCCTCATCGGTACCTTCCTCGCGACGGCCACGACCACGACCGCCGACACGACGGCAAATCCCGACTCGAAGGTCGGTAAGGAAAAGCTGGAGGAGATTCGTGGCAAAGAACAGGCCCACGAATCGATCGTCGTCCGGTCATCCAGCGTCAACGTGAACGATCCCGCCTTCAAGGCGAAGCTCGACACCATCGCTGCCCAGGTCAGCGCGCTCGGCCCCGAAGTGGTCGACAGCGTCACGACCTACTCCCAGAGCGGCATTCCCGCCCTCGTCTCCGCAGACCAGAAGACGACGATTATCCCGATCACGATGACCGGCACCCTCGATGACGCGGTCAAGAATGTCGAAGACATCGTCAAGATTGTCGATGCCGAAAACGGCCGGGACGGCTTCGAGGTCTACATCTCGGGCCAGGCGACGATCGGCAACGACTTCAACCACGCCGCCGAGCAGGACATCGTCAAAGGCGAAACAATCGGCGGTGCTGTCGCTCTCATCGTCCTGCTTCTCGTCCTCGGCACGCTGACCTCAGCCCTCATCCCGCTGCTGATCGCGGTCGTCGCGATTATCGCTGCAATGGGCATGACGGCGCTGACGGGCCAGGCGTTCAAGTACTCCTTCTTCGTCACCAACATGATCACGATGATGGGTCTGGCGGTCGGTATCGACTACTGCCTCTTCGTCATCTCCCGCTTCCGCGAAGAGCGCGGCCACGGCAAGTCCGTCCAGGAAGCCGTCGACACCGCCTCCAGCACCGCCGGCCGCGCCGTGCTGTTCAGCGGCCTCACGGTGATCATCGCCCTCCTCGGCATGCTCATCGTCCCCTCGACCATCTACCGCAGCGTTGCGATGGGCGCCGTCTTCGTCGTGACCTTCGCGATTATTGCCTCGCTGACCTTGCTGCCCGCCGTCCTGCGGCTCCTCGGCGACAAGGTGAACTCGCTGCGATTGCCGATCATCGGCCGCGGCGTCCAGACCGGCGAAGAGCGTCCCGGCGGCTTCTGGGACAAGGTCGCCAACACGGTGATGCGCCACCCCGTCATCGGCGTGGTCGGCGTTACGGTCATCCTGATTGCGGCATCAATTCCCTACTTCAGCATCAATGCCGGTAGTGCGGGCGTCGACACACTGCCCGATAAGTTCGACTCCAAGCAGGGCTTCCAGGTCCTCGCGCAGGAGTTCAAGGGCGCGGACGTCTCGCCCGCCGAGATCGTCATCGACGGCGATGCGAACTCGCCTGCCGTCTCGGGCGCCGTGACGAAGCTGCAACAGATCATTGCCGGCGCGAACGACCCTGTCTTCGGCCCCGCAACGTACGAAAAGAGCGACGATGGCAGCCTCTCAGTGCTGTCCGTCCAAGTTGCAATCGACCCGTACGCGGACGAAGCCAACCGCGGCATCGAGCGGCTGCGCAACCAGTACATCCCCGAGGCGTTCAACGGCGTCGACGCCAGCGTGTACGTCACCGGCCTCTCGGCTGTGAACCTCGACGGCATCAACACGACGTCCGACTACACGCCCATCGTCTTCGTCTTCGTCCTCGGTCTGAGCTTCATCCTGCTGATGATGGTCTTCCGCTCGATCGTCGTCCCGGCGAAGGCGATTGTGATGAACCTGCTCTCCGTCGGCGCCGCCTACGGTCTGCTGGTCCTCGTTATCCAGAAGGGCTTCCTGAACGAGGTCTTCGGCTTCCAGCAGGTCGAGACGATCGAGTTCTGGCTGCCCCTCTTCCTCTTCTCTGTGCTCTTCGGTCTCTCGATGGACTACCACGTCTTCCTGCTGAGCCGGATCAAGGAGCACTACGACCAGACCGGCGACAACACCGAGTCGGTGGGCTACGGCCTGCGGACCACGGGCCGCCTGATTACCGGCGCCGCCCTGATCATGGTCGCGGTGTTCGGCGGCTTCGCGATGGGCGACCTCGTGATGCTGCAGCAGCTCGGCTTCGGTCTCGGCGTCTCAGTCCTTCTCGACGCGACGATCATCCGGTCGATCCTGGTGCCGTCCTCGATGAAGCTGCTCGGCAAGTGGAACTGGTACTTCCCGTCCGCGCTGCGCTGGATGCCTCACCTCGGCATCGAGGAAGCAACGCCGGTACACCAGCCCGCACCGCAGGCGGCTCGCCAGGAGGCGCGCTCGGTCTAGGCTTCAACAACGCCATCCAGACGGGGCGGTCCGAAAGGGCCGCCCCGTTTTACGTCCCGGGCATGGGCGGTCTCGAGAGGTCGGGCCATTCGGCCCTGTCTGAAGAACCCGTTTGACCCTCACCCCGGCGCCGTCCGTGGCCCAGACTGAAACCATGAACCCGACACACCTGGCAGAGAGCAGTCACACGGAGCTAAAGCTTCACGATGACACGATTCAGCTGCTCTTCGGCATCGGCCTGAAAATCGAGTACTGCCTGGAAGTCGCCGACGAGTCTCCTGCGCAGGCAAAAGACGGGCTCGATGGTGTGATCACCGACCTCGGTCAGCTGATCGACGATATTCGCGGCCGGATGCAAGACTTGAAAATTTCCGGTGTGGGCACTCAGCAATCCGAAGAAGCGCTACACTAACCCCGGAAGGGATATCACACATGCCAAACACTCCTCTGCGCGTGATGCTAGTCGACGACCACGAAGTAGTTCGTGAAGGACTGAGAGCGCTGCTCGACCGTCGTGAAGGAATGAAGGTTGTCGGAGAAGCAGGCAGTGTGGCCCAGGCTGTCGAGGTTGCTCTGCGCGAGAAGCCCGACGTCGTGGTCATGGATGTGCGTCTTCCCGACGGGACCGGCGTTGAAGCCTGCCGCGAGATCCGCGCTGAGCTGCCGGAGACCCGCATGATCATGCTCACCTCCTACGCCGACGAAGAGGCCGTCATGGCTTCGATTCTCGCCGGCGCCTCCGCTTACCTGCTGAAGCAGACGCGCGGCCAGCAGCTCGCCGAGGCGGTCGAAGCCGTCTCGCGAGGTGAGTCACTCCTCGATCCGGCGGTGACGCTCCGCGTGCTGGAGCAGGTGCGCGGCATCGCGAGCGGCGTCCCCGGTGACAAGCAGACCCAGCTGAACGAGAACGAAACGAAGATCCTGAAGCTGATCGCCGAGGGCAAGACGAACAAGGAAATCGCCGCCGAGGTCTTCCTGAGCGATAAGACGGTGAAGAACTACGTGTCCAGCATCCTCAGCAAGCTCAACCTGCGCCGGCGCTCCGAGGCAGCAGCCTACATCGCTCGCCGCTCGCCCGGTACCGAGTAGCCCTCAACCGTTCGCCGGAAACTCCAGGAGCAGCGTTGTGCCCTCACCCGGCGCGCTGTCGATCTGGAACTTTGCGTTGATCGCCCGTGCTCTCGCTGCCATGTTGCGCAGACCGTGATGGCCGTCGGGCGGTCCATGGTTCGTGTCGAAGCCCTTGCCGTCGTCGCGGATCTGCAGCTGACCCGTCCCGCCCACGTTTGCGAGGGTCAGGACGACGCTCGAGGCGCCGGCGTGCTTTCGGATGTTCGACAGGCTCTCGTGGGCGACGTGGTAGACGATGAGCGCCGTCGTCTCGTCAACGTCCATCTTCTCATCGATGGTCGCGGTGGTGGCAATCTGGGAGTTCTGGGCGAACTCCTCCGCCAGGTTCGAGAGTCCTTCAGCGAGCGACCCTGAGAACTGGCGCGGCCGCAGATCGAAGATGAAGCTGCGGATGCTCCGGATCACCTCGTGGAGCTGCCCGATCGATTTCTCTACCACCTTCGCATCGGCATACCGGGAGTCGTCATCGCCGTCGAGGCTGAGCTCCAGCCCGAGGGCAACAGCATAGATGTCCTGCATGACGCCGTCGTGGAGGTCCATGGCGATGCGGTCTCGCTCGCGCTCCGTTTCCAGCTCGAGGAAGAGGACGTTGCGTTCTTCCTCGAGCCGCTTGCGCTCGGAGATATCGCGGACGATCGCGGTGACCAGGAGCCCGTCCCGGGTGTGAAGGGGGCTGAGGCTGATCTCGACTGGGAACTCTGTGCCGTCTTTCTTACGCGCCGACAGGTTGAGGCCCAGGCCCATCGAGCGGCCTCGTGGGTTCGCTTCGTAGCTTTCCCGGTGGCCCGTATGACCGAAGCGCAGTCGTTCGGGGACGAGCTCATCAATTCTGCGGCCGATGAGCTCCACGTCCCGGTAGCCGAAGAGCGAGTGGGCCGTTTGATTTGCCCACACAATATTGCCGGCTGTATCGACTACGACGAAGCCATCCGGGGCAACGTCCAGGAGACTTCGAAGCGGGACGCTCTCTGCACTCGTCATGGCGAATTACCTTGCAGACTTAACGTAATGTGAGCTCATCATGGCCGCTGACGAAAAGAATCGCAAGTTACCCACCTTTGAGTCTCGTCAGCGATTAATCGCTCCGCTTGCTGAACCGGGCCGCCACTAAGCGGTATCGATATTGGCTGCTGCAGTCGATCCGCCTCGTTACAATTCTATCACTGTTCTTCTAGCGGCACCGAGCGGCGTACTTGATCTATTCCGGTGAAAATCGCCGCAGCAACCGGAATCGCTGCCAGCCATGCGGGGTGAACAGCCGCCATTGAGAAGACCTGGTTCAGGCCGGGCACATAGACGAGAAGCAATGCGAGGCCGATCTCGAAGACGAGGGCGACGCGGATAGAGGGGTTACTGCTCAGGGAGAGCCGCTGGCGAAGGGGGCCATCCCGCTGCGCAAACAGACAGCCGACCTGACCGCCGACAATCGCGAGGAAGGTCAGCGTCGTCGCCTCGTGGGCAATCCCGGCGTATGGCGTGAAAGAGTCGCCGAAGCGCCATCCTTCCGCGAGGTAGTACAGGAAGAAGCCGCCCATCCCCAGCGCAGCCTCGGTCGCGCCGAAGATCAGGAACGTCCGCACGCCAAGCGCTCGCGACAGCAGAGGACGGTCCGGTCGCTCCGGCGCCGACAGCATCGTCCCGGCCGTCGGTGGCTCGACGCCGAGGGCCAGCGCGGGCAGCAGATCGGTGCCGATGTCGATCGCCAGCGCCTGGATGACGGCGAGAGGCAGCGGTATCGGCAGGAAGATGTAGAGCAGGAACGGCACCATCTCCGCGACGTTGCTCGTGAACACGTAGCTGATGAAGCGGCGGATGTTGGCCCGGATCGAGCGCCCTTCTTCGATACCGGCGACGATCGTCGCGAAGTTGTCGTCGGCGAGGACGATGTCCCCCGACTGCTTCGCGACCTCGGTGCCGTTTCGCCCCATCGCAACGCCAACGTCGGCCGCCCGAAGCGCCGGTGCGTCGTTGATGCCGTCACCCGTCACGACGACGATTTCGCCGCCCTGCTCCAGCGCCCGCACAATGCGCAGCTTCTGCTCCGGGTTGACGCGGGCGATCACGCTGTTGTCTCGCAGACGCTCCCTCAGGGCACGGTCCGACATCGTCTCGACCTCGTGCCCGTCCAGTGCCACAGCCTCGTCGTCGATAAGGCCGATCGTCCGCCCAATGGCCAGAGCGGTGGTCGGGTGGTCGCCGGTCAGCATGACGACGCGGATGCCGGCGCTTCGGCAGGCCGCGATCGCCTCGGGGACGCCCTGGCGCGGCGGATCGCGGAAGGCTACCACCCCAAGGATGTCGAGTGCGGCGGTCTCAGCGCCGGCCGCCAGCAACAGGACGCGTTCGCCGAGGCCCGCTGCCTCCTCGACGGCCTCGACCAGCGGGCCGGGCATGTCCTGGGCGCTGGTCAGTGGCATCACCGCTTCGGGAGCCCCCTTCACGAAGCGCACCGGAGCACCGTCAACGTTGCAGGTGACCGACATCAACCGCCGATGAGCGTCGAAGGGCACCAGCGTGCCGGCCGGATGGACTGCCCGCTCATGCGCGACATCCAGGCCGTTGTCTGATACCCACCGCCAGAGTGCGACGTCGAGGGGGTCACCGCGGACGCTGCTTCCGTTCTGCGTTGCCTCGTTGCAGAGCACCGCGGCGAGGAGTACCTCGCGCCCGGGTGTGACGCTGCCGTCCGGGGCGACAAACCGCTCGACGGTGAGGGAGTTCTCAGTCAGGGTTCCCGTCTTGTCGGTGCAGATCACCGTGACCGAGCCGATCACCTCGACCGCGGAGAGCTGGCGCACGGCAGCACCGCGGCGGGCGATGCGCTGGGCGCCGATCGCGAG
>JBFWZE010000003.1:39752-50946 GCA_050185685.1 Dehalococcoidia bacterium
AGGCTCTCCACCACTTGGCCTGCACGGTACTCCTGGACGAAGGCGAAGACGCCGTTGATCGCGACGACAGCGACGATCGCGCCGCCGAGCTCCGGGATCCCTGCTGCGAACGCGAGACCGGCGGCAAACCAGAGAAGCAGCGCCAGCGTGTGCGTGAACTGGACGATGAAGATGCTGAGCGGTCCGCTGCGGGTGTCTTGCGCCGGTGAGTTCGCGCCGTATTGCCTGAGGCGAGCAGCCGCTTCATCTGCGGTGAGGCCGGCACCGGAGGTCGCAAGCACGAGCAGGCGCTGTTCCGGTGTCGCGCGGGCAAGTTCCGCAAGGTCCGGTGGTGTTGCTTGTGCCGGGGGATTCCTGCTCATGAATGGCGGACTCTGAGATCAGCGTAGGACACCCTGCGGCGATCGGCGAGGGCCGTTTGGCGATGAAGAATGCGCCGCACGGCCCTCGTTGAAGCATGTACCGTCGCGCGATGCTGGTATCGAAAAGAACGACCTTACGCGAGAGCAGGAGGATTCAGATGACCGCAAGCCTGGACGCACTGAAGACTGAGCACCGAGAGCTGCGTGACCGGATCGACCAGCTGAAACAGACCGCAGACCTTATCGATCTCGCCTCGGTCGAGGTCGTGATCGTGGAGCTGGAAGAGGCGGAGCAGTTCCTCAACCACCACATCCTGCCGCACGCCCGTGCCGAGGAAGAGGTGCTGTATCGAGCCTACGACCAGGTCGCGAACTCACCCTGGGCGACCGACACGATGAAGCGAGACCACGCTGAGGTACTGAAGCTCACTCAGCAGCTCACGGCCCTTCGCCTGCAGCTCTTTACCGACCCGCTGACGACGGAGCAGAAGCAGGAGCTGCGCCGCATCATCTACGGCCTCTACACCGTGCTCCGACTCCACCTCCGCCACGAGGAAGAGATCATCCTGCCCCGCATCGAAGCGGCGGTGACGCAGGAGGCGGCCGACCAGATCGTCGGCTCGATGGACACGGCGGCGGCACGTCATCGAGCTGAGGTCGTCTAGCTCGCACGCCTGGGCAGACGAAAGGAGCGGGCCCTCGACCGAGGGCCCGCTCCTGGTTTCTACGCGGACGAGGGGTGATCAGGCTGCTTTCACGCGGGTGGCGCTCCGTAGGGTTGCTGCCCAGGCGCCGGCGCGCTGCTCTTCGCCGGCCCTCAGTGGACCTTCCGTGTCGTCGACGATGAAGCCCTCCGGCGGGGCGACAAGCTTGCCGCCGCGTGCCTTCAGGTCGGCGCCGATCTTGCCCGCCGCGAACCCGATGACCGAGGTCAGGACGCGCAGGAAGGGCCCGTGGCGGCCGCTGTCGATGCGCGTGTCGAACGCGGCGACGTCGATGGTCGCCAGCGCGCCGGCCGGCAGCTCGCGCAGGTAAGCGTGCACTGCAGGCGTCGGCCGTCCACCCTGGGTTGGCGACCCGACGATAAGGAGGTCGATACCGCTCACGTGCGCAGGGGTCGCGTCGGCGATGTTCAGGCTTCTCGCGCCGAGAGATGTCGCGATCGCGTTCGCAATGGTCTCTGTGTTGCCAAACTTCGAGTCGTAGATCACGAGAGCGTTCATCCTGTTCTCCTTTCGCTGTCGTGAAGCTGCTCGGTGTGGTGGTGATGCAGGAGCACATCCGCAAGGTGGTGCATGCCGTCGTGAGCCTGGTGCTCCTCGGCGACGTGCTCGCGGAGCTCATGGACGTTGCTGTCGACGGCGTGTACGCGGCGACGCCACTGGTTCAGGTCGAGAGCCGGGTCTTTCGAGATGTACTCTTCCATACCTCCAGTCTCGTCCCGAGACTCCCGCAAAACGAGGGCCGAATGACCCATCCCGGCGAGGCCGAAATGCACGTCCCGGGGCGAATCGCGTGACTATGCAGGACAATCCGGAGTAGCTTTGCGGGAGCGGAGACCAGATTGAGATGGCAAGAGAGTTTCATGTCGATTCGGAGGTCGGGAAGCTGCACCGTGTGCTGCTTTGCCGCCCCGACCTCGCGCTTCGGCGGCTAACGCCGGGCAATGCGGCGAGCCTGCTCTTCGACGACGTTCTCTGGGTGAGGCGAGCCCGGGAGGAGCACGACGTCTTCGCCGGCGTCCTGGAGGAGCGGGGCGTTGAGGTGCTCGACCTGCAGGAGCTGCTTGAAGAGACGCTGCAACATCACGAGGCGCGCACATGGCTCCTCGATCGCCTGGTACACGAGGCGCCGGTAGGGCCCGGGCTCGAGACGACGCTCTGGCGCTGGCTACAGGGGCTGGACGCGGAGGACCTCGCCCGCTACGTGATCGGCGGTGTGTCGCGCGCCGACGTTCCGTTCTCTGGCAGTAGCGCGGGGTTTCAGATGCTGGCGCCTGAGGACTTCCTGATCGCGCCGCTGCCGAACCAGATCTTCACCCGCGACAGCTCGAGCTGGATCCACGGCCGTGTGCACCTCAACCGCATGGCGAGGCCGGCACGGGCCCGCGAGCGCCAGAACCTCGAAGTGGTCTATCGGTTTCATCCCCGCTTCCAGGGGGACGAGATCCGCTTCTGGGATGAGTCGGCCGAAGTCAGCGATCCTGGAGCGACGATCGAAGGCGGCGACGTCATGGTCCTTGGCAAAGGCGCCGTACTCTTCGGGCTAAGTGAGCGGACGACGGCGCGCGCGGTCGAGCTCCTCACCGCAGAGCTCTTTGCCTCGGGCGCGGTAACGACGGTGCTTCTCGTGCAGCTGCCGCGTCAGCGATCGTCGATGCACCTGGACACCGTCCTGACGATGCTCGACGCGCGGAGCTTCATTGCCTATCCCGAGGTGATCAACTCGGCGCGCTGCTGGCGGATGACCGCCGGGGTGGAGGGCGCCGTCGAGGTCTCGCTCTTCGATGCGATTGCGCAGGCGCTCGGCCTCAACAAGGTGAATGTCCTGACCACGGGCGGTGACGACTTTCAGTCAGAGCGTGAGCAGTGGGACGACGGCAACAACCTGCTCGCCATCGAGCCCGGCGTCCTCGTCGCCTACGATCGCAACGTCGACACCAACACGAAGCTGCGCAAGGCGGGCTTTGAGGTGATTACGGTTCCCAGCAGCGAGCTCTCGCGCGGGCGCGGCGGCTCGCACTGTCTCAGCTGCCCGTTGACACGCGATGCGGTGTAGGAGGCTTCAATGAGGGTTGTCGTCGCGCTCGGCGGGAATGCGCTCCTGCGTCCCGGCGAGCCGCTGACCGAGGAGACGCAGCGCCGGAACGTGAAGGTCGCGGCGAAGGCGGTACATACCCTCACCCGCGACCATGAGGTGATCGTCACGCACGGCAATGGGCCGCAGGTCGGCCTGCTGGCACTCGAGGCGGAAGCGTACCAAGACGTCCCGCCGTACGGCCTCGACATCCTCGTCGCCGAGACGCAGGGGATGATCGGCTACATGCTCGAGCAGGCGCTGCGTAACGAGATGCCGGGCCGTCCGCTCGCGACGCTCCTCACCTCAGTGCTCGTCGATCCCGCCGATCCTGCCTTCGAAAAGCCCGCGAAGCCGGTGGGACCCACGTATCCGCAAGACGTTGCCCGCAGGCTCGCGGCGGAGCGGGGCTGGCAGGTCGCTCCTACCGCCGGCGGCTTCCGGCGTGTCGTCGCGTCGCCGGAGCCGATGGCGCTGCTGGAGATCGACGCTGTCAGGGTGCTGGTCGACGCCGGCGTACTCGTGATTTGCGCTGGCGGCGGCGGTGTACCCGTCGTAGAGACTGCAGACGGCCGCCTCGAGGGCGTCAGCGCGGTTGTCGACAAGGACCTGAGCTCGGCGCGTCTTGCCGAGTCGATACTCGCCGACCGCCTGCTCCTGCTGACCGACGTGCCCTGCGTCTACGAGGGCTGGGGAACGCCCGATGCCTGGCCGCTTTCTCGCGTCTCAGTGAGCGATCTGCGTACGAAGTCGTTCGCTGCCGGCTCGATGGGACCGAAGGTGGAGGCGGCCTGCCAGTTCGTCGAGCGCACGGGCGGCGAGGCGGTTATCGGCGCGCTCGACGATGCGATGGACCTCCTGCGCGGCCTCGCCGGGACGACTGTCCACTAGCGAAGCCGCGCAGGGGCCGGTTATTCGTACCTCAAGGCCTCTGCGGGGTAGACCCGCGACGCCTGGCGGGCAGGGAAGTAGCTCGTAAGCAGCGCGGCGCCGTAGACCAGACCGTAGATCACCAGGAAGTTCAGCCACGGAACGGTGAACTGCAGCGTCTCCCAGCTGCCGTCGCTCTTCGAGCTCTGGATCACGTTGAACGAGATGATCAGGCCGAGGACGGTGCCGAGAGCGATACCGGCCAGCGCCACCATCGACGACTCGAAGAGGAAGCTGAGCTGCACCATGCCGCGCTCGAAGCCAATCGCTCGCATGACGCCGATCTCCTGCCGCCGCTCAACCACGGTACGAGCGCTGATCACGCCAAGGGCGGCGACTCCGACGATGAGGCCGAGGCCGAGGAAACCCTGGATGATGTAGTTGAAGGTCTGGTTCAGGGCAACGATGTCGCTGAGCTCTTCCTTGAGCACCGTCGCCTCGAGGCCGTTTGCGAGGAACGACGCCTCCAGGTCGTCGGCGACGGCCTCCGCGTCGGCGCCGGGCTTGAGGCGGAAGAGATGCACCGTCGGCGTCGCCTGTCCAGGGAATGAGCTGTCGATCAGCCGCTGCGACGCGGTGATGCCGATCATGTGGGCAGGGGCGACATCCTTCAGCACCGCGATGATCGTCAGGTCGGCGCCGTCTCCGGTCGCCTCGTTGATGACGTGCAGCGGTATCGGCTTGAAGTGATCGTCTTCGAGGTAGAAGCCCTCGAGGCGGAAGTCGGTCGGTGGCGCGGCGAACGAGTAGTTGTTGCGCCGTGGCGCCGGCAGCGCGTCGACAACGGCAAGCCTGGGGTTGTCCTTCAGCGCCTGCCAGACGGCCTGCGGCGTGTCATAGCCCTCCGCCATGATCGCGAAGCCGTACGTTGTGTCGTCGAAGAAGGCGTCGTCCATTCCCCGCAGCGGGTAGCTGGCGAAGGGGATGTCGGTCTCCTCCTGCTTGGCGTCCACCAGCACGGTGGTCTGGCTCGCAACGCCATCGATTTCACTACGCAGCGTCGGCGACGCCTGGACGGCTGCGTTCATGTCGGCAACCGGGTTCGCTGGGACCGCATTCGCCGCGATCTGGTAGCCGCCGCCGTAGAGGTTGATGTCGTTGAACGCCTGCGTGAAGGCGCCGGTCGTGATCGAGCCCACGACCATCGTGAACACGACGAGGGTGAACATCGCCAGCGTCACGCCGGTCCGGAAACGGTTCGTCAGCGGGTAGACCAGCGCCGTCCGAAGCATCGGCGTCAGGCTGCGAATCCGGCCGGCCGTCGCAAGGATCAGGCTGCTCACGATGTCGGAGTTGAACATCACAACCCAGGTGGCGCCGGTGACCGCGATCAGGCCGCCGATGATGAACAGGTTGAAGTCGGATGACATCTCGGGCAGGAACGGGTCCGTCACCGAAGCGGGTAGGAGCCACCAGACCACAATTAGCCCGCCAGAGAGCGTAAAGGCCGCGCGGTCGGAGGCGCCAAGCCAGCGGCTGATCGGCAGCAGGGCAAAGAACAGCAGCGAGACGCCAAGGAAGAAGATCGAGACCTGCTCGCTCGAAAGGCCGCTCATCACCATGAGGAGGCCGAGGGCGATGCAGATGACGGCGATGACGAGAGAGCCCTTGCTGCGCCGCTGCGGCATCGGATCGGGCAAGTTGCGGATCGCCGTGACGATATTGAGGACGCTGACGCGCCAGGCGGAAACGGTGACCACGATAAAGGTCAGGACCACGCCGACCGCGTACGCAGTAATGAGGCTGCGGGGCGTGACGCCGAAGCGCATCTCGAAGCCGAAGTCACCGAACGAGCTCGCCATGATCGAGACCATCAAGAATGCGACGACGATGCCGAAGCCGGCGCCGACCGCCGCAGCCGCGAGGTCGTAGACCAGGCCCTCGTAGACGAACATCTGGACGAGATGGACGCGCTCGCTGCCAACGGCCCTCGCGATACCCATCTCCGGTTTTCGCTCCGCCGCCAGCATCACGAAGATCAGGAAGATAAGGAGGATGCCGGCGGCGATCGAGAAGCTGCCGAAGGTGACGAAGAAGGTGCTGAAGGTCGCACCGGCGTCGTCGGCTTCCTTCAGATCCTCCTTCTTTGTCGGCTCGATCGCCAGGCCCAGGTCGTCGAGGGTCGGCTGCACGGCGGCGATGACCTGCTCGGTCAGAACGACGCCTGTCTCGCGGTTGCCGCGGTTCGAGATGATGATGTGCTTGATCTGCCCCGGTTTCTGGAACAGCTGCTGGGCGTCCGAAAGCGTCATCATGATCAGCGTGTCGGTGCCGCCGCCGCTTTCGATGTCGACGACGTCCTTTACGGTCATGACTTGCTGCTGTGAGGCCGCGTAGAGCGTGAGCTTGCTGCCGGCCTGAGCGTCCAGCTCCTCGCCGGCGTCGCGGTTGAGGAAGATCTCGTTTGGCGCCAGGTCCTTCAGCTGCCATTCGCGGCCGCCATCGCTGGTGATCCGGCCGAAGCCCGCCATGTGCGCCGGGTCAGCGGCGAACGTCAGGACACGGGGCTCGGTCTGACCCTTCTCCAGGTTCTGGACGCTGATTTCCTCCCAGATCGCCGGGATCACGCCGTCGACGTCGTCATTTGACGCCAGTGCCGCACGGATGGTCTCGAAGTCTGCCTGGTCGAAGTACTGGAGCTGGGTCGCTTCGCCGGTGACTTCGATGTCACTCTCTTCCTGGGCGGAGATGATCTCGTCGATCGTGCCGAGGCCGTCGAGGACCTCCGAGCGGGCGGTGTTACGGATCGTGTCACCGGTCGCCAGCGCCGCCGTGATAATCGTCGTCGCCAGGGTGAGGCCCAGCATGATCAGGATCGAGCGGCCCCGGCGGCGAGGGATGTTGCGAATCGCGAGGTTCATGAGGACGGGGCGGCGCATCGCCATGACTGCCGTCCACGCGATGATCAGGACGCAGCTGCCGCCAAACAGCCACATCAGGGTGCTCATAGGGATGCCGAAGATCTCAGTCACGCCGGCACCTCCAGAGGGATCACCTGGTCGTCGTCTTCGGTGGCGCCCGGGATGATTGCCTCGACGATCTGCCCGTCACGCATGCGCACGATGCGGTCTGCCTGGCGTCCGATGCCGATGTCGTGGGTCACGAGGGCGAAGGTGACACCCTGCTCCTTGTTGAGGCGGCGCATCAGGTTCATCACGTCCTGGGCGTTCTGGCTATCGAGGTCACCGGTGGGCTCGTCTGCCCAGACGATCGCCGGGTTGTTCACCAGGGCGCGGGCAATCGTCACGCGCTGGCGCTCGCCGCCGGAGAGCTCCGCCGGCTTTTGACTCCAGCGGGCGGTCAGGCCGACGAGGTCGAGAGCCTCCATCGCTTTTCGTCGTGCTTCCTTCGTTCCAACCCCGGAGAGCAGCAAAGGCATCTCGACGTTCTCCACCGAGCTCAGCACGCCGAGGAGGTTGTAAAACTGGAAGACAAAGCCCATACGCCGGCCCCGGTAGCGGGTGCGGTCACGGTCGGACATTTGGCCGAGGGAGGTGCCCTCGATCAGTACGTCGCCCGTCGTGATCCGGTCGAGGCCCGAGAGGCAGTTAAGCAGCGTCGTCTTGCCGCAGCCCGACGGACCCATGATCGAGACCATCTCACCGCGGCCGATGTCGAGGGATACGCCACGCAGCGCGTGGACGGTGACGCGGCCCGTCTCGAAGGTCTTCACGACGTTGCGCGCGACGACGATTGACTCGCGGGAGCCGTCGATCGGGAGCATGGCCGGGCCGGAATCGGCGGTGTTGGGCGAGTTCATTTCGGTTCTCCTTGAGGTTCTGCTTTCACGTTAGAAAGACCGGGCCGGACTGCTCACTGGCAACCGGCCCGAGTTGGCAGGGCCGAAAGTCACCAGGCGCGCTAGGCGCGGTGCAGCTGCTGCCCCGGCTGGCTTGCCACCTGTTGCGCTCGGGAGGTGGCGGTCATGCGCAGCAGTTGGACGGCTCGGGCAACGCCGGTGAGCAGCCAGAGAAGTGACACCGCGAGCACGACGAGGCTGAGATCGGGCAGCGTTCGGATCGCGGCCTGCCAGCCCCCGCCCATCACGGGGGGAAACTGCAGCAGGAGGAATCCGGCGACACCCAGCTCCCACACGAACGGCACGCACGCAGTTGCCCAGCCGGCGACGCCGGCAGGAGCGAGACCGCGAGTGACCAGGCGGCCGAGCGACCAGACCTGCAGGGCGAGGACGATCAGCACTGCGGCGTCGAAGATGACATAAAAGCGGTTAAAGCCCATGCCCGCCGGCGGGTTCTCACCGCGAAGGACATTGACGACGCCGATCGGGATGCGGCTCAACGGTGCAGTCGCGCCCGCGAGCTCGAATGCGCTGCCGGCGTTCATCAGCACCACGACTGCCTGCTCCGTGTCGGGCAGGAGCACCATCCAGGCGGTGAACGAGTAAAGGTCACCGAGGTGCCAGCGCGCGTCGTCTGCGGCGCCGAACGGACCAACGAACCAGCCGCGGCCGTACTCGAAGTCGAACGAGTGTCCGAGAAGGGTTCGTGATGAGTCGTTCGTCTCACCGCTGAGCATTGCGGCGATGCCCTGCTCAGACAGCAGCCGACGTCCGTTGTAGACGCCGCCGTTGAGGTACATCGACAGGTAGTGCGCCATGTCACCGGCGCTCGAGTAGAGGTACCCCGTCGAGGCCAGGCCCGGCAAGTAATCTGCGTCGGTTTCGACCGGGAAGCCGAACAGGTAGCGGTGCACCGCCGAGAGGCCGTTCGCCTTCGCCTCGTCGAGAGAGGTGTAGCTGTTACGCATCTCGAGCGGGTCGAAGATCTGGGTCTGGACGTAGTCGGTCCAGGACTGGCCGGAAACGCGCTCGACGATCAGTCCGGCAATCACGAAGTTGAGGTTGGAGTACTCGTAGGTCCTGCCCACGGGCCGGTTGAGCCGCAGTGTCGCAATGTCAGCGACCGCTTCTTCGAGCGTCTGCTCCTTCCCCTCGAGCAACGGCTTAATGCCGTCGGCGCGCGAGAGGCCACTGGTCTGGTTGAGCAGCATTTTCACGGTGATTGCGGTCGAGACCTCGGCGTTGGCGACGTGAAACTCCGGGACGTAACGCTGCACCGGGGCGTCGATGTCGAGCTTCCCCGCCTCATGAAGCTGCATGATCGCCAGGGCGGTGAACGACTTCGTGTTGGAACCGATCCAGAACGGCGTGTCCGGGGTGATCGCGTTGCCGTGGCCGTCCTCGCCGAAGCCCTTCGCCTGGACGCTGCCGTCGCTGTTGACGATCGCGAGACCGGCGCCGGGGATGCTCGAATCGTTCATCTGCTGCTGGACGTAAGAGAAGATGCGATTGAGGTGGGTGCCGTCCGACGGCGGTGGGTCGTCGGCGGACAGCTCCTGCCAGCCGATGCAGGCGAGAGCGCCCACGACGATCGCGGCGAGGACGGTGCGGATATCAAGCAGGCGAGACCAGGACATGACGAGCCTCCGGTATGTGGTTCTGCCCTCAGTCTGTCGCGATGTTCTCAGTGCCAGCAGTGTGATCCGGCCCGTTGTTGAGGGGCCGTTCGACCTGCGTTAGCGTGTAGGCATGAAAGCGATGCTCCTGCGCGCTGCCGCGGCGATCAGCACACCTCCACTGCGGCTCGAAGATGTCCCGGACCCTCGGCCCGCGGCAGACGAGATCCTGATCAAGGTCTCAGCCTGCGCAGTCTGCCGCACCGACCTGCAGCTGACCGAAGGCGACCTCGCAGCACAGTTCACGCCGTTCATCCCCGGCCATCAGGTCACCGGTGAGGTCGTCGCCACGGGCAGCGCCGTCGAAGGCTGGCAGCCCGGCGACCGCGCTGCTGCGGGCTGGCTTGCGAGCACCTGCGGCGTCTGTGCGTACTGCCGCGCCGGTCGCGAGAACCTCTGCCCGGACGCGCAGTTCACAGGCTGGAGCCGCAACGGTGGCTATGCCGAGTACGTCGCCGTGCGCAGCGCATTCGCCTTCAAGGTGCCGCAGGGCTTCGCTGACCTCGCCGCGGCGCCGCTCCTCTGTGGCGGCGTCATCGGGTATAGGTCGCTGAAGCGGTCGGCAGTGCAACCTGGGCAGCGCCTCGGCCTCTTCGGGTACGGCGCGTCGGCGCACCTGACGATTCAGGTCGCGCGCCACTGGGGCTGCGAGGTCTTCGTCTGGACGCGGTCGGCGCAGGAGCAGCAGCGCGCGCTGGCCACCGGTGCAGCATGGGCGGGAAGCTACGGCGACCACCCCGGCGTCGCGATGGACGCGGCGATCACCTTCGCGCCGGTGGGCGACGTCGTTATCTCTGCGCTCGAGTCGGTGACGCCGGGCGGGACGGTGGCGATCAACGCCATTCATCTCGACCGCATCCCAGAGTTTTCCTACGACCTGCTCTGGCGGGAGCGCAATCTTGTCAGCGTCGCCAACTACACGCGCCAGGACGCGACCGAGCTACTGGATCTCGCTGCCACCATCCCAATCGCCACCGATATCGAGACGCTGCCGCTCTCCGCCGCGAACGATGCGCTGCAGCGGCTGAAAGACGGGCGCCTGCGTGGCACCGCCGTCCTTTGCCCTTGATCGATTCGCGGGGCTGGATGGCCCGACTGGATCATGACCAGTGGCCCTCACGGCGGCTTGCATGGAGGAATACGATCGAGGCACAAGACCTTCGAACCTGAGATTCAGAAAGGAGCGGAACGATGACGAACGAAGAAGAGGCGAAGACTGAGGAGACGCCGAAGCCGGCCGAAACCCCCAAGACGCGCGCCGTAAGTTTCCCCGACATTCGCGAGGAGATGGACCGCCTCTGGGCTGCCGTGATGCAGAACCCCTGGCGCCCGTTCCGAATGACCGAGCCGGCCGGTCTCCTGCCGTCAATGGACGTCTTCGAGAAGGACGGCAAGGTCGAGGTAAAGATCGAGCTCCCGGGCATCGCGGCCAAAGACGTTGACATCGCGATCGACGAAGGCGTACTCACCGTCACCGGGGAGAAGAAGGGCGAGACCGAGGTCAACGAGGGGAACTACCACCGCTCGGAGCGCACCTACGGCAAGTTCTCGCGCCAGGTAAGCCTCCCGGCCCATGCCGACGCGGACAAAGCGACGGCGAAGTTCACTGACGGCGTCCTCGAGATCTCAAT
>JBFWZE010000003.1:51046-55987 GCA_050185685.1 Dehalococcoidia bacterium
CTCCCGAGCTCGTTGCGTGAGCTGCTCGCGGTGGTCGGGGTGGGCGAGGGCGATGAGGCTGCGGGCGCGCTCGCGGATCGTGCGGCCCCGGAGGTCGGCGACACCGTACTCGGTGACGATGTACTGCACGTCGCCTCGGGTGGTGACGACGCCGGCGCCGGGCTTCAGTTCCAGGACGATTCGCGAGACCTCGCCGCCGGCGGCCGTCGAGGGCAGCGCGATGATTGCCTTGCCGCCAGCCGACCGCGATGCGCCGCGGACGAAATCGAGCTGGCCGCCGATGCCGCTGTAGAACTCATGGCCGATGCTGTCAGCGCACACCTGTCCCGTGAGGTCGACCTCGATCGCCGAGTTGATTGCGACCATCTTCGCGTTCTGGGCGATGTGGAACGGGTCGTTCGTGAAGGTCACCGGGTGCATCTCGACCATCGGGTTGTCGTCGACGAAATCGTAGAGGCGCTGGGTGCCCATCACGAACGCCGTGACGGCTTTACCGCGGTGGTAGGTTTTCGCATCGTTGTCGATGACGCCGGATTCGATCAGGTCGAGGACGCCGTCGGAGAACATCTCGGTGTGCAGGCCGAGGTGCTTGTGATTGCCGAGGTTCGCGAGCACCGCATTCGGGATCGAGCCGATGCCGGCCTGGAGGGTGCTGCCGTCTTCGATCAGCGCGGCCACGTTCTCGCCGATGCGCCGAATGACCTCGCTGACGGACGGGCCCGTCGGCACCTGGATCAGCTCCGCGTCGGCCGGCACGAGGTGGTCGATCTGCGAGACGTGCAGGAAGCTGTCGCCGAGCGTGCGCGGCATGCGCTCGTTGGCGAGCGCGATGACGAGACGTGCATTGAGGGCAGCCGGCTTTGCGCAGTCGACGGAGATCCCCAGGCTGCAGAAGCCAAAGCGGTCCGGCGGCGTCACGTGAATGAAGGCAACGTCCAGGGGCAGCGTCGTCTCAAAGAGGCGCGGCACCTCGGAGAGCATCACCGGCGTGTAGTCTGCGTGACCGCCGCGGATTGCGCCGCGTGTGTTGGCGCCGATGAACAGCGCGTTGTGGCGCAGGTGCCCTTCCATCTGCGGCAGCGTGTAATCGGCCGGCCCCTCGGTGTGGAGGTGGACGATCTCGACGCCTTCGAGCTCCTCGTAGCGTTCGACGAGGGCGTGGACGAGCAGGTGCGGCGCCGCGCAGCCACCCTGGAGGTAGACGCGGTCATGCGACTTGACGAGGGCGGCGGCGCCGTCAGCGTCGATTAGCTTCGCACGCGCTGCCGCCGGCCAGGTTGACGTATCCACCTCAGCTCGGTCCTTTCACGGCAGCGCCGAGATGCTCTGCCTTCCAGACCTCCAGGTCATGCGCAATCTTTGGCGTCATTGGGTAGCAATCGCAGTTCTTGCTGTGCTCGAGGTGCCACTGCATTCGCTGCTCGTGCGTCGGGTTCCTGGGCATACGGTTGGCATTGTGCCACTCAGCGTTGATCTTGCGAGTCATCGGATTTCCTCCACCGGCAGTCGCAGCAGCGTCTTCAGGTTCTCCGGCTTCGAACGCTGCGGGTCGCTCAGGTATACCTCATGGTGAGCGCCGCGGCGGCGCAGGTGTCGCTCCGCCATCAGTGCTTCCATCTTCGCGATCGTCACCGGCTCCGTGTCGTACGGGCCGATGTGCATTGCCTGCACGCTCAATCCCTGGGCGATTCGTTCGAGCCTGACCGGTACGGCGGGCTGCTTGCCGCGGGCAGTGAGCGCCTCGATCGCGCCCTGCACGTCTTCACGGCTGACGTAGTCCGGCACCATCATTGTCAGCTGCCAGCGCCACTGGTCGCGCGGCAGCGGCGCTTCAGGCTCGCCGATCCACCAGGAGCCGCCAAAGGTCGCAACCTTGAAATCCTTGCCCGCCTTCTTGAGCGTAATCTTTACGGTGTAGGCGACGCTGAAGAGCGAGCCGATCGCTTCCTGAAAGAGCGGCGCATCGGGTGAGCCCGTGCCGTCGACGACGAGGTAGCTCGCTTCCGGGAGGTCGACGACCTCCGGCTTACGTGGGGCGCGGAAGAAGCTGGGAAGCGAGCGCATGAGGTCGGTCTTGTCGCTGCTTATCGTTACCATCGGAAATGCCTCGTTGATTAGCGTTGGTGCTACTCCATTCACGATAGACCTCGAGGTGGGGAGTTCCCGAGGGCCGTTTGGCCGGTTGTCGGTTGCAGTATGGCCCCACATGGAGCGGGAGGCGGTCAGCACCGTTGAGGCCATTTGGCCTGCGACAGTCCGCCCGTTTGCCCCTGACACGTATTTGCGCCCTGGCCCCAGACTGAGGATATGAACGGGGAGAATCACCTGGACGCCGACGGGCACGAACTGGAGTTGCACGACAACACCATTCAGATCCTGTTCGCGCTCGGCCTCAAGATCGAGTACTGCCAGGCCCTCCTGGACGAGGCGCCCGAGGAGGCGAAGGCCGGTCTTGATAACGTCATCGCGGAGATGAGCGAGCTGATTGCCGACCTTCGCGGACGCATCGACGACATCAAATAGCAGCGACGGCGGTGGCCGGTCCACCATCGCGACGGCGAGACGGTGCAGGCTCGCGTCGTCAGGGGGCGCAGAGCAGCGGAGACGCAGTCGAACGAATGCATCTCCTATGCGTGACCAGGCGCCGCCGTTCTCAGGACTGATCTGCCTCCGGGGCTCTCACGATGAGGACTGGCGCCGGACCTTCCAGCATTCGGTCGGTGACACTGCCCAGGACGGCGGGCACTGGCCCGGTGCGGCCGTGGGGCGTCATGACTACGAGGTCGATGCCGTTGGCGTTGACGTAATCGAGCAGGGATTCAGCGGGAGTCCCGACCAGCACCTTCGCCTCCGCCGGCGAGAGCTCCTCACGCTTCTGCGCGATGTAACGGTCGGCGAAGTAGGTGAGCGCCGCCGTCATCTCCGTCGTGACCCGTGCTGCGTCTTCGTCGTAGCGTCCGGGGTCGAGCGCTTCGAGGGGCGGCGTGACGACCCTGACGACGTGAAGCGCCGCGCCGAGCAGGTTCGCGAAGTTGCTCGCGACCGGGGCCGCGGTTTCTGCCCGGGTTGAGCCGTCGAGCGGCAGCAGGATCGCGTTGATCGCCGCAGGAGTCTGACCCTGGCCGAGGACGAGGACGTTGCGGTTGGTGTCGCGGGCGACCTTGTCGACGACACTGCCGCGATGCCAGCGAACGGCCCCGGCGATCTTCCTGCTGGCCACGATGATCAGGTCGGCATCGATGCGCTCTGCCTCGTCGAGGATGCGCGCGACGGGATGGCCGCGCAGCACTGAGGGCTCGGCGGCCGTGATGCCGTCCGGCAGCGCCGAGATCCGTTGCTCCAGGTAGAGACGCCGGAGGCGCTTCTCGTCTTCAAGCACCTCGAGCTGGGTAGAGAACTCGCGGTCGTCAACCACTGAGACGAGGTGGGCGCGGACGTCGCCGTACAGCGCCAGCGCCGAGAGCACCGTCAGGGCACGCTCCGCATCCGCCGACCCGTCGAGGGGGACGAGGACGCGGAGCCGCTCCGCCGCGGCATCACTACTCATGAAATTCGAAACGTCGCCTATCGGACGCACGTTGAAGCTCCTTCCGGCCGGCGCAGGATTCGCGCCGGCTCACCAAGCGCAGGGGCCGGTTTCTCGAGGCTCCTCTGTTCGAACCGGCACGGGCAGGGCAGCCCGCTGAGGTCGTGCTCGTGCCATCAGCACCGCGATGCCAGCAGCTATCGGTACCCAGACGATGATCAGGACGACCAGGTTCATATCGTTCGCCTGCTTTCATCCCGAGTGTGCGATGCGCGGGGAAGGCGGGGTCAGTGCCAAAGCGGCCCCGAGCACGGTGCCGAACGGCCCGAGTGTGAAGGGACAGACGGGCTAACCTGCCGTTCGGCACGCAACCTCGAACCGTTTGGTCCTGTGTGCCGCCATCTTGCGCGTCTAGGCTGAAGGCAGGAGGTACGCAATGCCTGGACAACCACTAACCGAGCTGCTTCGCCTGGACGGAAAGACTGCGATTGTCACCGGCGGCGCCAAGGGGATCGGCCGAGGGATCGTCGACCGCCTCGTTGAGGCGGGCGCGAACGTCGTTGTCGCCGACATCGACATCGAGGCGGGCGCTTCGACATATCAACAGACCGGCGCCGAGTTCTGCTGCGTCGACATGACCTCAGAGGAGCAGCTGGCTGAGCTGGTCGCACATGTGAACGAGACGTACGGCGGCGCTGACATCCTCGTCAACAACGCCGGCATCTACCCCTTCAAGCCCGCGCTGCAGATGAGCGCCGAGGAGTGGGACCGCGTCATGGCGATAAACCTGCGCGGCCTCTTCATCCTCAGCCGCGAGTTCACAAACGCCGCGGCCGCGCGAGGCAAGCAGGGCGCCATCGTCAACATCGGCTCCATCGACTCGCTGCATCCCTCGAACGTCGGCCTCGCTGCATACGACGCGTCGAAGGGCGGCGTGCAGATGTTCACGCGCAGCTTTGCGCTGGAAGTGGCGCCGCTCGGTATTCGCGTCAACATGATCGCCCCCGGCGGCATCACGACGGAGGGGGTATCCGCGGCGCAGGGCACGATGCCGCCTGACATGCTGCAGGAGTTCCTCGCGCGGGTGCCTTTGGCGCGCTGGGGTGTGCCGGACGACATCGCGACGATGACCCTGGTCCTCGTCACGCCGCTCAGCGCGTATGTGACCGGCGCTACGATTGTCGTCGACGGCGGCCGCCTGCTTACCTGATACCTCCAAAGAGTACCTGACATAAGGGCGCCGGGCCGCAATGGGCCGGCGCCCTTCGCGTACTCCCGGGCTCAGGGAGCTGTGTCGCGTCGGCGGGCAAGGACGAGCTTCGTTGCCTCACCGAGGACAAGGGGTATAAGCGAGAGCCCGATGACGGTCAGCCACTGGCCCGGCGTCAGCGCAGCGAGGTCGAAGGCGTCGCGCG
>JBFWZE010000004.1:0-14616 GCA_050185685.1 Dehalococcoidia bacterium
AGGTCGGCCTGGCGCGGCGATGCGCGGAAGATCTCAGCGCCGAAGCGGGAGATGTCATAGCGCGACGTCGCGGTCGCAATCATCTCAATGGCGCAGCAGGCCAGGCCGAACATCGCCGGCCACAGCGACGAGCTGCGGGCCCAGTTGAGAAGGCTATCGACGGTACCGAGGAGCAGGTTCTGCTCCAGGTCCTGCTCGACGCTGGTGGAAATCATCGGAACGCTGAGGTCGTCGGTGGTCACGCCTAGATTCTAGAAGCTTGGGCGCATATCTACAAATCGACTGGGCGACTGTAGCGCGGGTCGACGGCGATACCCTCGAACGGGGCAACGAAGTAGCGCTCGATCAGGTGCACGTCAGACTCGAACGCCATCTCCGGCAGCGGCTCGCCCGGCGTGAACCAGTCGACCAGGTCGATGTCGTCGCCACCCTTTGCCTCGCCCCCAACGGGATGAGCAAGCAGCGCCAGGTTCAGCGGGTGGATGTTTGGCCCAAGGAAGCTCGAGACGACGTTGAGGATCGAATCGATCTCGACAATGAGGCCGGTCTCTTCGATCGCCTCGCGGCGGGCGGCGGTGAGGAAGTCCTCCTCCCACTCGACGAAGCCGCCGGGCAGGCACCAGACGCCCGGCCGGAAGCTGTGCGGCGCGCGGCGGGCAAGCAAGAAGCGTCCGTTGTCCATGATCAGCAGGCTGACGGTGGGGAACGGGTTCATGAAGAGCACGAAGCCGCAGCTTGTGCAGCGCGGCCGCAGGTGCTCCTCGTATTGGACGAGCTCCATCGAGTTGCCGCAACGCGGACAGAACTTCATCGCCGCCGCGCGTTCGATCGACGAATGGTGGTCGTACTTCGAAAAGACCTGCTGCGGGTTCATCAGGCGCGGATCGGGGCCAGCCGCCGTAGCTTCTCGACGATCGACGGCAGGCGCCCGAGCAGGGCATCGACGTCGGCGCGCGTGTTCTCGCGGCCGAGGGTGATGCGCAGACTGCCACGCGCGACGTCCGGTGGGACCCCCATCGCTGTGAGGACGTGCGATGGCTCGAGAGAGCCGGTCGTGCAGGCGGAGCCGCTGCTCGCCGAGATGCCGTTGAGGTCGAGCTGGATCAGCACTGCCTCGCCCTCGACGCCCTCGATGCAGCAGCTGTAGCTGGCAGGCAGGCGTCGGTCGAGGTCGCTGGAGCCGGTGAGGCGGACGCCGGGCAGCCGCGACGGCAGCTCGTTCCAGAGGTAGTCACG
Source organism: Dehalococcoidia bacterium (assembly GCA_050185685.1). GTDB lineage: Bacteria > Chloroflexota > Dehalococcoidia > DSTF01 > WHTK01 > WHTK01. Next base: position 1,237 of record JBFWZE010000004.1, read on the forward strand.
CAGCTCTCGCAGTCGTGTGGTCTCTGCCTCTCGGTCCTCGGTCGCCAGCACCAGGGCTGCAGCGAAGCCGACAGCGCCGGCGATTGACTCGGTCCCGGCGCGGCGGTTGCGCTCCTGGGCGCCGCCGAGGAGCTGGCCGACGAAGGGTGTGCGCGGCCGGATGTACAGCGCCCCCGTGCCCTTGGGGCCGTAGAACTTGTGACCGCTCAGCGAGAGCATGTCGACGCCGAGACGATCGACGTTGAGGTCGAGAGCGCCGGCCGCCTGCACCGCATCGGTGTGGAAGACGATATGGCGGTCGAAGTCCTTCACCGCCGCTGCAAGCTCGGCGATCGGCTCCACCGTGCCGACCTCGTTGTTGGCGTACATGATCGAGACGACGGTGGTGTCCGGCCGGAGTGCTGCTTTGAGGTCGTCGACGCTGACGAAACCCTCGCCGTCGACCGGCAGGTAGGTCGCCTCGAAGCCTTCGCGCTCGAGCTGCTCGACGGTGTGGAGCACGGCGTGGTGCTCAATCTGGGTCGTAATGATGTGGCGGCCGCGCCGGACCGACGCGTAGGCGGCGCCGCGAATCGCCGTGTTGTCGGACTCGCTGCCGCCTGAGGTGAAGACGATCTCGTTCGGCTTTGCGCCGAGGCACTCGGCCACCTGGCGACGAGCGGCGTCGAGGGCTCTCCGCGCTTCACGCCCCTCGTAATAAATGCTCGACGCGTTGCCCCAGGTGGACTGCAGCGCCGGCAGCATCGCCTCGAGCACGCGCGGATCGAGCGCCGTCGTGGCGGCGTGATCGAGATAGATTCGGTGCTCGCCGTTCATGGAATCGAGTATAGCGACGAACAGACGCGAACAACGTAGCCGAGGCTTTCCAGCCTCGGCGTCACCGCGAGATGAGTTACCTGGACGAGGCCGAACCCGCTTGCACCGACGTAGCCGGGACGTCCCCGTCCCGGCGGTCATGGTTCGCATGACGTCTCTATGTCGCGGCTGAGGTGACCATGAGGTGTCTGGCGCCGACGCTGGAAAGGCTCGGCTACGGTGGTGGGGACAATGGCACCGCGGCAGCAGAGATGGCATCGCTGCGGATGGCCGCCGGGACGGGGACGTCCCGGCTACGTTGGTCGCCAGGCGTTGGTTGTGTTTCTTCTCGTAGCTCGTAGCGGTGTAAATTCTCCGGTACTGATGGCTCTTGCGTATTGCCGCGGCCTGTGAGTGGCGTATACTAGCCATGTACTTCGTAAATTCGCGCCTAGCGTTAAGGAGCTGGCTCATGACCCTGGACACCGGAACCCTCGTAACTGTTACCGAGAAGGCCGCCGAAAAGGCGAAGCAGCTTCTCGCCGAGCGCAACGTCGCGAACGGCGCCCTTCGGGTGTTCGTGGTCGGCGGCGGCTGCTCCGGCTACCAGTACGGCATGGCGATTGCCCGCCAGGTCGAAGAGGGTGACATCTCGATCGACGTCAACGGCGTCACCATCGTCGTCGACGAAGAGAGCGCTCCTCTGCTGGACGGCGCCGAAGTCGACTACGTCGAAGACCTCATGAAGAGCGGCTTCACAATCTTCAACCCGAACGCGACCAAGAGCTGCGCCTGTGGCTCCAGCTTCCAGACCGCGGACGGCTCCGGCCAGGCAAAGGCCTGCTGCTAAACGGAGCCTCCCTCAGTCTCTTCAACGCCCCGATATAATCGGGGCGTTTTTCATTCTGCGGCAGCGGCCTTTGGTGGCCTGTGAAAGCAATGGTATTGGAGGAACCGTAATGGCCAACTGGATCGTCGTCGGAAGCGCAGAGAACTACGAGATCGCCCGCGAGCGCGGCTTTGACATGTTTGGCTTCAAGGACAGCCGCCGCCGGGAAGCATCGAGCATGCAAAAGGGCGACAAGCTAATCTTCTACCTGATCGGGATCATGAAGTTCGGCGGCATCGCGACGGTCGAGGGCGAGGCCTTCGTCGACACGACGCCGGTGTTCAAGACCGAAAAGAAGCCGAACGAGCAGTACTCCAACCGCATTCCCACCAGCCCCGACGTGCTCCTCGACGAGGACCAGTGGCTGGACGTGAAGGCGTACCCCGAGAAGCTCGAGATGACTCGTGCACGCGGTGAGTACTGGCGTCTCGCGTTCCAGGGCAACCTCCACAAGATCAGCGACGCCGACTACGACCTGCTGCGCCACGACATCGTCGAGGCCTCGAAGAAGGTCGCGGCGAAGAGCTAAGGCCATCGTGAGCACTGACCTCCGCATCGAGCGCGCGCCGCTGGACGCACCGGCGGCTGCCGCGTTGATGCGCGCTCTCGACGAAGAGAGCCAGTCGCGCTATCCCTTCGACCTCTCGAAGCACTTCCGCGTCGACCCAGACGAGTTCGCGCCCGGCCGGGGTCTCTTCGTTCTCGCGATGGCGGGCGGTGAGGCGGTGGGCTGCGGCGCGATCAGGCTGCTGCCCGGTAACGACGCGGAGATCAAACGGGTGTACGTCGCGCCGGCGGGGCGGCGAAAGGGCGTCGCTCGTGCGGTCCTTGCGGTGCTGGAGGCGGAGGCCCGCAGCCTCGGTGCCTCCCGCATGATCCTCGAGACCGGCAACAAGCAGGTCGAAGCGCTCGCGCTGTACCGCCGCGAGGGGTTCGAGGAGATTCCGCGCTACGAGCCGTACGTTGAGGCCCAACATAGTGTCTGCATGGCGAAGCATCTTCCTAACCTCTTGCCTGCTACTTGACATACGGGTGTAGCCTGAGGCTACCTCTGAACGTCGTCCTTCTCTTGTCCGTACAGAGGAGCCCAGCCTCACTCGGCTGACACGCTCGTCTATCGGATGGGATTCGGAATGAACAACCCGGAACAACCCGTACGTGACTCTCAGCATGCAATGAACGAGGCGCGATCGGCCTTCGAGTTCGCGCGCGGCGAGTTTCGGGCCACCGAAGACGAGTTTCTCGCGACAATCGATAAGCTCTGGGCGAGTGACGAGTCGCGCCTGCGGAACCTCGCCACCCTGGAGGGGCTGCGCATGCAGCTCATGGAGAGCTTCAACAGCTTCTACCGCCACACCGTGAACAACCTGGTCGAGGCGCTCTTCGCTTCGATAGGCGAGCCGCCTCATCACCATTCCGATGCTCACCCGTCCGACGCTCGAGCTTCAGACGGTCATTCTTCGGATGGCCATCACGCTGACGGCCACTCGTCTGACGGCCAATCAGCGATGAAACGGTCGGATGACGCCTGACCCGGCCCGAAGACGTTGTCTCAAGCCGCCACTCCCTTCTAGAATCGAGGGGCTATGACGACAGAAAAAGAAGTGCCTCAGACCATGGACGAAATCAACAAGCAGTACGACGGCGAGTGGCTGATGGTGCGCGTTCTCAAGAGCGACCGCTACGGCCTCCAGGAAGCCGCAGTGCTCGCCCACGACTCCGACAAGGAGAAGATCGCGGCGATGCTGCCGCGGGCCCAGGACGCACAGCCGCGCCCCAGCCTCGCGTTCTTCCGGGCACACGCGCCGAAGTAAGCAACAACCGCTGCAACGAGACAACCGCCGGGAATCAGCCCGGCGGTTTTGTTTTGCTGAGAAGCTGCTTTTACGTCCCCGGCTCGTCTGTGCGCTCCACCTCGATCGTGCAGTTGGCTACGAGTGCAGCGATTGCGCCAATTGCCGCAAGCGGTGGCGCGAGGACGGCGCCAATAACGCCCGCCGTCAGCGGGAACTCCGCGATCGTTTCCTCTTCGCGCTTGACGATGACGCGGCGGACGTTGCCTTCGTGCACCAGCTTGCCGAGCCGGTCGCCGAGCTCGTTGATGTCGACCTTGAAGGACTCGCGGCCGTTCGATTCGCTCATGGTTTTGCCTCTTTCTGACTCCTGTGAATGGCCACCGTCGCAAACGCGGGCCTGTAATCAGACTATGCTCGCGAGGTCATCGCGGCAGCGTCCAATCGGCACCAGTCGAAGCGACGAACGGCTCAACTTCGTGCCGGTGCGCGCGATCGAACGATGAGGACAGGTTCGTTCGCGGTGTAAGATCGGTGCACCATCCGAGCGGAGGCATCCACTGGCTACGAAGTCTGTCAGCGTCGAGGCCGGCGGCCATGAGGTCGTTGTCACTAATCCTGAGAAGGTCTACTTCCCCCAGAGCGGCTACACAAAGCTCGATCTCGTGAACTACTACCTGGCGACGATGGACGGCGCCCTGCGCGGTGTCTACAAGCGGCCGATGGTCCTCAAGCGCTTCGTGAATGGCGCCGAGGAGGAGCCCTTCTTCCAGAAGCGCGCGCCCCAGAACCTGCCTCCCGGTATCGACACCGCCCGCGTCCACTTCCCGAGCGGCCGCTGGGCTGACCTCGTCGTGTGTGACGAGCCCGCCGACCTTGCCTGGGTGATCAATCTCGGCTGCATCGATCTCAACCCGTGGCCGGTGCGCGCCGATGACGTCGACCACCCGGATGAGCTGCGTATCGACCTAGACCCGATGCCGGATGCGCCGTTCTCGCAGGTACGCGAAGTGGCGCTGCTGGTCAACGATTTGCTGACCGAGCTTGGCTACAAGGGCTATCCGAAGACCTCCGGCTCTCGCGGCATCCACATCAACGTCCGCATCGAGCCCAACTACGAGTTCGCCCAGGTCCGCCGCGCCGCCCTCGCGATCGCCCGCGAGATCGCTATGCGTGCGCCTGAACTGGCGACGGCGAACTGGTGGAAGGAAGAGCGCCCCGAAGCCAGCGTCTTCATCGACTACAACCAGAACGCCCGCGACCGCACCGTCGCCTCCGCGTATTCCGTGCGGCCGACGCCGGATGCGCGGGTCTCCTGCCCGGTTTCGTGGGAGGAACTGCCAGAAGTGAAGATGGGCGACTTCACGATCCTCACCGTTCCGCGACGGATCAAGGAGGGCATCGACCCGGACGCGGGCATTGATGACGTCCGCTATTCCCTCGACCCGTTGCTTGAGCTGGTGCAGAAGCACGAAGCGATGGGCCTCGGTGAGGGCGCGTACCCGCCGCAGTTCCCCAAGGCAAAGGGCGAGCCGAAGCGTGTCCAGCCGAGCAGGGCAAAGAAGGAAGACGAGGAAGCAACACCGCCGCCGATGCACACCCAGCGCCACGGCCCGAAGCGCTTCAACGCTGCCGACGGCCGCCTGCCGCCGAAGCGTGGCAAACGGGCGGCAACTCCACCCGCGACGACCGATGAGTAGAAACCGGGTGCCGCGCAAGCCGCGCAGCTTTGCTCAGATCGTCCTCCAGGAGACTGTCATTCTCGTCCCGGCAGCGATCATCTTCGCGGTGTATCAGGGTGGTTCGGTGCAGGATTGGCTGATTTCGCTGGGCGCGGTGATTGCGATCGGCCTGGCGTTTGCCTGGCTCACCCTTGAGCGGCAGAAGATCGCCCAGCGTCCGATGCCGCAACGCTCGGCACCGTCGTCGCCTTCCCGGCGTAAGAAACGCTGACGATTCAGGAAAGATTCGGGGGGCGGGACTCGACCTACCCCGCCCCCGAAAAACCGTCTGATGCCACCGGTCAAGCAGCGCACACGGTTCCTGTCAGCCCAAACAGTGAAGAAGGCTTCTCAGGTGATTCCATGATGTTGTTTCAGGGGTGTCATCCGGCCATAGGTGAAACCCCTGATCTTCGATACATGACCAAAGCTGCCTCATTGAGCTCCTGGTGTCGAAATCCAGCCGGCGCTTCGGCAGTTGGCGAGTACAGGCGATGAACGCTGGGTATCCTGAGGCACGGAATGCTGCAGGTCAGGAAGGCGGAACGTCATGGCAGAGGACAGGGACGAGCTCATCAGGCACTACGAGGGCACAAGAGCGGCAATGCGGGCCGCGCTGGAAGGTCTGACGCCGGCTCAGATGGCCGAGACCTCCCTCGATGGCTGGTCGATCAAAGACCACCTGCTGCATCTTGCGAGCTGGGACGAGATTCGCGCCGGCGAAGTCAGGAGGATCTCGAAGGGCTTCGACTCGGCGTGGCGCATGAGCGAGGAACAGGATGAGGTGTTGAACGCGATGGCGTACGAGCTGCGCCGCCACCTCAGCCTCGAGCAGGCCTTCGACGAGTTCGAGAGCTCACGGGCTCAACTCCTGGCTGCGCTGCGAGACGCCACCGAGCGCGGTCTCGACGCCTCCCTCTACGGTGCAGCCGGGCTCAGGAGCGGCCATGAGGAGGAGCACACCGGCTGGATCCGTGAATGGCGCGCGAGGCGTGGTATCTAGGCAGCCCCCAGCGACGCGGTCTGCAGCAGGCGCCAGCTGCCGCTCTGGTTGCTCCAGGCGGATACCGAGGTCACCTCGAAGTCGATGTGGAGGTTCTCTGCCTCTTCACAGAGCTCGGCCGCCTGCTCGCCCGGTATGCCTGAGGTCAGGGTGAGATGAGGCAGGAACTCGCCGTCCTCCGGGACCGTCGTGTCGACATCGATGAGGTCGGCGAAGGCGTCGAGGAGGTGCTGACGCAGCGCCAGGACGGCTTCGTGGCCCATGCTTGTCTCCGAGGGCACCAGCATGACGATGTCGAGTCCAGGCTTGCCGAGGTAGGCGTCGCGGATGGCCTGGTCGAGGACGAGACGAAAGGGCGGCAGGTCGTGACACGCGATCGCAGTCCGCTGCAAGAGCGCCGCCTCGTCCGCGTCGGTCTCGAAGTTCAGCAGCGTCACATGGGAGGCCTGCGGGTCGACCGTGGCACCCGGCGTCCGGCGACTCCAGGAGACGAGCGCTGCGTCAATTGCCGGCGGCAGCAGGATGCTGAGGCTGAACATCCAGTGAGTATGCGGTCAGCGGCCGAAGATCTGCTGTAACTCGTAGGGCGGAGTCGTCTCGATTTGCTCGAAGGTGCAGTCGGCGGGCGCTTTGTCGAGGCGCCAGCGCTGGAAGGTCGCCGCGTGTCGGAAGCGGGCGCCGGGGCCGTTCGCACCCTGGAGGTAGTCGAAGGTCACCTCGCAGACCAGCTCCGGGCGGAGCCGCACCCAGGTCATGTCGCGGTCGGCGGTCCAGCGGCTCGGCTCGCCGGGCGTTCGTCCCTTGCCGAAGCCGTCCTCACTCTCCTCGATCACGTAGGGCTGCAGCGTCGCCACCAGCTCACGCTTCTCAGCGGCTTTGAAGCTCGATGTGTGGCCGACGTGGTGCAGCACGCCGTTGTAATCGAAGAGGCCGAGCAGCAGGGAGCCCACAGACTTCCCCTCTTCGCCACGATTCCAGCGATAGCCGCCGATTACGCAATCGACGGTCCGAAGGTGTTTGATCTTCAGCCAGCCACGCTTGCCCGGCTGATAGGCGTCCTTGCGAGGCTTGGCGATGACGCCATCGAGCCCGGCGCCCTCGAAGCGCTCGAACCAGTCCTGCGCTTCAACATGGTCGTCGGTGCAAGGCGTGAGGAACACCGGCGGCTCGACCCTCGCGAGGGCAGCGACGAGGCTCTCGCGACGGTGCTCGAAGGGAACGTTGCGCAGGTCCTCGTCGCCGATCGCCAGCAGGTCGAACGCAACGAACGACGCGGGCGTCTGCTCCGACAGCATCTTCACGCGCGACGCCGCCGGGTGGAGCCGCATCTGCAGCGAATCGAACTCGAGGCCATTGTCGCCCGCGATCACGATTTCGCCATCGAGCACCATGGGGCCGGGCAGGACGCGCTTCAGCGCAGCTTCCACCTCGGGGAAGTAGCGGCCGAGCGGCTTGAGGTCGCGGCTCTGCAGATAGATGTCACTGCCGTCCCAGAAGACGAGGCAGCGGAACCCGTCCCACTTCGGCTCATACAGCCACTGGGCGCCCTCCGGGATCGAAGGCGCTGCTTTGGCGAGCATGTGGGGCACCGGCTGCTGGAAGGGCAGAGTCATGAAAAGTTCCCCGGCAGGCGAACCCACCAATTCAGGTCATGTGAAATATGTCGCAAATTCTGATGAGGCTGCATGGTTCCAGCCGGGCGCAGATCGTATCATTTTCGGGCTGGCTTTTTCGTAAGCCGGTGTTGCGCCTATACTGTTGAAGCAATCCTATAGATGAGACTCATAGAGGAACAATGACGGACAAAGAAGTCTACGACCTGACAATTATCGGCGCCGGCCCGACCGGTCTTTTCAGCGCCTTCTACGCCGGACTCCGCGGAATGAAGACGAAGATCGTCGAGTCGTTGCCAGAGGTCGGAGGACAGCTGACCGTCCTCTACCCGGAGAAGTACATCTACGACGTTCCGGGTTTTCCCAAGGTGCTCGCGAAGGACCTCGTCCCCCAGCTCGTCGAGCAGTGCAAGCTGTTCGAGCCGACCTACGTCTTCGAGGAGCGCGTCGAGAGCCTAACGCGCGCGAAGCCTGAAGGCGCGGAGGAAGAAGTCTGGCGCCTGGGCACCCACACGAACAACGCCCACTTCACGAAGACCGTCCTGATCACGGCCGGTATCGGCGCCTTCGCCCCGAACAAGCTCGACCGCCCGGGCGTCGACGAGTTCGAGGGGAAGGGTGTCTACTACTTCGTCAAGGACAAGCGCCCCTTCCGCAACAAGAAGATCCTGATTGTCGGCGGTGGTGACACCGCGATCGACTGGTGCCTCAACCTCAAGGACTGGGCGAGCAGCATCGAGCTGATTCACCGCCGCGATGAGTTCCGTGCTCACGAGTCGAGCATCGCCGCCGTGAAGGAATCGGGCATCCCGATGCACACGTTCTGGGAGCTCAAGCACATCATCGGCGACGACACCGTCCGCGGTGCGACGATCTACAACAACAAGACCGGTGAGGAACGCGAGCTCGAGGTCGACATCGTCCTGATCACGATCGGCTTCAAGGCCTCCCTCGGCGCCATCGAAAGCTGGGGCCTCAACCAGGCCGACGTCCGCCACCTCCAGACAGACGGCTTCATGGAGACGAACCTTCCGGGCGTCTTTGCTGCCGGCGACATCGCCTCTGTGGAAGGCGCGGAGCCTCTGAACCTGATCGTCACCGGCTTTGCCCAGGGCGCAATTGCCGCGAACGCGGCGAAGCGGTTCATGGACCCCAAGTCCCGCCTCTTCCCGGGACACTCGAGCGAGTTGCGCCTGTAGCATCAGGAGCGAATACTGTGTGAGGCCCGGTCATTGGCCGGGCCTCTCGCTTTCCGTAACGAACGTGAGTCGGCGCTCTGATTACGTGTATTCTTAGCGCTGCTATGACGTGGAGCCGTCCAACTCGATGAAGGGTGTTCGCCAGAACTGGCTCGAGAGCAAGCTTGCCGCGGCTGAGGCCGAGGTGAACCGCGCTGCCGCCTCGGAATTCAACGGCAGCGTGCCGCCTGAGTACGTCGCGACGATTGCAGGCGCCGCCGCCGGCGCTCTCGAGGCGATCGAGACGATTCCGGCGCTCGACAAGCTGTGGGGGTTTCGCGGCGAGGACCGTAAGGCTCTCGGCGTCGTGCGCGTGTTCACGCTCCACTTGATTTCGACGTGGCTGGCCAATTCGCCTGAGCTGCCGCAGCCGGCAGACTCCGCGATCGCCCGTAAAGAGTGGGCCGCAAGAGTCCTGCGGGTCTTCGGTATGGAATCGGACCAGAACCTGAACCAGTTCCAGATGCGCGATGTCCAGACTGCCTACGACCACCAGTCGAAGGGCCAGCACCTCGTCAGCGTGTACCTGCTGCTCTCCGACCTCATGCGCGCGCTTGGCGACGAGACCAAGGGACCGCTGGTCCAGGCGAAGACCGTGCCGCTGAGCCGCTTCGACGACCTGATCATCAGCCCGTCCTTCCGCGACAGGGTGTCTTCCATCGACATAACGGCGATTCGAGACATCTCAGTGCGCAGCCGCACAACCTGCAGCGAGGTCTTCGAGGAGCATGGCGGCAGGACGGCATCGCTGTCGGCCAGCAAGAGCGCGGCCGCATATGCGGACGAGTACACGGGCGAAGACGATGACCTGGCCATGGAGGACGAAGCAGTCGTCGAGGACGAGGTCCCCGAGGCGCCGGTCGAAGCCACTGCAGAGGCCGTCTCGCCGCCGGCAGCCAGGGAAGAAGAAGACGTCCTCGATGCGTCGCTCCTCGACGAGGCCGCTGAGGCGGTGCCGCAGGCTGCAGCGGCGGTTTCGGTGCCGTCCGCAGCTGCAGTGACGCCACCGGTTTCTGCGCCAGCGCCGACACCGGTTGCGGCGGCCGCTGCCGGTCCCATCACCGAGCCCAACGTCGAAACCTTCGAGTTTGAGGGTGAACTGCAGGCGCTGACCTTCGCGGAGGACGGCGTCGGAATTGTATCTGTGTACGACGAGTCGGTGCCGGTCTGGCGCGACCTCGGGTTCGCGCGGGGTGAGGTGCAGTCGCCGGAGGGCCTGCCGCTTCGAATTGCCGTCAACCTCTCACTGCGAACCGCTGTCGAAGCGATGGAAGAGAACACGCGGCGCCAGTTCGAGCGTATGGACGATGCCCAGCTCAACCGCTCGGCCGCCGCGGCGCTCGTCCCGATGGAGCACCAGTTCCTGCGACCGCTGGCCTGCCCGCGCTGCGGTAACCATGAGCACCTCAACCTGCTCCAGCAGGAAGCTATCGCCGGTGAGTACCACCCCGACATCTCGATGTGGCCGTTTACGGCACCGGGCGGCGACCGATACACCCTCGGCTGTCCCTCCTGCGACTTCCTCTTCGAAGTCGTCTTCTGGTTCTACGAATAACGTTCTGCGGGCCCGGAAGGTGCGTCGAGACGCATCAGGTGGTAGCTTGTGCTGGCCGGACGCTCGCGGGATGGCGAGCGCCGGTCTGTCCCGTCGATTCTTCGGGCCCATAGCTCAGCGGCAGAGCGGGCGGCTCATAACCGCTTGGTCGCAGGTTCGAATCCTGCTGGGCCCACCATACTTCCCGAAGCATTAATAGACCGAATTGCGAAGAAATGTCGCGGGTTCCTCCGTATGCGCTTTTGAAAGTGACGCGTTATAAAATTCACACGTGAGACTACTCAGTCGACTGAGCCTGACCGCCAGGGTCACCGCTCTGGCACTCCTTACCCTTGTGCCCATCCTCTATCTGCTGATCGCCGCAGACATCAACGAGCGCAACTCCCGTCGTGATACCGCGTACGGCGACGCGCGAGTGACAACTCAGAACTACGCTGCTGCTCTGAACAGCTTTGCCAGCGACATTGACAGCTACATGAGTGCCGCGGCGCTGGTCATCGGCAACGACCCGGACCCGATCAATCAGCAGAATACGGCGCCTTATCTCCGCACGCTGTTGAGCCGCTACCCCAACTTCCGGGCGATTTTCATTACCGACCTTAGTGGCAAAGTGATCGCGCTATCCTCGGATGAGCCGGTCGGCACGGATCTCGCCGGGCGGCCCTACATCACCGCACTCCAGGCGGGCCGTGAGTCGGTCTGGACGGCGCAGAACGGCGTGACCTCCGGCGAGGTGCTCGCAACCTACGGACGCGTGATCAAGAACGTAGAGGGCACACCGATTGGCTATGCGGTCACCGCGTTTCAGCCATCGCGCGCCTTCGCCAACCCGAGCCAGTTTCCCGAGGACGTGAACATCATCCTCGTCGACCAGGATGGCCAGCTCCTGCTCTCGCGTAACAATCCAGACCTCAGGATCGGTGATATCAACCTCAAGGACTCGTCCCGAGTAGCCCCTGCCCTCGCCGGCGAGTTCACCGAATTCAACTCGACCGAGACGGGCTTCGATGACGGCGACCGGTATGGTGCTGTCGCGCCGATCCCGAAGATGGGCTGGGTTATCGGCTACACGCGCTCACAGTCGGCGCTGAACTCCAGCGTCCAGAACAACCTCCTTATCGATGTCGGGATCGCTCTCGGCACAGTGGTCGTCGTCTGGGGCCTCCTTACCCTCACACTACGAGCGGTCACGCGGCCGCTGCGTGTTCTCTCTATCGCCGCGCGCGAGCTTTCGCTCGGCGAGGTGCGTGTGCCGGTGCGCCCGAGTCCGTACAGCGACCCGGACGTGGCGAGGCTGGAATCGGCCTTTATCAGCATGGCCCGCGACGTCCGCGACCGCGAATCCCGTCTCGTCGATCAAGCGCGCACGCTGGGCACGTTGGAGCAGATGGGCGCATGGATTGCCTCCGACCTCGATTTCGAGAAGACCCTGCAGGCCGTCACCGATGCGGGCACGCGCGTTACCGAGGCGCAGTTTGGCGCCTTCTTCTACAACGTCATCGACGAAAAGGGCGAGTCGTACCAGCTCTACACACTTTCGGGTGTCGATCGGAGCAACTTCGAGAACTTCCCGATGCCGCGTAATACGGCGATTTTCGCGCAGACTTTCTCGGGCGCCGGGCCGCTGCGCTCTGAGGACATTCAGAAGGACCCACGATACGGGAAGAACCCGCCCTACACCGGTATGCCGGACGGACACCTGCCGGTACACAGCTATCTCGCGGTGCCGGTTACGTCTGGTACTGGCGAGACGATCGGCGGCCTCTTCTTCGGGCACGAGCGCGTCGGCGTCTTCGGTGAGCGGCATGAGCGCCTCGCAAGCGGTATTGCCTCCTGGGCGGGCATCGCTCTCGACAACGCCCGCCTCTACTCCGAGTCGCAACGAATCCAGGAAGAGCTGCGTAACTCGAACCAGTCGAAGGATGAGTTCCTCGGCGTGATCTCGCATGAGCTGCGCACACCGGTGACGACGATCTATGGAGGCCTCCGCCTGCTGGAAGGACGCTTCGAGCAAATCAGCGGTGAGGACGCACTCGACCTGATCGGCAGCATGGCTGAGGAGGGTGGGCGCCTCGTACGCCTGATTGAGAACCTCCTTGCCTTTGCCCGCCTCGAGCTCGGACGGCCAATGGATACGCAGCCGGTGGCGATTGCGCCTCTCGCTCGTCACGTCATCGAGTCCTACAACCGCCAGCGGCCCGACCGCCGCATCGAGGCAGACATACGCGAGGACTTGCCGCCGCTCGTCCTGGAGCCGACCTACTTCGAGCAGGTGCTGCAGAACCTCATCTCGAACGCAGACAAGTACAGCCCGGCCGACGAAGTCATCCACGTCTCAGCCGTCGAGCGTAACGGGGAGTTGCTGGTCACCGTAGACGACCACGGTCCGGGCGTTGCCCAGGAAGAGCTGGACCAGATTTTTGAAGGCTTCTACCGCTCAGACCGAACGGCAGCGCAGGCGCAGGGCCATGGCCTCGGCCTGACGGTGTGCAAGCGTCTGGTTGAAACGCAGGGCGGTCGCATCTGGGCGAAGAATCTCGAACGCGGCGGCCTCGAAGTCGGATTCGCGTTCCCAACAGTACCGGTGGAAGAGCTTGTTGGTTAGCAGTCAGGAGTACCCCACGCACGGAACAGCGTCAGCGGTGAGATTCGAGAAGCGAAATGCGTCAATCTGGTGGGGCGAGATCGTCTTGCGTCCGCGCATCCTGATCATCGACGACGACCGGGCCCTCTCGAACCTCCTGTCGTTCGTCATGCGTCATGAGGGCTTCGA
>JBFWZE010000004.1:14716-27551 GCA_050185685.1 Dehalococcoidia bacterium
GGCACCGGGTCGCGAAGGTCGGCACCCTTGAGCATCTCCAGGGCGAGCTGCGGGTCATGAAAGACCAGGGCCTGGGCAAGGAGCGCCTTTGCTGCCGCGTTGTCCGGCTCCTTTTCGAGGACCGTTTTCAGCAGTTTCTGCGCTTCTTCAGGGTTGTCCGTCATCGTCGCGCGAGCCTGCTCGATCGTCGCCTGGTACTCGCTGGGCATGGCCGCCTCGAGCCAGCGCCGGACCTGCGCCTCTGGTAGCGCGCCGACGAACTCATCGACGACCTGGCCGTGCGAAAAGAGCTTCACGGCCGGAATGCTCATGATCGAGTAGCGTCGGGCGACCTCCTGCTGCTCGTCAGTGTTCACCTTGGCGAGCTCCCAGGTCTCGGTCTCTTCCGCCATCTTCTCGAGGACCGGACCGATCATTCGACAGGGACCGCACCATGGAGCCCAGAAGTCGACGAGGACGGGTTTCTGGTAGCTGCGGGCGATGACTTCGCTGTCGAAATTGGTGACGTCTGTGGGCATGGCAGGCTCCGTTTGCGCGCTGTTCCTTTCCGTTGAGGCCATTGTAGTCCAGGCGGCGGACCGCCGAGACCTTACCGAACGCCTGGGCGGCGGCTTTTCTGACTGGAAGACGACAGATCCGCATCTCACAGCAAAGGAAAACATGAGAATGACCGATGCTAATAATGACAAGAATGATTACATCGACGAAGTCACTACAGGCGTCATAAATGCTGAAGGTAATCGCGCTCTCGCTGGTCTTCAATTCGTTGCTGATTGTCGGTGCTGTCGCTGCGGCTGGCTCCGGGCTTACACCGCTGGTGGTGCCGATTCTCGCCGGCATAACGGTGATCGAGATCGTACTGCTGAGAGCATCCTTTGCAGGCCGCCCACGCGGCGGTGGGGAGCCCTCACGTCGCGAAGAAGCGGTGAGGCGGATCGACTTCCGGCGCAAGTCCTCGATAATCGATGACACCACCGGCCTGTACACGCGCTGGTACTTTGACCGCCGTATCGATGAAGAGGCGGCACGCTGCAAGCGCTACAAGCACTCGATGGCAGTTGTCGTCCTCCGCATCGGCGTCGTGGACCTGACGACGTTCTCCACGGACGGCTGGCAGAAGCAGTCTCTGGCCGCGGCGCAGAAGGCGGCAAAGGTGATCCGAGAGGTCGATATCAGCGCTTCGCTGACGCCTTTCGAGTTCGCCATCTGTTTGATCCACTGTGACCGTGACGGGGCGTACAAGGCACTCGAGCGAATGATGGTGCAGCTGCCCGACCACAACTGCGAGGCCGGCGTCGCCGTGTACCCGGAGGAGGGCTACGAGCCGTCTGCCATGGTCGAGGTCGCCAGTGCTCGTCTTCGGCCTCTCAGGCTGCAGGCGAACGCCTCCTGACGCTCGTCTGAGCCGGTCCACAACGTTAAGCAATGAAGCCGGGAACATGCCCGGCTTCATTGCTTCTTTGTGCTGAAGTGGCTTCTCAGGCAGGCGCCTGGTGGAGGCCGAAGAAGCAGACGCGGCGCAACTCACGCAAACCGCGCATGTGCGCCTTACCGAGAAGGTAACCACCGGGCAGCTCGACGACCTCTTCGTTGAGGCGGCGGACCGGCAGCGGGTTCGGCGAGTGCGAGTAGTCGAGGCGAAGGACGGTGAGGCCCTCGTCTTCGACGGCGATTGCAGGACCGGTTTTGAACGGGAAGACACGCACGGTGTGCGGCGGTGAGTCGTTCTGGACGCGGTATTCGGGCCAGCCGATCTTGCCGGTGGCGCGCGACCAGGCGTTGTCGATGAAGACGTTGTCGCCGGCGCTGCCGTCAGCATCGAAGGTCTTGCCCAGCCAGGGCAGGTAGATGCGGGTCATCCAGTCAAAGAACGGGTCGGAGAGCAGCCCTGTTGAGAGACCGATCAGCTCCCCCTCGTAGCGGCCGTCCGGCTTCGGCATGGTTCCGAGGCGGAACAGGCGCGTCAGAGTCTCAATCGCGACGTGGCGATCGAGGTCGAGCCGAGCACGGGCAATCCGCACCTGTCGCATCGATGCGTCATGCAGGAACCGGGTCTGCGCCTCGCTCAGCGATGAGGCGAGGCGCATCGCTTCCGGAATAACTTCGGCGACCTGGCGGATGAACGCTTCGACCTCATCCGCGGTCGAGGTGTACTGGTCGGGCTCGATCTCACGCAGCTCGGCAATGCGGCCGGCGAGAAGACGAACGTCTGCGGGTTCAGCAGCTATGGTGAGACTCCTTCGCCCAGAATATCACTCCGCCCGTCGCTACAGCTGCGCGATGCGGGCGGAGAAGATGTTCGGGATTCGCAGAATCTCGCTCAGCGTGTCCGCATCGAGGTCGCTGTCGAGGCCGAGGACCATGAGGGCCCGGTCCTTGTCTTCCTCGCGGCCGACGCGCATGAAGCTGATGTTGATGTTCTTCTCACCAAGGAACGAGCCGATGCGGCCGATCATGCCGGGAGCGTCGAGGTTCTCGCAGATCAGCAGGTGGCCCTGGCCGGGGGAGATGTCGACCCAGAAGTCGTTGATCTCGGCGATGTGGGGGCCGTCGTGGCCGACCGTCGACGAAACCGTGGTGCGGCCGGCGCTGGTCGTCAGGTGGACGCGGATCAGGTCTTTGTAGATGCCGCCCTCGTAAGAGCCCATCTTTTCGACGATCTTCATGCCGCGCTGCTCGGCGATCAGGCTCGCGTTCACGAGCGTGACGTTCTCCTCGCTGACGGAAGCAAGCAGACCCTTGACGATCGATGCCTTCAGCGGCGAGATGTCGAGGTTCGCGAGCTCGCCGAGGTACTCGATCTCGACGCCCTGGAACTGGCCGCCGGCAGAGAGCTGCATGGCGAGTGACGCTGCGTCGCGGGCTGCGTCGAGGTAGGGCGAGATGACCTTGAAGGCTTCGGCGCCCACGGACGGCAGGTTGACCGCGTACATCGCCGGCTCGCCGCGGAAGATGCCGAGGATCTGCTCGGCCACGTCGACACCGACGCGCTCCTGGGCCTCCTGCGCGGAAGCACCGAGGTGAGGCGTCGCGACGACCTTCGGGTGGTGCACGAGCTCGGAGTCGGCGGGAACCGGCTCTTTCGCGAAGACGTCGAGGGCCGCGCCGCCCACAGCACCGCTGTTGAGGGCAGCGAGAAGGGCGTCCTCGTTAATCAGGCTGCCACGGGCGACGTTGATGATCCGCGCGCCGGGCTTGAGCATCGCGAACTGGGCTTCGTCGAGCAGGTGCTTGCTGCCGGGCGGCAGGATCGCGTGGAGGGTGATGAAGTCACTCTCGCGCAGGACCTCTTCGAAGGTCGCCACGCTCACGCCGAGGTTCGCGAATCGCTCCGGCCCGATGCCCGGGTCGAAACCGATGACGTTCATCTCCATGGCGCGTGCAACACGGGCGACCTGGGAGCCGATGCGGCCGAGGCCGATGACGCCGAGCGTCTTGCCCCGAAGCTCAACGCCGACGAGCTTCGAGCGGTCCCAGCGTCCCGCCTTGAGCGACGAGTCGCCGGCAGCAATGTGACGGGCCAGGGCGATCATCAGGCCGACGGTGTGCTCAGCCGTCGCGACCGTGATCGCGGCGGGAGCGTTGACGACGATAACACCGGCGCGCGTCGCCGCTTCGACATCGATGTTGTCGACGCCGACTCCGGCGCGTCCGACGACGACGAGGTTGCGTCCGGCCTCGAGCACCTCGGCGGTCACCTTGGTCTCACTGCGGACCACGAGAGCCTCGTAGTCGGGAATGATCTGGATGAGTTCGGCAGGAGAAATGCCGAAGCGGACGTCAACGTCCGCTTCGGTGCGTAGCATCTCGATGCCGTCCTCTGAAACGCGGTCAGTTACGAGGACGCGAGCCATGTGTTATTGCCCCTTCTAGGCGCCCACCGACGCAGGCTTCTTGTAGCCGAGCCGGTCGAGCGTCTTCTCGAGCGCGTCGACAGCGGCGTCAATGTCGCTCTCTTCGACGATGCCCATGTGGCCGATGCGGACGATCTTGCCCATGAGCTTGCCCTGGCCGGCGGCGAGGACGGTGTCATAGTCGCTCTGGAGGATCTTCAGCACTTCAGCAGCGTTGATGCCCTCCGGCATGCGGATCGAGGTAACGGTGTTGGAGGCCTCCGGTCCCTTCGCCAGCATCTCGAGGCCGAGCTCACGCGCCTTGTTGCGGGTGTACTCGCCGATGTGGGCGTGGCGGGCGTTGACCTGCTCGAAACCCTCGTCCCGGATCATGTTCAGGGCCTTGTCGAGGCCGTAGTACAGCGAGACGGCAGGGGTGAATGGAGGCTGGCCGCGGTCGGAGTACGTCTTGTACTTCTTGACGTCGAGGTAGAACTTCGGCATCTTCGCGGTTTCGTAGGCCTTCCAGGCGCGCTCGCTCAGGGTGATGAACGCGAGGCCCGGCGGGATCATGAATCCCTTTTGAGAGCAGGTGGTGGCGACGTCGACTCCCCAGGCGTCGGTGAAGAAGGGCAGACAGCCGAGGCTGCTGATCGCATCCACGATGTAGAGGATCTCGGGGTTTACGGCGCGGATAGCCTTGCCGATCGCCTCGACGTCGTTGGTGACGCCGGTTGAGGTCTCGTTGTGGGTGACAAGGACGGCCTTGATCTCGGGGTCCTTCGCCAGCGTCTCAGCGACGAGCTTGGGGTCGGCAGCCGTGCCGGGGTCGAACTCGAGGCGGGTGACGTCGGCTCCGTAGGCCTTCGCAATCTCGATGAAGCGGTCGCCGAACTCGCCGATCGTCACACCGAGGATCTTGTCGCCGGGGGACAGCGTGTTGACGATGGAGGCTTCCATCACGCTGGTTCCGGAGGACGTGTAAATGAACACGTCGTTGTCGGTGCGGAAAAAGTCCTTGAGCAGGACCATGATGCGGTTCTGCATGTCCGCGAACTCAGGTCCGCGGTGGTTGATCATCTGGCGAGAGAGCTCCTCGAGCGTCTCTTCCGGGCAAGAGGTAGGGCCGGGAATGCGAAGATTCTGCGTCACAAATCGTCTCCTTATGGGGGTCAAATCGATCGTAACGTTGGCGATAGCCACGGTCAATGCTGTTGTGAAGATTCTCGCAATCTTCGGTTACAGCACGTAGATGAATTTGCGAGACGTTAACGTTTGGCGCTTTGGTTAGCCAGCGCGATTCAGGGAAGGAGCTCTGAGACCGGCACGGCGAGCACAAACGGCGGATAGCCACCGCTCATCACGACTGCCGGCGAGCATCCAGGGCTGGGAGAAATGGTGGGTGTCGAGAGGCACGAGGGTGAGGGGCTCGACGCGATTGGTCGATGCACGAGGACGCGGACCTCGACCATTCCGTCCGGCTTCGGGATGCAAGCAAAAACTGACATCCCAAGTATTGGCTCCGTCACGACCTTGAGCGCCTCACGTTTCGCGGCCGCGGCGACCTTTGCGTCGTTGTATGTACAGCCCATTCCCCGGTTCACGTCGATGCGCTCCGTTGGGATATCGGCTACGGCAACGAGGCCGGTAGGCCGGTCGCCATAATGACCGCCGTCAAGCTCGACAACCTCATCCGCGAACAGCCTTCAAAAAAGTACTTCTGAAACTGGCCGATCCTCGATGGGGAGATCGTTTCGCTGCGGTCGTAGAAGAGGAAGCTGTAGAAGCCCCTTTCCGCCATGGATGGCTCGCGAATCCCCGGATAGTCCGGGCAGTCGATCGGACAGCCATTGCGAACGAATTCGAAGAAGTCAGAAGCCGCCGCGAGCTGCTTCGTCGAGATGTTCAGCCCGATGATGATCCGTCTCGACTCGATCAGCTCGCGCAGGACGCTCGTCCCGGTCACCTCATCGAAGGCGCTCGTATCGATGACAACAAGCTTCGTCGAGTCCGTTATCGCCACCTCCAGCTCGGCGAGGCTGCTTACGCGGCGCATTGCTGCGATCGTCGCTGCCGCGCTGCCTGTGTTTGCAGGCGTGCCCTTTGTCAGCAGCACCGTGTTCGGCAGGGACGGCGTGGCAGCGTTCGTCGCGCCCGGTTGTTCCTCCGGCGGCAGGTCGAGGCCTAGGGTGTGGAGCGGATCTTCATCCGGCGCGCTTTGACGATTACCGCTGCCGTTTATCAAGGGACACGACGAGGACGACCAGGGCAATGCTGCCGCCGAGCAGCGAGAGGGCAACCGATGTCTTCGGCAGCAGCGATCGAAGCCAGGCCAGCGGTACGAGGAAGGCAGGCTGCCGCGGACGGTGCGTGCGGTAGAGGCGCGCTGCCTCTTCGCGGCTCTCGACGCCAAGCTTGGCGAGGATCTGCGAGACGTGGTACTTGACGCCGTCGATCGTGATGCCCAGTGCGCCGGCGATCTCCGGGTTCGTCCGGCGCTCGGCGAGGAGGGCGAGGACCTCCCACTCTCGAGGCGTGAGGATGTCGTCGTGGCGGGGTCGTCCGCGCTTCATCGCGGTGAACTGTAACCAATTCGCGGCCGAATTACCCTACCCGATGGGCTAAGTCGGTGCGCTGTAATGCGTCCTTGATCGGCCGCCTCCACTGCTTGCCATCGCCGAAAGAGGGCTCAGGCGACAGTGCGATCACAGAGCAGCAATGCTCATGAACCTTGAGACAGCAATCCATCACGGAGGACCGCTATGAACGAACAGCAAGTGACCAACCTTCTTTATGAAGCACTCGAGACCGAGCTCGGCGGCGAGAAGATCTACGCCAGCGCGGTGAAGTGCGCCAAAAACGAGGACCTGAAAGAAGAGTGGGAGAAGTACCTCGAGGAGACAAAGCACCACCAGGAAGTGCTGCTGAAGGTCTTTGACGCCCTCTCCCTCGAGGCGAACCGCGAGACGCCGGGCCGCAAGGTGGTACGCACCAACGCGGAAGCGCTGCTCACGATGATGAGCATGGCGCAGAAGGAAGCGCCGGAGGCAGCGGAGATCGTCGCCGCCGAGTGCGTCACTCTGGCCGAGACCAAGGACCACCTGAACTGGGAGCTGATCGGCCGCATCGGCGAGCACATGAAGGGGCCGAAGGGTAAGGCGCTCGCCGAGGCGTACGCAGAGGTCGAGGACCAGGAGGATGAGCACCTCTATCACACTAAGGGCTGGACGCGAGAGCTCTGGATCGACTCCCTGGGCATGCCGGCCGTGCTGCCGCCGCCTGAGGAGGAGAAGAGCGTGAAGACGGCGATCGGTGCCGCACGCGCCGAGCAGTCCCGCGAGGAGATGCTCTAGACGGCGACAGATTCCCAATAGACGAGCGGTCCCAGGAATGGGGCCGCTCTTTTGCGTCCAGAGCACCGCGCAGGCGCCTAGAATGTCCGGCACCAGGAGGTGAGCGATGCCCTATACGGTGTTCGCGGGAGCCGGTGAATGGACCGGCGCTCCAGATTCTGCGCCGACCCATGGCCTCTATGGCTTTGACCCGGGGGCCAAGGCGTGGTTGCGCCTCGATGGCGGACTGCCGGAGGACATCGAGGTGCGCGACTTCGCCGTGCACCCGACGCGGCCGGGGGTGATCTTCGCCGGCAGCCAGCTCGGTCCCCTGCGTTCGACCGACGCGGGGATGACCTGGCAGATGCTGCCGCTGCCGGAGATGTCGACCGCCGAAGAGCGTGTCGTCTGGTCGATCAACGTGCATCCGACGCGGCCCAACACGGTGCTCGCGGGCACGCAGGGCAGCGCCGTCTTCCGAAGCGACGACGGCGGTGACAGCTGGCAGCGGCTCGATGCCCTTGTGCCACCGGGCGCGGTGAGCATGGGCTTTCCGATGCGAGTCGTCGACGTCGCCTTTGACGTAGCGATCCCGGACGATATCTACGTCGCCTACGAAGTCGGCGGTCTCATCTGCAGCCGCGACAACGGCGCGTCGTGGCAGAGCTGCAACCGCAGCCTTCTGGCGCTGGCGGAGCAGGACCACCTCAAGAGCCAGTTGCAGTCCGACACGACCACCGAGGGGATGATGGACTCCCACGCGCTGGCGCTGAGCCCCGCGCATGCCGGTACCGTGCTGCTCGCAAACCGCATGGGCCTCTTCGAGAGCAGCGACCGCGGCGAAAGCTGGCGCGAGCTCGGCATTGGTCGCTTCTCGCCGCTGACCTACACGCGCGACGTCCAGGTGTCGCCGCACGACCCGGAGCGCCTGTACGCCGCGTTCAGCATCGCTTCGGTCAGTGACGCCGGCTCTTTGTACCGCAGCGACGACTTCGGGGCGAGCTGGCAGCGCTTCGACCACGGCGTCGAGATTCGCAGCACGCTGATGGTCATCGGCCAGAGCTATTCGACACCGGATCGCGTGTATTGCGCTGCCCGGCGCGGCCAGGTCTTCGGCACTGAGGACGGCGGCAGGACCTGGGCGCAGTACCGGCTGCCCGACGCCGTCGAGGGCATCACGCGATCGCCTGCCTGTAAGAAAACTAGAGGAGGAGCCACAATGACCCGACTTCCACCGATCCTCGAACGCGACGCACTGCCGGCGGCCCACCGCGGCGTCTTCGACTACCTCGTCGAAACCCGCGGCCGCGTCAGCCCGGGTATGGGCGTCCTGCTGCACAGCCCGGATGTCACGGGACGCATCGTCCACGTCGGCACCTACGTGCGCTTCGAGTCGTCGCTGTCGCCGCGGGTGCGTGAGATCGCGGCACTGGCGGCATCGTCGGAGCTGCACAACGCGTTCGAACAGGCCGCGCACACGCCGGGGGCGCTCCAGGGCGGCGCCACCGAGAAGAGCGTGCAGACGATCAAGGAACGCGGCCCAATGGAGAGCATCGACGCCGAAGATCAGCTGCCGGTCCGCTGCGCCCGCGAGCTGTTTCGCGACCACGACCTGACGCAGGCGACCTTCGACGAGGCGCTGGCTGCATACGGCGAGCAGGGCGTCATCGACCTGTTCTCGACGATCGGCTACTACGGCATGCTCGCCTGCCTGCATAAGGCGCTGGACGTGCAGCCGCAGCCCACGGCATAGCCAAGCGCTCGCGTCCGACGCGAACGCCGCAAAGAAGAGGAGCGTCATGAGGCTGTTCTCATATCGAAACCGCCCCGTTCATCTCAGCCACTTTCCCCTGGAGCGATTGCCGCGGACGCAGTCGATCACCGAGCGTCCGGCGCGCCTTCCCGGCTCCACCGACCTGCCGGGGACGGATGCGGTAGCCCATGTCATTCCGGAGTATCTCGACCTCTTTCGCGGTTCGTTCGACCCGCCTTCGACTGATGCCGGCACAGTCACCGGACAACGCCCCGCGTACGTCCCCCTGGCGCCCGCGAAGGCGCCGATCCCGGACGACCCGCAAGTGCGCGCGGACAACCTCAAGGCCAGTGCCTACTTCATCGACGCCTCGATGGCGGGCATTTGCCGGTTGAAGACGAGCGACTGGGACACTGCTGGGTACCCGTCTCACACGCATGCCTTCGTGATGCTGGTCGAATTCGGCAAGGAGCCGCGTTCAGACGAGCCCGGCGCAGCATGGACGCAGGGCAGTCAGGCCGCCCGTGGCGATGTACGTGCGGCGGAGATTGCCGGTGTGATTGCCGGATACTTGCGACAGATGGGCTTCGATGCCCGTGCTCACGTGCCCGGCGACACACTCGTCGGCATCGAAGCGCTGGTGCAGCGCGCCGGGCTCGCGCTGCCGAGGGGCGTCGTCCTGTCGGCTCCGTTCATCGGTAAGCGCTTCCGGGCCGGCGTGGTGACCACCGACTACGAAATGGCCGCCGACCTGCCGCTGCGGTCGCTCTCAAGCTGGCGCAGCCACGGACCCGTGTGGTGGCTCGGCCTCGGAGGTGCTGATTCCTGGCTGGAGCGCTGGCTCGACAACCGGCGTCGGGCGGCGCTCGGGCGCTATCCGATGGAGTCGATCAAGCGAGTCGATAAGCCTACAACCCTGGTGCTGGGCGATGAGATCAAGCGCTCACCGATGCGAGCGTCCGGCTTCTCGCGAGCCCGCTACGGCGACTTCGGCGCGAAGGTCGCGGCAGCGGCGGGCATGGGCCACGCGCAGCGCCATCCGCTCTCGAAGGGCATGGGGCCGATCCAGGGCTCGATGATTCCGCGTCAGGGCGACGGCCTGCCTCTCGACCCGACCGGTATCGGCGGCGACCTCTCTGACCCCACGAAGAACGCGGCCGCGATCAAGACCCTGGGATACTTTATGGGCGCAGACTTCGTCGGAATCTGCCGCGCCGAGCCGTGGATGTTCTACTCCCACGACGGTCAGGGCAATGAGATCGACGTCTATCACAAGTACGTCGTCGTCATGCTCATCGACCAGGGGCACGAGACGATGGAAGGCGCGTCGGGCGACGACTGGATCTCCGGCTCGCAATCGATGCGCGGCTACATGCGCGGCGCGGAGATCGCCGGCATAATGGCCTCCCACTGCCGCCGGATGGGTTATTCCTCGCGCGCTCACACGAACTCCGACTCGCAGATCCTGCACAACCCGGCGATCCTCATGTCGGGCCTCGGGGAGATCAGCCGGATCGGCGACACGATGCTCAATCCCTTCATTGGCCCGCGTTCGAAGTCGGTGCTGTTCTCAACTGACCTGCCGCTCGCGATTGACCTGCCAATCGACGCCGGAGTGCAGCAGTTCTGCGAATCCTGCAGCAAGTGCGCTCGCGAGTGCCCCTGCAACGCAATCCCCTTCGGTCCCAAGGTCATGTTCAACGGCTACGAGACCTGGCGAATGGACGCAGTGAAATGCACCAGCTATCGGATCACGAACGAGAAGGGCTCGTTCTG
Organism: Dehalococcoidia bacterium; assembly: GCA_050185685.1. GTDB lineage: Bacteria > Chloroflexota > Dehalococcoidia > DSTF01 > WHTK01 > WHTK01. Next base: position 25,411 of record JBFWZE010000004.1, read on the forward strand.
CGGACGCTGCATGAAGATGTGCCCCTGGAACACGGAGGGCCTCGCAACGCATCGAGCGGTGATGTGGCTGGCGCGAAAGTTCCCGATGACCCACGCCTGGATCGCGCGGATGGACGACAAGCTGCTCAACGGCTCGCGCAACCTCGTGAAGCGGTGGTGGTTCGACCTCGATGTCGTCGATGGCGTTTGCGTCACGCCGGGCGCCACGAATGAGCGCGACCTCAACCTCGACAACGCTGCGCGGAAGGACGTGCAGAAGCTCTCGCTTATCCCGCCGGAGATGTGGCCATCGCCTGACGAGACCACGGCACATCCGATCGACCGGGCAGCGGCGATCCGCTTCTACGAGGAGGCGGAGCTTCCGGAGCAGGCGCGGCGGCGCTCCCGGCAAAAGAGCGGCGCCGGTCTGACCTGAGGGGCGTGAACCCGCATGATAGAATCGAATTCGATTCTAGAAGGCGGATATTTCGTGCCAGAGAACATTCTCATCGGCGTCGCGTGGCCCTACGCGAACGGCTCCCTGCACCTCGGTCAGATTGCCGGCGCCTACTTGCCGGCTGACATTTTCGCCCGCTACCAGCGCGCCGCGGGCAACCGCGTGCTCATGGTCGGCGGCTCTGACCAGCACGGCACGCCGATCATGGTCCGTGCCGAACAGGAGGGCACGACCCCGCAAGCGATCGTCGACCGCTATCACCCCGAGTTCCTGAAGAGCTGGGGCGACCTCGGCATCACCTACGACCTCTTCACGACGACAGGGACGAAGAACCACGAAGCTACCGTGCACGAGTTCTTCCTACGCCTGCTCGAGAAGGGCTACATCTACAAGAACACGGTGATGCAGTTCTACGACTCACAGGCAAAGCGCTTCCTGCCCGACCGCTACGTCGAAGGCACCTGCCCGCGCTGCGGCTACGAGCGTGCCCGCGGCGACCAGTGTGACAACTGCGGCTCCACCCTCGACGCCACCGACCTGATCAACCCAAAGAGCCGCTTCACCGGCACGACGCCGGAACAGCGTGAGACAGAGCACTTCTTCTTCAAGTTCTCCGATTTCAATGAGCCGCTCCTCGAGTGGCTGTCGAAGGACAAGGAGCACTGGCGCACCCACGTCCTGAACTTCTCAATCGGTCTCCTCAAGGAAGGCATGCCGGACCGCGCAATCACCCGCGACCTCGAATGGGGTGTCACGGTGCCGATCGACGAACTCGGCGAGGGCAAGCGTATCTACGTCTGGTACGAAGCGCTCCTCGGTTACCTGTCGGCGGCCAAGGAGTGGTCGCAGCTACAGGGCACGCCTGAGGCGTGGCGCGACTTCTGGGAGAACCCGGACGCGAAGACCTACTACTTCATCGGCAAGGACAACATCGTCTTTCACACGCTGTTGTTCCCGGCCTGGCTTCAGGCGTACGAGGGCCTCAACCTCCCGTACGATGTCCCGGCGAACCAGTACGTGAACTTTCACGGCAGCAAGGCGAGCACGAGCCTGGGGACGGCGCCGTTCCTGCCGCTGTACCTCGAGCGCTACGACCCGGACACGATCCGCTACTACCTGGCAGCGATTATGCCGGAGACCTCCGACAGCGAGTTCAGCGACGAGGAGCTCGTACGCCGCAACAACGAGGAGCTCGTCTCGACCTGGGGCAACCTGGTCAACCGCGTGCTGACGATCACCTACCGCACCTTCGAAGGCAGGGTGCCGGAGCCGGGTACGCTGCGGGCGCAGGACGAGGAGCTGCTGGCGCAGGGCGCAGAGGCGCTCGCATCGGTCGGCGCGTCGATCAATGCCTGCAAGTTCCGCGAAGGCCTGCGCACCGCCCTCGGCTTCGCACAGGAGACGAACCGCTACCTCAACGCAGAGGAGCCCTGGAACACGCGCAAGACCGATCCGGCCGCCGCGGCGCGCAGCCTGTACACGGCACTGGCCGCGATCGAGATCCTGAAGGTCGCCTTCAACCCGTATCTCCCGTTCACCTCGGAAAAGCTGAACGAGATGCTGGGGCACACGACGCGTCTCGACGCCGGTAGCTGGGCCGCGGTACGACCGGAGCCGGGTACGGCCCTGCAAGAGCCGGTAGCGCTGTTCAAGAAGCTCGATGCTCTGGAGCCGTCGGCGTGACGGAAGCACCCCGCCTCGCGTA
>JBFWZE010000004.1:27651-30455 GCA_050185685.1 Dehalococcoidia bacterium
CGCAGATGCGCGAGGTCGCCGCCGCGGTGCCGCTCGAGAGCCTCGTGATCGAAACCGATTCGCCGTACGGTTCGCCGCAGCCCTATCGCGGCAAGCGCAACGAGCCCGCGTACGTTGTCGAGGGCGCAAAACGGATAGCACTTGAGCGCGGGATCAGCGAAACTCTGGTTGCGGAAGCAACCACCGCCAACGCGCGGCGTCTGTTCCGGATTACCGGCACGGCAGCCGCGGCCGAGCATTTGGGAGCAGCACGTGAGCACGCAAGCCGTCACTAACCCGCTCTACGGTCCCGTTCGAAACGACATTTCGCGCGTCGAAGAGATGCTGCTGTCCTTGAAGCCGGCAGACTTCCCATTCCTCGCGAACGCACTCGACCACGTGCTCGAGGCGGGCGGCAAGCGGGTCCGGCCGGCGATCGCGCTGCTCTCCGGTCGTCTGGGTGACTACAACCTCGATTCGCTGGTCCCGCTGTCGGCCTCGATCGAGCTGCTGCACTCGGCGACCCTGGTCCATGACGATGTGATCGACGCGGCGCCGACCCGACGCGGCCGCGCGACCGCGAACTCACTCTTCGACAACGCGGCCACCGTGATGGTCGGCGACTACATGTTCGCGCACGCCGCCGAGCTGGTGGCGCGGACGGGCAATATCGAAGTCATTCGCCTCTTCGCGCGCACGCTCATGCGCATGGCGACGGGTGAGCTGCACCAGGACATGAGCGCCTACCGCTACGGCGCCGACACGATGGAGTACTTCAACCGCATCGCCGGCAAGACTGCGTCGCTCTTCGCCACGTCGGCGCAGGGCGGCGGCATGATCGGCGGCCTGCCGGTCGAGTGGTCGGACGCCCTCGGCCAGTACGGCGAGAACGTCGGCATGGCCTTCCAGATCGCCGACGACATCCTCGACTTCACCGCCGACGAAGAGGAGCTGGGCAAGCCGGCCGGCAGCGACCTCATGCACGGCACGCTGACGCTGCCGTCTCTCATCCTGATCGAGCGCTACCCGGACAAGAACCCCGTGCAGCGCTACTTCGCCGGCCGTCAGCGCAGTGAGAGCCTGAAGCGCTCGCTGCAAATGATCCGGGAGTCAGACATCCTCGAGGAGTCCTACAAAGTGGCGATCGACTTCCGCGACCGCGCCATCGCCGCGCTCGACATCCTGCCCGGCTCCGAGCCGAAGGAGTCTCTGGTCGACATCGCGAACTGGGTCACGCAGCGCCGCTTCTAGAACCCTCGTTTCACACGACATCGCCCTTGCCCCTTCTCCATTGACTTCTTGTTGACTTTATCTTTGTACAGTTATAGAGTTATGCCATGGCCACAGAACTTCTTCCCGAAACCCTGATCGAGCATGTTGCTGAACGCTTCCGCGTCCTCGGCGATGCGACGCGGCTGTCTATCCTGCGCCTCCTGATTGCGAGCGACGAGCTCAATGTCGGCGAGATCTGTGAGGAGCTCGACAGCAGTCAGGCGAACATCAGCAAGCACCTCCGCACGCTGTACAACGCGGGGTTCCTCGTTCGACGCAAGGACGGGACGGCGGCGTACTACAGCATCGCCGACCCCAGCGTGAAGCAGCTCTGTGATATCGTCTGCGACCGCCTGAAGCTCCAGGCGGCCCAGGAAGCCCGGACCTTCGCCGCCAGCTAGATGAGACGCGGCCAGCGGCTGCAGCGCATGAGCTTCGGGTAATTATCGCTATATCGTTGTAAAGGAAATAATTATGAGATCAGGCACCCTCGGACAGGTCGGCAGGTTCGCCCATACCCACAGGCGGCTGATGATCGTCAGCTGGCTCGTGGTCGCGATCAGCCTTGGCGTCTTCGCGCCGCGCCTCGAGCATGCGCTCTCCGGCGCAATGTGGGAGGTCAACGGCAGCGACTCGCTCGCCGCACGCACGGTCATCGAAGACGAGTTCGGTGGCTTCTCGTCACAGTCCGCGGTGGCAGTCATCCACAGCGACTCACTCACGGTCGATGACCCGCAGTTTCGCGCGAAGGTTGACGCTGCAACCGCGATCTTTGCCGGCGAGGCGGCGCTGACCCCCATGGTCGCCGCGCAGCCCAGCCCGGACGGTCACACCGTCATGCTGCAGGCTGGCACGCTCGTCGATCCGACGGAGGCGGTCCGCGCCGCCGAGCGCGTGTCTGACGAGATCGGCGCCCTCAGCGATGGCGACTTCACCGTGGCCCTCACCGGTTCGCCAGCCTTCTGGGCCGACTTCAACGCCGTTAACCGCGAAGGGATGATGAAAGCGGAGATCATCACCTGGCCGGTGACCGCCGTCATCCTCGTCCTCGCGTTTGGCACACTGGCCGCTGCCGGGCTTCCGCTGGTGCTCACCGCTGCCGGCCTGATCATCTCGATGGGTATCCTCTTCGGGATCACGCAGTTCACGAACCTCTCAATCTGGACGCTGAACTTCGCGATGATGTTCGCCCTTGCGCTGGGCATCGACTACGCGCTGTTCATCGTCAGCCGCTTCCGCGGCGCCCTGCACGCAACGCCGAACGACGTGAACGGGGCTGTCGGCGTCACGATGGACACTGCTGGTAAGGCGGTTCTCTTCAGCGGCCTGACCGTTCTGATCAGCCTGTCCGCCGTCCTTCTCGTCCCGATCCCGGCGTTCCGTTCGATGGCTGCGGGCATGATGCTATCGGTCAGCTTCGTGCTGCTGGCGGCATTGACCTTGCTGCCGGCAATTCTCGGTCACGGCATCAATCGCTTCGCACTGCCCTGGCACTCCGTTGGTGAGCACCGCAGCCCGGCGTGGGCACGGTTCGCCCGCCGGATCGAAAAGCG
>JBFWZE010000004.1:30555-37859 GCA_050185685.1 Dehalococcoidia bacterium
TCGATGGACTACACCGTCTTCCTTCTGGCTTCCGCCCGCGAGCACTTCGAGCGGTCTGGTGACGCCAACGAGGCGGTGGAGGGTGCGCTCGCTCACACCGGCCGGCCGATCGTCGCCGCGGCGGGTGTCATGGTGGCGGTGTTCTTCACCTTCGCCATCGCCGGCACGCTGCCCATGAAGGAGATGGGGCTGATCCTCGGCACCGCCGTTCTGCTAGATGCGTTCGTTGTGCGACTCGTCCTTGTGCCGGCCGTCCTGCATCTCGTTGGCGAGCGTGCCTGGTGGCTCCCGCGCGCCATTGATCGCTTCCTGCCCGACGTTCGGTTCGCGCACTGAAACCGGCTTATCGAAGGAGAAGACCTCATGACGAATCAACCAGTCGAACGAGGCACCACAGCAATCGAACGCTGCATCGCATCGAATACGGGGAGGGTTGCCAGAGCAGGCCTGGGAGTCGCGCTGATTGCGGCGGGTGCGACCCTCATGCCCGCACCGACGGGCTGGGCCGTCGCTGCTCTCGGGCTCGTGCCGCTGACTACCGGGCTACTGAACCTCTGCCCGATAGCGCCGCTCTGGGGAGGCCATTTCTTGGGGGCACGCTACTGCGACTCGTCAAGGGCAGGGCGGCTCCAGTAACCGGGCGCTGAACGTGCATGCGTGGGGCCGGATCGATCGATCCGGCCCCCTGTTTACCAGACAGTGGCGTCTACTTATAGGCGATCTCGTTTGCCGGGGTTGAAGTCACAAGGGCTCGTCAATATACTGTTAACGTTAGCGTTAAGCTAACGACTGTGGCCTCAGCAACTGAGGACCACCATGAATACCGTAGAGGCTCGCTGCTTTCCTCAAACGCCGTTCGAATGCGTGCAGTGTCACGAGGGCAGAGCCTTTCCTGGTCGGAGACGGATACTTGGCTGCTGAAATGGCCCTGAGCAAGGGAGGCTTCGACCGTCGCTGGTTGATCCTCTGCGTCACAACGATCGGCACCTTCATGTCGATCCTCGACAGCACAATCATCAACGTCGCGCTTCCAGACATCCTCGATGACTTCAACCAGGGCCTCGACAGCGGCCAGTACGTCCTGACGATCTACCTCCTGTTTCTTGCTGTGGTCATCCCGTTGAGCGGCTTTCTCTCCGACCGGCTGGGGATGAAGCGTCTTTTCATGCTGACGCTTACCGGTTTCACGCTGAGCTCTGCGCTGTGCGGCCTCGCCTGGAACCTGCCGAGTCTGATCGCCTTCCGGGCAATCCAGGGCCTCAGTGGCGGCATGATGCAGCCGTTGAGCATGGCGATCGTCTACTCAACGATCACGCCGCTGGAACGCGGGCGCTTCATGGCACTGCTCGGCCTTCCCCAGCTGCTGGCACCGATTCTCGGCCCGACGGTCGGCGGCTACATCGTCGAGTACGCGAGCTGGCGCTACATCTTCCTGATTAACCTGCCGATCGGCCTCGCCAATCTCGGTCTCGCCAGGCTGCTCTTGCCCCACTTCGCGAAGAAGCTCGATTCGAAGCTCGACTTCCGAGGCTTCATCCTCGCCGCGCTCGCGTTCCCGCTGCTACTACTCGGCCTGAGCGAGGGCGCGGACAACGGCTGGACGCCGACGCACCTCGCGATGATTCTCGGCGGAGTGCTCTTCCTCGGTGCTTTCATCAAAGTCGAGCTGATGGAGGAGCAGCCACTCTTTCGTTTGCAGCTCTTCGAGAGCGACGTCTTCCGCGTAGCGATGCTGATGATGTTCGTGCTGCAGATCTCGCTCTACGGCATCCAGTACCTGCTGCCGCTCTTCCTCCAGGACGCTCGAGGCCTCAGCGCGTCACAGACGGGCCTGCTTCTGCTGCCGGGCGGCGTCGCCAGCTTCATCTCGATGAACGTCGGCGGGCGCCTCTACAACCGCCTCGGACCGCGGCCGCTGGCCCTGGCGGGCAGCATCGTGCTGTTCTTTGGGACGCTGGCGATGGCGCAGATGACCGCATCGACGAGTCAGTGGGTCATCGCAGGACTCTCCTGCGTGCGCGGTATCGCGCTCGGCCTCTGCTTCATCCCGGTGCAGACGGCGGCGTACAACACGGTCCCGCGCGAGGATATGCCGCGGGCGACGGCGCTCACTCAGGTGTCGCTGCGGCTGTACGGCTCCGTGAGCACCGCAATTCTGACCATGATCCTGCTCTTCAGCCTGCAGTGGCACGGTGCCCCGGCGGGCGCCTCGATCACCGATGGCACGGCGGCGATTACGACGGTGGTTGCCGCCTTCGACGACGCCTTCTACTTCATGGCCTTCGTAGCCTTCGCCGCGGGCGTCCTCTCACTGTTCATTAATGACCACGTTGTGGCGGCGGCGCGAACGCAGGAGAAGCAAGAGAAGGCTGACCTTGCCCTGGCCGGCGTCGAAGACTAGCCGTCCTTCGGACCTTGCAGGCACAAAAAGAGGGCTGGAATCTCCAGCCCTCTTTGCATTAACGGTGGTGGCTCTAGTCGACGTGACCGCTGGCGCCGAGCTTGGGTGAGAGCAGGGGTTTGCGGTCGGGGCCCATCGGCGGCGTGATGCCGGAGTCGACAAGCTGCTTTGCGTGCTGGCCCTTCAGGTGCTCGACTTCCTTTGCCTCGTCGGCCTCCGCGGCAGTCGGGATCGGCTTCGGCTTCGGCTTGTTGATCTCAGGGTGTTCGTACGCGACGCCGCCGCCGGTGATCGGCTTCTGCACTTCCTTGCCGAGGTGCCAGAAGGTACCGCGGTCGGGGATCCGGCGAGGCAGGCCGTCACGGAAGGTGAAGGCGGTGAAGGACGTCGGCATGATGCGCTGGCCGTCGCGGTCGCACACCGGGCAAGGCGAAGGCTCGCTCGCCTCTCGCATGCTGCGGAGGGTCTCGAAGACACCGTCACAGTTCTCGCAGTAGTACTCGTAAAGCGGCATGGGGCCTCCTGGCTCGATCTTGTCGTGGATTCTACGATATCACGCCGTCGCCGGGATGTATTTCCGCGGCCGATGTGCGCGCTGCCACCCTGGCGTCACGCCGCAGCGTCTCAACGAAGCGGGCGCTGCGGACCTCGCGTTCGAGGACGAAGTGCACCTGCGCCTCGAGGCTCGCTTCAATCTCACGCTGGAGGTCAGGGGTCAGGCGAATGCGCGCCGCGTCGGCGAACGAGGCCCTCTGAAGCACGCGCAGGACCTTGAGGGCATTGACGCTGAGCGGCGCCAGCTGCAAGGCATCGTCCGCGCACTCCGGGCCGACGACACCACCCGCCGCTGGGCTCCAGAAGTTCAGCACCGGCTCCAGGCGGCGGTCGCAGATGGCGCAGCTCTCCATGGCCGGCCGATACCCGAGCAGGTCGAGGAAATGCATCTCGAAGCGGCGGACGGCGAGGTCGATCTCAGTGGTTTGATCGAGGAACGACAGCGTGTCCACCAGCAGGCGGAAGATCGGGTTGCCTTCGGAGCGCTCAGGTGTGAGGCGGTCGACCAGCTCAGCGCAGTAGAGACCGCGGCTAATCCGGTCGAGGTCGCTACGCAGGCCAGGGAAGCCCTCAACGGTCTCCGCCTGGGTGAGGATGTCGAGCTCGCGCCCTTCGGCGAGCAGGTAGGAGCCGAGGGTGAGCGGCTCGAGGTGGCCGGCCATCCTACTCTTCGTCCGGCGGACGCCCTTCGCAACGGCATCGATCTTACCGTGATGGGAGGAGTACAGGGTGATAATCTTGTCCGCCTCGCCGAGCTTTCGCTGGCGGAGGACGACCGCCTGGGTCTTGTAGACGCGGGGACGCGGCATGCCTAGCCGCCGGCCAGCTTGACCCTGTAGCCGAGCGCAGTCAGCTTCTCGGCGATGCGCTCGCGGTGGTCACCCTGCACTTCGACAGCGCCGTCACGCAGCGTGCCGCCGGCGCCGCAGAGGCGTTTCAGCTCCTGCGCCCGCGCTTCGAGGGCGGCGCCTTTGTCCGGCAGGCCGCGGACCACTGTCACGGTCTTGCCACCGCGTCCGCCCTTCTCTCGGAAGATGCGCACGACGCCGTCGTCCGGCAGTGCCGGCTTCGACGGGGCAGACGGCTTCACATAACCAGGCTTGCGATTGGTGCCACCGGGAGGCGGTGGCGTCACGCGGCCGGTCTCACTGCTGTAGACGGGGCGGCTGTTGTTCACGGACTCGAGTTTACCATTGGGACCAACGCAAAACCGCCGCTCAACAGCTGTGGTCGATGCCTTCCTCGACGAGCTCGACGACGGCTCTGAGGATCCCGGCCGCGTCTACGACTTCACGGTCGGGGCGCTCGTCCCAGGAGCGAGGCTGCTGCTCGCGGTGGCGGCCGGTGCGGATGAGGACGGTACGCATGCCGAGCAGCTTCGCCGGTGCGATGTCGTTGTCGATGCGGTCGCCGACCATGATGCAGCTCTCGGGAGGCACGCCGAGCTCTTCGCAGGTGCGAAGAAAGAGCCGCACGTCGGGTTTGCGGAAGCCATGAAGGGCGCTGATCCCGTTGCTGGTGAAGTAGTCGCCGACGCCGTGCTGCTGCAGCAAGTCCAGCACTCGAAGCGGCTGATTTGCCACCAGCCCGAGCTTGAGGCCGCGTGCCCGCAGCGTCTTGAGCACGTCGTCGATCCCGGGCCGCAGCTCAAAGTGGGTGCGGCCGTCCGCCTGCGCCTCGACCCAGTCATAAACGCGCGTCGCTGAAGCCTCATCGCCACCGGTGAGCTGCCAGATGACGCTGCGATAGAGCGACGGCGCGAAGAAAGCGACGGCATGACGGTTCGCCGCGGCCCACGTCTCGTCGTCGACCCCAAAGCCCTCGCGTTCGAGCCCGGCCTTGATGTCGGCATCGATCGCGGCTTCGAACGCCGTCTCGAGGTCGATGGGCCCGCCGACGTCGAAGAGGACGGCACGAATCCGTACCGTCCTCTGGTTGATGCCCGGGATGAGGGGAATCGTCACCGATCCCTCCGCGCTGCTACATCGTGCCTTCGACCTTTGAGTGGCCCTCACGGAGGTCGTCCCAGCTGTCTGAGGCCATCCACTCGCTCCAGGCGCGATAGTACCAGAGCTGCGAGTGCTCGTTAATCTTCGCCTCGATGTAGGGCGGCGCTCCTTCTTCGCTGATGACCTGGCCGTGGCCACGGCTCATCCCGTAGTGGAGCGGGAAGCGCTGGCTCACGATGCCGTCCATCGCGCGGGTGCTCTCGCCCCAGTTTTCGCCGTCGTCCTGCTCCCACAGCCCGGCGGGGCCAAAGGTGTGCTTTGCCTTGTGGATCGCGGCTTTGCGCTTGTCCTCGGACAGGTTCTTGTCGAGGAGGGTGAAGAACCAGCACTCCGTCTTGTGAGGCCCGCGCGGGTACCGCATGATCACCTGGTTGCCGGAGATCCAGAAGTTCGGGAATGTGAAGGCGTGTCCGGCGCCCTGGATGCCGATCTTGCCCATCTCGGCGAGAGCTTCTGGCTTCGACCGCCAGTCCGTCTCAAGCTCCGGGTTCGCCTCAGCCGCCTTCCGACGCTGCTCCGAGTCGTTTGCCGGGCCGGAGTAGGCGTGGCCGTACTCGCCGAGGAAGACGAGATGGCGTGCCCGGTAGCGGCCGCGAGTGTCCCACTGCGAGGCATTGCGCTTCAGGTCCGTCAGGTAGGCCGAGGCGTGGCTGGTGATGCCGTGGTAGTAGTCCCAGATGTTGTCTACGGCGAACTTCCAGTTGGTGGGAATCGTGTACTTCTGCACGCCGCCGACGATTTCGTTGTCGCCGTGGAGCGCCAGCGTGTTGATCGTCATCCGGCCGACCTCGCCGAGGTAATCGGAGAGCTCAGGCGCGGCTGGGTCCATGTTCGCGAAGATGAAGCCCTTGAAGCTGTCGACCTTGGCTGCCTTGATCAGGCCCCAGTTCTCGCGGTCGAGCTCTTCGTGGTAGACCTCCTTGAACCCTGGTACGCCCACGAGCTTGCCCTCGAGGTCGAAGGTCCAGCCGTGATAGGTGCACATGAAGCTGGAGGCGTGGCCCTCTTCAGCGCGACACACAGCGTTGCCGCGGTGGCGGCAGCTGTTCACGAGGACCTGGGCGTTGCCCTGGTTGTCGCGGACGCAGAGCACGCGGTCTTCACCGATCGTCGTCGCGAAGAAGTCGCCGGGGTTGGGTATTTGCGACTCGTGGCACATGAAGTTCCAGGCGCGCGCGAAGATCCGTTCGAGCTCCATCTCGTAGATGGCCTGGTCGGTGAAAATTCGCCGGTCGACAGTGGCAGAGTCCTTGTCGACGTAGGAGAGGAATTCGTTGGGTCTGGCTTGCTGCAGGGTCATCGCTAAGGCGTCCTTTCTCCCCAAATTCGAGTTGAGATTTGTTAAAGCATTAGCGAATCAGAGGCTGCGGTGGAGGGCCAAATGGCCTGTTCTCGAAAGATGGTGTGTCGCCCGGGACCGGTTAGATGTCCTGGCGGTTCTCCAGGGCGCGGGCGAGGGTGAGGTCGTCCGCGTACTCGAGGTCGCCGCCCATCGGCAGGCCACGGGCGAGGCGCGTGACCTTGACGCCGAGGGGGTTCAGCAGGCGGCTGACGTACATCGCCGTTGCTTCGCCCTCGAGGTTCGGGTTGGTCGCCATGATGACCTCGGTCACGACGCCGCTGCGGAGGCGTTCGAGGAGCTCGCGGATCTTCAGCTGCTCCGGCCCGACGCCCTCGATCGGCGAGATCGAGCCGTGGAGCACGTGGTAGAGGCCTTTGTAGCCGCGCGTGCGCTCCATCGCGAGGATGTCGAGCGGCTCTTCGACGACGCAGATCACCGCCTGGTCGCGGGCGGCGTCGGCGCAGATCAGACACGGGTTTACGTCCGTCGTGTTCTGACAGACGGCGCAGAGGCTGATCTTGTCCTTGACCTCGATGATCGCTTCGGCGAGGGCAACGGCCTCGTCACGAGGCGCGCGCAGGAGGTGATAGGCAAGACGCTGGGCGCCCTTGGGCCCGACGCCGGGAAGGCGGTGCAGCTCCTCGATCAGCTTCGCGACCGGCGTCGCGATGCGGCCCTGGAACGACGGGGTGTCATTCACGCGCTACTTCTTCTGGGCGCGCCGGGCAGCGCGATTCATCGGCATCTGCGGCTCGTCACCGCCGCCAGCGCCCGCACCACCGCCGCCGAGGCCGGGGATGTTCGGCATACCGGGCAGGCCGCCGAGGCCGGGCATGCCACCCATGCCGGCGAGGGGTTCGGCATGCAGCGCCTGGACCTTGCCCAGCGCTTCGTTGAGGGCGGCGATGACGAGGTCTTCGAGCATCCCCGCATCATCGGGGTCGATCACCTCGGGCTCGATCTTCAGCGACTTGATCTCGTACTCGCCGGTGATCTC
>JBFWZE010000004.1:37959-55396 GCA_050185685.1 Dehalococcoidia bacterium
CCGGCCGCGCCGTTCGGAACCGGCTCTGCAGCTCTGACCGGTTGCGGTGCTGGTGCGGCAGGGGGAGGAGTCGCTTCTCGCGGCTGCGGCGCGGCTTCCCGAACCGGGGCCTCGCGAGGCGCGACTGCTTCGCGGGGCGGTGGTGGCGGGGCCTGCCTCTGCGGCGGCGGCGCGGTTTGCTGTGGAGTACGGGCGACCGGCGTTTCGGCTGAGGCAACGGCCACCGGCTGAGGCGTGGAGCTGACGCCGAGGATGCACTCGGCGAGGGCGATGTCGAGGGGTAGCGTCGAGTTCGGGTCCTGCTTGAGGTCTGCCTCGCCGAACGAGCGGAGGGCGACTAGGACCTGCGCGGTTGATGCGCTCTCGCCGGCCTGCCGCAGCTCCGCGAGGCGATCTTCGCTCATTGCGTCGGGTCGCAGACCGGACTTGACGAGAAGAATCGACCGTAACTCGTCCACGAGCTCGCGCTGAAACTGGCGCAGGTCGAGGCCGTCATCGCGAACGGAGGCGATCAGCTCGAGGCCGCCGGCGAGGTCGCCCGCCAGCGTCAGGCGTGCCAGCCGTCCTGAGCGCTCGTCGCCGATCAGGCCAAGGCCGGCACGGACGTGCTCGACCGTGAGGTCGTTTCCGTACGACGTCGCCATCTGGTCGAGGAGGTTGATCGAGTCACGCAGGCTGCCGGTGCCGGTGCGGGCGATCAGCTCGAGCGCGGCAGGCTCGGCCTTGATGCCCTCGGACCCGCAGATCGCGCTCAGCGTTTTGACTGCGGGAACGAGACCGATGCGCTTGAAGTCGAAGCGCTGACAGCGGGACGAGATCGTCGCGGGCACCTTGTGGGCGTCGGTGGTCGCGAGGATGAAGACGACGTGCGGCGGCGGCTCCTCGAGCGTCTTCAGCAGCGCGTTGAAAGCGGCGTCTGTCAGCATGTGGACTTCGTCGATCAGGTAGACCTTGAAGTCGCCGACGCCCGGCGCGAACGCCACCTTGTCACGGAGGCTGCGAATCTCCTCGATGCCGCGGTTGCTCGCTGCGTCCATCTCGATCAGGTCCATGGCTCGGCCGGAGAGGTAGTCCGTGCAGGACTCGCACTGGTTGCAGGCCTCGCCGTTGATGCGGCTACGGCAGTTCAACGCCTTGCCAAGGAGGCGCCCGGTGCTCGTCTTGCCGGTGCCGCGGGGACCGGCGAACAGGTACGCGTGAGAGACGCGGCCGCTCGCCAGCGCGTTTGTCAAGGTGGTGGCGACATGCTCCTGACCGGCAAGCTCGGCGAAGGAACGAGGGCGCCATTTGCGATAGAGAGATTCCGCCACGGGTGCTCCGAACAGGCTGTAACTGAAGTGCCCCGCAACGCATTCAGTGGCTCAAGGGGGCTCGCTCCATGATACGAGCATTCGTGCTAATGGGGCCACCGGGCCGGCGACATTCAAGCTCATGCGAACGGGCGCCATGGGCCACCAGTCTCACGACCTCGTTAGCCCTCCCGCGGCTTCGTCGGTTGGGGCACCGCGGCGGCCGGGTAGGTGCCGAAGAGCGGCGGCCGCGGGCCGGACGGCGCCGCGGGCTTCTCGTACGGCCTCGCCGGGCTGACTTCGATCGTGTCGAGGCCGTGGAGGGCGCGATCGACGTTCGCGAGCAGCGGGTCCTTGTTGTAGGCAAGGTAGATGCCGGCCATGAGCCGGATCGGGTCGCCGCCGTGGAAGTGGACGTACTGCTGCGCGCGCATTGCGAAGGCCTCGCCGGTCATGTCCCAGGCGAGCTTGAAGATGCGCAGGCGCTCCTCGGCGGCATAGCCGGCGCGGCCGCGCATGTACTTGTCGATGTACTGCCGGACCTCCGGATTGTTCATATCTGCCTCGGTCGGTGCCTGGAAGAAGCCGCCTCCGGCCAGGATGCGGGTGATCTCCAGCATGCGCTCATACATCTGGATGCCGAGGAGCCGAATTGCCCGCATTGCGAGGCCACCGGGCGCGAGTACGCCATCGGGTCCCTCGACCGGGTGCGCCTCTGAGCCGTAGAAGGTCATGCGCACCATCTCGAGCATGAGGATCATCTCGCCGAGCTTCTCCTGGACGTGGAGGAACTGGGTGATGCCCACGGAGTCGGCCAGCCGCAGCGCGACACCGACCGCCAGCTCCATTTGGCTCATCATCTGCGACGCGGTCTGAACGCCGTTGCTTGCACCCGCGTCGCGGCGGACGACGCCGTTGACGATATCCTCGCTGCCGGGGCGACCCGGGACGATGACGCGATCCCAGGGCACGAGCACGTCGTCGAAGATCGCGAAGCAGTCGATCTCCTCGAAGCGGCTGCTCAGCGGGTGGTCGAACTGCTGGCGCGGGTGGCCGAAGGGCTCGCGGCAGATCAGCTTGAGGCCGGGAGCGTCGAGCGGGATCGCGAAGGTCAGGGCGTATTCGTGCTCGCCGGGGGCGATGCCGCCGAACGGCACGACGACGAGCTCCTCGGTCAGCGGTCCCATCGTGCCGAGCATCTTTGCGCCGCGGACGATGATGCCCTCGTCCGTCTCGCGCACCTTGCCGAGGTGGATGAACGGCTCTTCCTGCTCCGTCGACGACTTCGACCGGTCGATCTGCGGGTTCACGAGGACGTGGGTCATAAAGAGGTCGTTCTCGCGCACGAACTCGTAGTAGCGGACGGCGTTCTCGCGGAACTGCTCGCCGGAGATTGCGAACGTCTCCTGGTTCCGGTACCAGCCCGTGACCATCGCGAGCATGAAGTGCGGTGCGCGGCCCATGAAGCCGAAGCTGTGGTCGGTGTGGAGCTTGTACGCCTGGCGCTGCTTCGTCAGCTCTTCCGGTGTTCGCGGCAGCATGCAGGCGGTCGAAACCGGGTCCCCGGTGGTTGGGGACGGGTACGTGAGGTAGTCCCTGTACCGCGGGTCGTGCTGCATGTCGTAGAGGGCTGCAACCGCGTTGATCGGCCCCTCGAAGACCGGCACCTTCGTAACGTCGTCGACGCGCTCGCCATTGAGGTAGATGCAGGCGCGCCGCGAGATCGCGCTGAGCGAGTCGATGTACTGCTGTCCTGTTCGTGCCGGCATGCGCCCTGTCCTCCGTATCTTTCGAAAAGGTAGGCGCAGCCTAGACAACATGGGCAGGCGCGCCAAGCCGCATAAAGCAACCACTCGTAGCGTGCGGCAAGGGCTGTTCTGGGCAGAGAGCCGTTCGGCCTCGATCTCCGGCTTATGACAATGTGGGTGATATACTGGCGCTCCCCGAATCTAGAGACCAAGTGAGTGACCTGCGCCAATGAAAGGCCGCGACCTCCTTTCGATTTCCGACCTCAATCCGGAAGAGCTCGACTTCCTGATCAACAGCGCTCTTTCGATGAAGCGAGACGGTAACCGTCCTGTCCTGGACGGCAAAACGGTGGCGCTGATCTTCGAGAAGCCGTCGCTGCGTACGCGGGTGAGCTTCGAGGTTGGGATGAAGCAGCTGGGCGGCAGCGCGATCTACCTGTCGCAGGCAGAGGTCGGTCTCGGTCAGCGAGAGTCGGTGGCGGACATCGCCCGTGTGCTCAGCCGCTACGTTGCGGGAATCGTGTCGCGGACCTACGGGCAGCAGCTCCTCGTCGACCTCGCTGCCTCCGCTGACGTGCCGGTGGTCAACGCCCTGACGGACGAAGAGCACCCCTGCCAGGCGCTGGCCGACCTGCTCACGGTGCGCGAGAAGATGGGCCGGATAGCCGGCGTGCGCATCGCCTTTATCGGCGACGGCAACAACGTCGCGGCGTCCCTGGCGCTGGCGTGCGGTCTCGCGGGCGCCGAACTGGTTATCGCATCGCCGGAAGGGTTCAGCCTCCCGGCAAACATCGTTGAGGCAGCCCGGCACTGGGCGGCCAGGACGGGTGGTGCGATCGAAACGGTTATCGCCCCGGACGAAGCGGTGCGGGGCGCCGATGTCGTCTACACGGACGTCTGGACCTCGATGGGTCAGGAAGCCGCCTGGCGAGAGCGTCAGGAAGCTTTCCAGGGTTACCAGGTCAACACAGCGCTGATGAAGCTCGCGAAGCCCGAGGCGATCTTCATGCACGACCTTCCCGCCCACCGCGGCGAAGAGATCGACGACGAAGTCATCGAAAG
Source organism: Dehalococcoidia bacterium (assembly GCA_050185685.1). Classification (GTDB taxonomy): domain Bacteria; phylum Chloroflexota; class Dehalococcoidia; order DSTF01; family WHTK01; genus WHTK01. The sequence continues at coordinate 42,059 of JBFWZE010000004.1, forward strand.
TGCCCAGTCTGTCGTTTTCGACCAGGCAGAAAACCGCCTGCACGCTCAAAAGGCCTTGCTCGCTGCCATAATGGGAGAAGAATCCGGCTACTAAGAACGGAATCTTCTTCACATGCGTCAGCTCTACGAAAACATCGTTGACTCGCTTCAGCGTCTGAACGGCTCCGCCGTGCTCGACATCCTGCTGATCGCGGCGATCATTTATGCCCTGCTGATGGCGCTTCGGGGGACGACGGCGATGACGCTCCTCCGAGGCGGCGTCGCGATTATTTGCATCCTTTTCTTGCTCGGGCAGGTGCTGAACCTGAGCGTGGTCAACTTCGTCCTGCGCAACTCACTACCCGGCCTCGTGCTCGGCACGATCGTCATCTTCCAGCCTGAGATTCGGCGGGCCCTCGAGCGTGCCGGCCGTACCAGCGTTCGTCGCTGGCTCTCGAGCGAGCAGGAGGACGTGGCAATCGACGAGATCTCGGAGGCAGTCACGGAGCTCGCCTCGATGCGGCACGGCGCAATCATCGTCATCGAGCGGGGCACCGGCCTCGAGGACTACATCGAAACGGGCGTCCGCATCGACGCCGGCCTCAACGCCAAGCTGATTGAGAGCATCTTCTACCCGAATTCGGCATTGCACGACAAGGCGCTGATCGTGCGCGGCGAGCGCATGGTCGCTGCTTCGGCGACGCTGCCCCTCTCGGCCAGCGCCGGCTCTTCGCGGCTGGGGACGCGCCACCGCGCCGCCCTCGGCGTGAGCGAGCTGACCGACGCGATCGCGGTCGTGGTGTCAGAGCAGACCGGTGCGATCTCGATAGCATCGGAGGGCCGTCTGATCCCGCTCCGGGACGAGACCCGGGTGCGTTCGACACTCGAAGCGCTGGCACTTCGGCGGACAGGACTGCGACAGGCGACCGTCGCGCCGGCCGGTTAGATGATCCGGACGCCTCAGTCTCCCCAATGGCGCCGAATTGCCACGCCGATCGCCCTGGCGGTGGTCTCGCTCTTTGCCGCGCTCGTGCTGTGGATCGCCGTGAGCGACGCCGAGAACCCGCAGACGGAAGTGGACGTCCCCGGCGTTCAGGTGCGACCGATCAACGTACCGGAAGGGCTTGCCGTGCGAAGTATCTCGCCAAACCCGGTGCGCCTGACAGTCCTTGCCGATGACGACATCAAGAACCGCCTCACACCGGACGACTTCAACGTTACTGTCGACCTGACGAATGCGCGCGAGACCGTCGACGTCGCCCTTGAGTTCGACACCATTGACGATGCGCGTAACGTCGAAGCGAAATCGGTGTCTCCGGCGGTCGTAACCGTCGTCCTCGAGCCGTCCCTGACCAAGACCGTACCTGTGCGCCCAAGCCCTGTCGGTTCGCTACCCCAGGGCTACACGCTGCCGAACGTGCCGGAAGTCAGCCCCTCGACGGTGCGGATCACCGGCGCCAGCAGCCTCGTGAGCCTGGTTGACTACGTCAGCGCCGACGTGAACCTCACCGGTCTGCGTGCCAACCTGACCCAGCAGAGCACCCTCATACCACGCGATGCCCGCGGCCTGGAGATCGGACGCGTGACTGTCGAGCCGGCACGCGCAGAGACGAAGGTCACCGTTCAGCAGCAGGACATCAGCGTTCAGATACCGGTAGTTGCATCCCTCCAGGGGGCCGCTGCCGAAGGCTACAACATCATCGGTGTCTCGGTGGAACCGTCGACAGTGCCAATCTCCGGCAGCCTCGAAGCGACGCAGGCTCTGACCAGCGTGAGCACTGAGGCGATCGATGTCAGCAACCTGACGCGCGACTTCACCCGCACCGTGAGGCTGCGGCTCCCCTCGGGTGTACAGTCCTCGCGTGATACCGTAGCGGTGAGGGTTCGGATTGCGCCTGCACAGGGCGAAATCATCGTGAACCTCGCGCCGCAGGCAGCCAACGTCCCCGACGGCCTGACTGCCAGCTTTCAGACTGCGACGATCGCAGTGAGGCTGTCCGGAACCCTGCCGGACCTCAAGACCATCACACCGGGGACGCTGCGTGCTACCGTCAATGCATCAGGCCTGCAGGAAGGCGTTCACACCCCTGAGCCCCAAATAAGCAACCTGCCGCCGGGCGTGCAGATAGCCTCGATCGATCCAAGGCAGGTCGTGCTGGTATTACGAAGATGAACGAAGAACACTCAGAACAAGGCGCAATTATCAAGCCGCTTGTCGCCCTTGTTGGCCGGCCGAACGTGGGCAAGTCAGCCATGTTCAACCGCATGGTCGGCGAGCGCCGCGCCATCGTCGAAGACATTCCGGGAACGACCCGCGATCGCCTCGTCGGCGAAGTCGAGTGGCGTAGCCGCACTTTCGACCTGGTCGACACCGGCGGCGTCGCCGAACCGACCAGTGTCGCGGGCTCCGGCGCCTACATGGACCACATTCGGCGGCAGGTGATGCAGGCGATCGACGAGGCGCAGCTTCTGCTCTTTCTCGTCGATGCCAAGGCTGGAATGACTGCCGCGGACCAGGAAGTCGCCGACATCCTGCGTCGCTCCGGCAAGCCCGTCGTCCTCGTCGCGAATAAGGCGGACAACATGCGCCGCGTCGAAGACTCGACCGAGTTCTTCACGCTCGGCCTCGGCGAGCCGCAGGCGGTCAGCGCGCTGAACGGCGCTGGGACCGGTGACCTGCTCGACCTCATCATGGAGCTGCTTCCGGAGCTGCCCGAGTACCGGAAGGGCGTGGTCGCCGGCGGCCTCAAGGTCGCGATCATCGGCCGGCCGAACGTCGGCAAGTCGGCGCTAACCAACGCGATCCTCGGCGAGGAACGGGTCATCGTCAGCGACATCGCCGGCACGACCCGCGACGCGATCGACACCCCTTTCGAGTTCGAGGGCCAGGAGATGACCCTCATCGACACGGCGGGCATGCGCCGCCCCGGCCGCCTCGAGGGCTCGATCGAGCACTACAGCGTCATGCGCTCCAAGCACGCGGTCGAGCGCGCAGACGTCGCTGTCGTCGTCTTCGATGCGCACGAGGGCTTGAAGGCGCAGGACCTCCACATCCTCGGACTCGCCCTCGACGAAGCCACGGGCGTCGTAGTCTTCGCCAACAAGTGGGACCTCATGGAAGACGAGGACCGCGGCGAGTTCCTGACCACGTTCAAGAAGCGCATTCGGTTCGCTACCTGGGTGCCGGCGATCGCCGGCTCGGCGCTTGCCGGCATCGGCATTGACGAGCTGCTGCGTGAAGTGCGAGCTGCAGGGGAAGAGCGCGACAAGCGCATCCCAACCAGCGAGCTCAACGCCATTCTGCGCGGCGCAATGTCCCGCCGCCCGCCACCGACGATCAAGATCAAGCGGCTGAAGCTGCTGTACGCCACCCAGGCGCGCACGAGCCCGCCGACCTTCGTGCTCTTTGTGAACGACACCGAGCTCGTGACGAACGCGTACCAGCGCTACCTCGAGAACGCCCTGCGCAAGCAGTTCGGGTTCCACGGCACCGGCATTCGCATGATCTTCCGCAACCGCAGCTCGGAGTAGCGCGATGGACATCCTCCTCGCCGCCATTGCCGGCTATCTGCTGGGCGCCATCCCCGTCGGCTTGATCGTCACGCGACTGAGTGGTGGCGTCGATGTGCGCGACTACGGCAGCGGCAAGACCGGCTTCACGAACACGCTGCGGGTTGTCGGCCTCAAGCGGTCGGTGCCGGTGTTCGTTGGTGACTTCCTCAAAGGCCTTGCCGCTGCGCTGCTGCCGCTGCTCTGGACCGACGACCCCTGGGCACGCGCTGCCGGTGGTGTTGCGGCGATTGTCGGCCATGCCTGGCCCGTGTTCGCCGGTTTCAGGGGCGGACGCGGCGTCCTCGCCGGTGTCGGCGCCCTCTTTGGGCTGAACCCGCTGGCGGCGCTGATCGTCGTACCCGTGATGGTGGTCTGTGTCGGCGCGACCCGCTACGTCTCGCTGGGCTCGATCACCGCCGCGTTCACTGCCGGCGTCGTCTTCCTAGCTCTTGCGGCGCTGAATCAGCAGAGCTGGGCCTATGGTGTCGCCGCAGCGCTGGGAGCTGCCCTGATCATTGCCCTCCATCACGACAACATCGGCCGTCTGCTTGCCGGGACGGAGCGAAAGCTCGGGAAGGGCGGCGATCGGCGCGTCGCTCCTCCCACTGCATGAGCAAGGTCGCGGTCCTCGGGACGACAAGCTGGGGTACGACGCTAGCGGTGCTTCTCGCGCGCAATGGCGTCGAAGTGGCGTTGATCTGCCGCAGCGAGAGTGAGGTCCGCAACATGCTGGCCTCAGGTGAGAACCGCCGCCACCGCCCGGGGCTGCTTTTCCCCGAGACGCTGCATCCGACTGCCGTGCTTGACGAGCTGAACGACGTCGAGGCTCTTCTCGTCGCGGTTCCTTCGGCGACGCTCCAGACCAACCTCGAGCGCGTGTTGCCGTTTCTGAACCCGGCGGCGACGGTCATTAGCGCGACCAAGGGCATCGACGTGACAACGGGCGCTCGCGTCTCCCAGACGATCGAATCGATGGGCGTCGATGCTTCGCGTCTCGCCGCGCTTTCCGGACCTAACTTTGCAGGAGAAATTGCCGCGGGTCTTCCGGCTGCCTCCGTTGTTGCCGGGCCGGAGGCCGGGCGGGTGAGTGCCCTCCAGTCGCTGCTGAACAGCCCGGTCTTCCGCGTCTATACGAGCAACGACCTCCCCGGAGTCGAGCTCGGCGGCGCGCTCAAGAACGTCGTCGCGATTGCCTGCGGCCTGTCGGACGGGCTTGGCTACGGCGACAACGCCCGCGCCGCGCTGATTACGCGCTCACTCGCCGAGATCAGCAGGCTTGGCGTCGCGGCAGGCGCGCAGGTGATGACCTTCATGGGCCTCGCCGGCATTGGCGACATTATCCTCAGCTGCAGCAGCGATCAGTCGCGCAATCGCCGCCTCGGCCTCGCGATCGCGAAGGGCCAGAGCCTCAAGTCCTACATCATGGGCCTCGACAGCGTCGTCGAGGGGGCGGTAACAGCGCAGGCCGTGCCGGTCCTCACGCAGCGCTACGGCGTCGAGATGCCGATCTGCGAGGCGCTGCACGCCGTGCTCTACGGCGGCAAGCCCGTGGACGAGGCGGTACGAGAGCTGATGAATCGGGCGGCACGGCCCGAGAATTAGAAGCAGACCTTCGCAGGTTCAAACACCCGAATCCCCACTCGCACATCTGTTTGACGGCACTTGACGACGTGTCTAGATTTGAATGAGAGATGTCCTTCGAAACTACCCTTGACGACCTTACCGACCCGACAAAACGGATCACCTCGGAGCAGCTGACCAGCCTCTCGCACCTCGAGGTTGCCGAGCGGCAGCAGCTCGCTGAGATCTGGCCCCAGCTCGAGACTTCGCGGCGGCTCAGCGTGATCAACGCGGCGAACGACATCGCCGTGGACAACGTCGAGATGAACTTCGATGCGCTGTTCAAGCTGGCCCTGACGGACGAGGACTTTGAGGTCCGCGGCGCCGGTCTCCGCGGCCTGTTCGAGTACGAGGGCCGCGACCTGATCCGCACTCTGATCAATCTGCTGCGCGAGGACGAAGCGCCCGGCGTGCGCCGCGAAGCCGCAATCGCTCTCGGACGCTACGCCATCGCCGGCGAGCTGGGACACCTGGGCGAGTCCGACACCTACGAAGTGCGCGACGCCCTGATCGAGAGCGTCGAAGACGAGCTCGAAGAGGAGTTCGTCCGGGCGAGCGCGATCGAAGCCGTCGGAGCGATCAGCGGCGAAGAGACCGAGAACCTGATCGAAAGCATCTTCAGAGAGGAAAGCATTGGCCTTAAGGTCGGCGCTGTCGACGCGATGGGCCGAAGCGCTAACGAGACCTGGCTGCCGATCGTCCTCGATGAGATGGAGAACGAGTCGCCGGAGATGCGCCATGCCGCCGCTTTCGCCGCGGGCGGTATCGGCGCCGAAGAGGCGATTCAGCCGCTTCGGCGCCTGGCGATCCAGGACCCCGACCGCGAAGTGCAGCTGGCTGCGATCCGCGGCCTCGGCGAGATCGGCGGACCGGCCGCAACGGTGGCGCTGAAGAGCATCCTCTACGAAGGTGACGATGACCTGCGCGAAGCCGTCGAGGAAGCGATCTCGGAGGCGGAGTTCTTCGACGACCCGTTGAACCCGGTCCTGTAGGTGGCAACATTAAAAACGCAGCACGTGACCTCCGCGGGCGGTGTCGTCCTCAGACGGGGCGAGACCGGCCCTGAGGTACTGCTCTGCGGCCGCAACTCCGATGGCCTCTGGGCACTGCCGAAGGGTACACCGGAGCCCGGCGAGACGATGGAGCAGACCGCTCTGCGCGAGGTACGGGAAGAAACCGGCGTAGAGGTCGAAGTTACGGCGAACGTCGGTGACATTCGGTACTGGTTCGCGCGGCCGCAGGAAGGGGTGCGCTTCCTGAAGACGGTGCGCCATTACCTCATGCGCCAGACCGGCGGGGACACTTCGCTGCACGACCACGAGTTCGACGATGTGCGCTGGTTCCCTGCGGAGGAAGCGCTTACACTGCTAACTTATCGAAACGAGTCGCGAATCCTGCGTCAGGCGCTGGAGGTTGCGGCAGCCCTTGAGGAGGGGAAGGCGTGACCGCAGCCATCGAAGGTGAGCTGGCACGAGGCAACCTGATCATCCTGCGCACGAAGACCATCGACGACGCGCAGCAGGACTACGCCTGGCGCCGCGACCCCGAGCTCGCGACCTTCGACGCCGCCCGTCCCTACTACGGCAGCTACTACGACTACCTCGCGATCTTCCGCGATGAGCTGAACTACCCCAGTCCGTACCGCCGCACGATTGCCGTCGTCGACTACGAGGGCAAGCACGTCGGGAACGTCATGTACTACAACGTCGACTATGGCCGGCGGGAGGCCGAGATCGGCGTGACGATCGGTCTGCGGGAATACTGGGGCCGCGGCTACGGCACTGACCTGATCAGCACCTTCGTGCGCTACCTCTTCGCGACGATGGAGCTGGACCGCATCCACCTCAAGACGCTGGACTGGAACCTCCGCGCTCAGCGCTGCTTCGAGAAGGTCGGCTTCCAGCGTTACGGCACGTCGAAGCGCGGCGAGTACAGCTTCGTCCTCATGGACATCCGGCGTGACGCGGTGACAGGGGCGAAAGACGTCTCCTGATCTGATTCATTGACACAATCCCCGGTGAACCGTAACGTTCGATACACGATGACTATCCAGGACATCAACGTCGGAGGACGACCTTAGGCCACGCCGGCAATGAATGTCCGCGTGCGCCCCGAGTTCTCGGGGCGTTTTGTTGTCATCAAGCCGGGCGCATCCCGGACCCCACTCAAGCGATTAACCCGGCACCCGCTCAGGAAGCGAGAAAGGCGACAGAACGAAATGGCAATTCTGCTCTACAAGCAGGTCGGAGAACTCACCGAGGAGCAGCTCGATTTCCTGATCGAACACCTCGAAGAAGAATGGTCTGAGGACCGCGACTACTACATCAACCGCGACATGGTCGCCATGCTGGAGCAGCGCGGCGCCGACTCCGGTCTCCTGCGCATCCTGACCGATGCTCTCGGAGACAAGGATGAGGTCGATGTCCTCTGGGTCGACACCGAAGAGGACTACGACGACGAGGAAGAAGACGAGTAAGAGCGCGCTCTAACGCTCAACCAGTACAAAGGACCAACACCTCGATGGCCGACGCAAAACCGGAGCTCCAGTTCGACACGCTTGTATCCCTGAGCAAGCGCCGGGGATTCGTCTTCCCCGGCAGCGAGATTTATGGCGGTATCGGCGGCTTCTGGGACTACGGACCGCTCGGCGTCGAGATGAAGAACAACATCAAGCGCGCCTGGTGGCGGGCGATGGTGCAGGAACGTGATGACGTCGTCGGCATTGACGCGGCGATCGTCATGAACCCGCGCGTCTGGGAAGCCAGCGGCCACGTCGCCACCTTCACCGACCCGATGGTCGACTGCAAGAACTGCAAGCACCGCTTCCGCGCCGACCACCTTGTAGGTGATGTCTGCCCGGACTGCGGCGCAAAGGGTGAGTTCACGGAAGCGCGGCCGTTCAACCTCATGTTCAAGACATTCGTCGGGCCCGTCGAGGACACGGCGAATGAGGTCTACTTGCGGCCGGAGACGGCGCAGGCGATGTTCGTGAATTTCGAGAACGTGGTGACAAGCATGCGGCGCAAGCTGCCTCTTGGCATCGCGCAGATCGGCCGCTCCTTCAGGAATGAGATCACACCCGGCAACTTCATCTTCCGCGACCGCGAGTTCGAGCAGATGGAGATGGAATTCTTCGTCAAGCCGGGCACGGACGACCACTGGCATCAGCATTGGGGCGAGCAGCGGCTCAACTGGTTCAAGAACCTGGGCGTGCGCGAAGAGAACCTTCGCATCCGCCACCACGAGCAGTCTGAGCTGTCCCACTACTCGAAGGCGACCTTCGACATCGAGTACCAGTACGCCGGCCTCGGCTGGTCGGAGCTGGAAGGGATCGCTAACCGGACCGACTTCGACCTCAAGCAACACGCCCAGTTCAGCGGCAAGAGCCTGAGCTACTTCGACGAAGAGAGCGGCGAGCACATCGTCCCCTACGTCATCGAACCGGCAGTCGGCGTGGACCGCACCTTCCTCGTCATGCTGTATGACGCGTACCGCGAAGAAGAGGTCGCCGGCGAGAAGCGGGTGGTGCTAAAACTGCACCCTCAGGTCGCGCCGATCAAGGTCGCCGTGCTGCCTCTCTCGCGCAACGAGAAGCTGGCGCCGCTCTCAAAGGAGATCGCGTCCTCGCTGCGGAAGCACTTCATGATTCAGCTCGACGACACGCAATCGATCGGCCGCCGCTACCGCCGCCAGGACGAAATCGGCACGCCCTTCTGCGTGACGATCGACTTCGAATCGCTGGAGGACAACGCGGTGACGATTCGCGATCGTGACACGATGGAGCAGACCCGCGTCGCGATCCCGGAGCTGGTGGACGTCCTGCGCGACAGGCTCGCTCTGCCGTAACTGGCGGCGCAGTGCCCGAAGTCGATCGCCACTACTCGGAGCCTCGTCTCGCCGAACTCTACGATGCCCTGTGTGACGGCAGAGCACAGCAAAGCTTCTATCTGCCGCTGATCATGGCGTCACAGAGCGTCCTGGACGTCGGCACGGGTACCGGCGAGCTTCTCCGGCTCGCGCGCCAGGCGGGCCATACCGGCCGTCTGACCGGGCTCGACCCGGCTGAAGCGATGCTATCGGTGGCACGCCGGCGCAGCGACATCGAGTGGGTCCAGGGAGACCTCTCGACGGCTACATGGCGGGACACTTTCGAGCTCGCGATCATGACCGGCCACGCTTTCCAGGTCCTGCTCAGCGACGACTCGATACGCACCGCCCTTGCCGCCGTACGAGACGCCCTCACCTCAGACGGCCGGTTTGTCTTCGAGACGCGAAATCCGCTCGCTCGGGAGTGGGAGCGTTGGAACGCAGAGGCGCCCGAGTACGCCACTGTCGACGGCGTGACCGTACGGGTGGTCTACGAGGTCGAGAAGGCGCCAGGGGCTGACGGTCTGCTGACGTTCCGGCATACATTCACGAGTCCAGGCTGGGAGACCTCAGACTACAGCGTCAGTACGCTGCGCTTTCTGACGAGCGACCAGCTGCACGCCTTTGTCGCTGAGGCCGGTCTCAGGGTCGAAGCGCAGTTCGGCGACTGGGACCGCTCGCCGCTGAGCGAGACGAGCCTGGAGATCATCACGGTCGCTTCCCGCGCCTGACGACGCATCAACGCGCACACAAAGAAGAGGCCCGGCAATTTGCCGGGCCTCTCGGTGTTCCGAAGAACGGTGCTGTTACTTGATGGCGTTGACCTTGGCGCGCGCGGCGTCCTTGTCCTTGTACCAGCCCGTGTTGATCTCGACGAAGACCTTCATGTTGTCCGGGACGTCGTCCTCAGAGAAGATCGCGCTCACCGGGCAGGCGGGCTCGCAGGCGCCGCAGTCGATGCACTCGTCCGGGTCGATGTACAGCTGGCGGTCCTCGTCACCATCGTCGTGAATGCAGTCCACAGGGCAGACGTCGACGCAGGAGCGGTCCTTGGTGTCGATACAGGCCTCAGTGATTACGTATGCCATCGGTCTCCTCTTTGCTCTCTCGTGTTCAGAAGCTTTGCTCTCCTAAAGCTTCGTCATTGTAGGCACGCTTCGATAGCTAGAGGAAGGAGTTTAGGAAGCGCGTGCTTTTCAAAGTCGCGAAAACGTAACCTAACGGCCGAATGGCCACCAGCCCTTCTTCGCAGGCTTCTCAGGTTCCGGGTCGGGTGGTAACGCGGCGACCTGCTGATCGAAGCGCCGCTTCAGCATCAGCATCTGCTCGGCGACGTCCAGCGCGGCCGCCGGCTCCTCTTCGAGCTCCGGAAACAAGTGCAACAGGGTTCGGTCGAAGCCCGGGACGGTGCTGCGCCGCGTCGTGCCATCGTCCATCACCCGGGGCTCAAGCATCGAGAACGCCTTGAGCTCCGTGATCGTGCCGAGCATCGCGGACTGGAGGCGCGTTCGCTGGTCCGGCTCGAGGGTAATCGTCGCCACCGCCATACGGAGCTGAGGCTGTAGCTCACGCGCAGTGTCGGCGAGGCCGCGTTCGACGGGCATCTTGGTTGTGGGGTCGAGCTCTGAGCCGGGCCGCCCGAGATGGTAGGCGACGGCGAGATAGACGAGCCTGGCGTCGTCCGATTGCAGACTGAGGTCGAGGTTTGCCATGGTCACTGGTCCTGGGGGAACTTGGCCCTAAAGAGCACCGCCGTCCTTCTCCAATGGGGAAGGACGGCGGTTGAAGCGCTACTTATGCATGCGCGCCCATCTGGTCTTCTTGCGCATCTTCTTGTACTTGTGCTTGCGGATCTTCTTGCGCCGCTTTTTGACAACTGAGGACATCAGTACTCCCTTGACGAATTTACCCGGCGAATTATATCACGGGCGCTCGCGGCGCCTGCCGACTCAGATTCCCAGTGTGCAGTTTTCGACCCGAACGCGCAATCGGTCAGAGCAGACGATAGGCGTTGCGCATGTACTGCTCGAGCATACGCTGTGAGCTGAAGTAGGCCCCGTTGATCGCAATCGAGTTGCGCATGATCGAGGCGTAGCGGTCCGGCTCGTTGTAGAACATCGGCACGATGTGGTTTCGCAGCTTGTCGTAGATCGAGAACGCCTCTGCGCGGGAGTCGGGCTCGTCGCCGCCGCCCTCGCCGTCGGCGATGCTCCAGCCGGTGACGCCTTCGAACCAGCCCTCAGGCCACCAGCCATCGAGGATGCTCAGGGACGGGACGCCGTTCAGGGCCGCCTTCATGCCGCTGGTACCCGACGCTTCCATCGGCTTGCGCGGGTTGTTCATCCAGAGATCGACACCCGAGCACAGCAGCTTGCCGAGCGCCATGTCGTGGTCGGCGACGTAGACCAGGGGCACGCGGCCACTGAGCTGCTCGCCTGCGCGGACGACGTTCTGAATCAGATACTTCGCGCCGTCGTCGGCCGGGTGTGCCTTGCCGGCGAAGATGAACTGGATCTGGCCGACTTCCGCCGCGATGTGGGCGAGCTGGTCAATGTCGGTAAAGACGAGATCGGCGCGCTTGTAGGTCGCCGCGCGTCGGGCGAAGCCGATCGTGAAGACGTTGGGGTCCATCTGGACGCCGGTGCGTTTCTTCACCGCATCGAGCAGGTCTGCCTTGGCGGCGGCGTGGGCGTCACGCAGCTTCCAGGTCGCGATATCGGTGGCCTGACGCAGGAACTCGCTGTCCTGGCGCCAGCCCGGGATCTCGCTGTCGAAGAGCTCGGCGAAGGCGGGCGCCGCCCAGGTGACCGGATGGACGCCGTTGGTGATCGACTTGATCGTGTAGTCCGGGTACATCGCGCTGGCGGTCTCGCGGTGGAGACGGGCAACAGCGTTGACATAACGCGAGAAGAAGAGGCCCAGGTGGGTCATGTTCAGGCGTTCGCCGGAGAAGTAGGGCATCCGCACGATCGCCTTCGCCCAGTCAGAGCCGAGCACCTGCTCGACGAGGCCAAGGTGGAAGCGATCGTGGCCGGCAGAAACCGGCGTGTGGGTCGTGAGAATGCACTGGCGGCGCACAGTGTGGAAGTGATGGTCGGTGACACGGCTCAGGTCCGGGCTGCCGCTCACTTCCGCCACGAGGCCCAGGGTGAGGAGGGTCGAGTGGCCCTCGTTCATGTGATGCGTCTCGATCTGGTTGTAGCCGAGCGCCTTGAGCATCTTCAGGCCACCGAGACCCAGGAGCGCCTCCTGCATCAGGCGGTAGCGCTGGTCTCCACCGTAGAGCGCGCCGGTGAGCGCACGGTCGAGCGGGTCGTTCTCCGGCATGTCGGTGTCGAGCAGGTATACCGGGATGGTGCCGCCCGTGACGCCCTGAATCGTGTAAAGCCAGGGCTGGACCGCAATCGTCCGGCCCTCGAGCTGAAGCTCGACCTTCACGTCGAGGCGCTTCAGGAACTGGCTGGGGTCCCACTCGAAAGGGCCCTCGGACTGATGGCCGCTGCCGTCCAGGTACTGCCGGAAGTAGCCGCTGCGGTAGAGCAGCGAGATTGCGACCATCGGAGCGTGCAAGTCGGCGCCGGAGCGGAGGGTGTCCCCCGCGAGCACGCCGAGACCGCCCGAATAGGTCGGGATCGCGTTGTCGAGTGCGACCTCCATCGTGAAATAGGCGACACGCCTGGGGCTACTGTCTGCAGTCATTCGGTGGGGCGGGTGACCTCCGTCTGCCAGATACAACCATACTTGCCATGAACGATCCAGAAGTCAAACAGCCGGAGGGGCTATTCGACACACAAGCTTCACACTTGCGATTCAGGGATACACCGGGACCGGCAGGCCCGGGTTCGGCGAGTAGTGGCTGGTCAGGCTACTTACATCTCCTAACGGCGGGCGCCGGGAGTTGTTACGTCAGGCTACGCGAGCAGGCTCCTCTGGCGCTACCGTCCGGCTCGAGGCCGGCAGGCCGCGAGATGAGCCCTTGAGGACGCGATACACCGTCAGGTTGAAAACTGCGAGGCCGGTTGCCGCATAGATGTACGGTGCCCAGGCAGTCCCGCTGTCCGTGCCAGCGCCGATTCCATGAGCGGCTGCGCTGATGAACACCGCGAAGGTCACGTAGTGGAGGACCCGCCACATCCGGTAGCCGAACAGCTCTCGGGCGTAGAAGCTCCCCACGGCGATCGCCATCAGCATGAGGGATAGGATCCCCAGTGCCATGAACTCCGGCCGATACGGTGACGCGAAGGGGACCAGCAGCTCAACGAGGCTGAAGCCGATGTAGCGGTCGGGCAGGACGATCAGGATGTGAAAGACCGTGAAGCC
>JBFWZE010000005.1:0-5069 GCA_050185685.1 Dehalococcoidia bacterium
GTGGGCCGGCGTCACCTCGCCCAGCGTCTTGAAGATCGCCTTCTTCTCTTCGAGGTCCTCCCGCACCGCTTCGATCACGTAGTCCACGTCGTGGAAGTCGGCGAGGTCGGTGGTGCCGCTGATCCGCGCGACCGCGGCGTCGCGGTCGGCGGGCGTGACGCGGTTGCGTTCGACGGCACGGTCGATGCTGCCTTTGACCCGGGCGAGGCCGCGGTCGAGGAAGTCCTGGCTGACCTCCATCACACGCACTTCGTAGCCGGCGCGGGCGCAGACCTCGACGATTCCTGAGCCCATGAGGCCGCAGCCAACAACCCCGACGCGCTTGATCTCCATACGTCCTCCTGAGCGCTCAGTGTAGTTGCCTGCGTCTATTGCGATACAGACCCGGGCCGCTATGATGCCGAACGAATCCGCCCTCGTCAGCGAGTAATTAGAGGTAGAACGATGCGAACCGGCGCCGAGTACAAGGAAGCCCTTCGGGACGGGCGCAGGCTCTGGATCATGGGCGAGGGTGAGGTCGAAGACGTGACCACTCATCCCGCCACCGCGGCGCAGGTCGATGAATACGCTGCCTGGTACGACCGCCACCATGACCCGGCGTGGGCCGACACGCTTCTCACGCCGCCGGACGCCACCGGCCTGCGCCGCCCTCTCGCGTTCGAGATCCCGAAGACGGTGGACGACATCCGCCGCCTCGGCAGGGCGATCTCCACCGTCGGCTTCAAGAGCGCCGGCAACCTGACGCATACACCGGGCTACGGCGCCCTGATCGCCCTCGGCATCATCGATGGAACGAAGACGATCGAGCAGCCGCCGGAGCGCATCGCCGCTGCCGAGGCCTTCCACAAATGGATCGCCGACACCGGCGCTTTCGTGACGTTCTCCTCCGGCGGCCCACCCTTCGCCGACCGCTTCCGCAACGCCGACGCGAAGAAGGGCGCGCGCCTGATCAAGGAAACCGACCGCGGCGTGATTGTCCACGGTATGGTCGCGATGCACACGGCGACGCCCTTCGCGGACGAGGTCTACGTCAATGGCGGCGTCTGGTCGGGTGAGCAGGCGGACCGCGTCTGGTTCTCGGTGCCGCTGAACAACCCCGGCGTCCGCATCGTCGCGCGCAAGATTTCCGTCCGCCATGACAACGCCTTCATGGCGCCGCTGAGCAGCCGCTTCGACGAGCTCGATGCGGTCCTCTGGCTCGACAACGTCGAGATTCCTCACGACCGCGTCTTCGCCACCCGGTTCGACCCGACTGCCGGCAGCGCGGACCCGCGCCGGCGCGAGGGCATCGTTGCGTGGCTGTGGTGGCACCAGCAGCTCGGCTGGCTGGCGCGCGCCGAGTTCACCCTGGGCCTCGCGCTGGCCCTCACCGACGTAATGGGACTGCAAAATGTGCCGCCGGTGGTCGACCAGCTGATGGACCTCGTCGTCGATGTGCAGACGATCCGCAGCTGCGTCACCGCCGCGGAGCTCGACACCGAGGTCAGCGAGGCGGGATACATCCAGCCCGGCCTCAAGCACCTGGCGTCGGCCGGCATCTATAACCTGAAGGTGCGCCAGCGGATGTCTGAGATCCTGCGCAACCTGCCCGGCTCTTCGATCTGCGTCGCGCCGGCCGACACCGACCTGCTCGACCCGGTGCTCGGCGCGCAGATGGACGAGGCGTTCACGGGCGGCGGCTACAGCGCGATGCAGCGAGCAGCACTCCTGCAGCTCGCCTGGGACCACGTGTCGTCGAGCCTCGACGGCCGCGAGTCTGCCTTCGAGCTGCACGCGAACGGCGGCATCCCGGTCTGGCGCTCCCGCCTGCAGCGCTGGTTCACCGACTACAACCCGCTCGCGAACGCGGTCATGCAGGCGCTCTCGGTTGAGATGCCGCAGGTCGACATCGAGGCGCTGCGCGATATGGGCCGTGCCCGCACCAACGCGACGCCGGCGCCCCTGAACCCGAGGCCGGCGTAACTGCCACGTTTGTCTAAGAACGAATAGCTCAGACGCGAACGGCGACCTGGTGCTGTGCAGCCGCGAGAATGATCTCCGTCGCCTCATCGTCAGAGAGCGAGTCGGTGTTGATCGTCAGGTCGTAGAGGCTCGCGTCCAGCAGATTCACCTTGAAGGAGTGCTTGAAGTACGCGGCGCGGTCCTGATCGCTGCGCTTGACGGCATCGAGTGCCTTCTCATGCGTGAGCCCCTCGTCGAGAACGAGACGGCCAGCGCGCCTCTCCTGCGAGCCGTGGATCAGCACCTTGAGGACGCCGGGGTTGTTCGCCAGCGTGAGCTGCGCGTTATGACCGACGATGACGCAGGAGCCGCGCTTGGCGAGGTCTTTTACAACCTGCGCGATCATCTCGCGGTAGTTCGCCGAGGTGAGGGTCTGGATCGCGGTGTCCATCGTAGTCGAGGTTGGTACGACCGCTTCCGGGATGTCACCCGCATAGAACCCGGCGCTGAAGAAGCGCTCGAGGATGCGCTCGGTCAGCGACGGCACGCGCTCCGCCGACGCCAGCACCTCTGCCGAGACGCCGCTTTCTTCGGCAGCTTCTGAGGTCACTTCCCAGTCGTAATAGCGAAATCCAAGCCGGTCGGCGATGTTTCGCGCAATCACGAATCCGCCGGAGCCAAGCTGAATGGATACCGTGATGGTACTGGCGCTCATTGATAACCCTCTTCTATTCTCCATATCGAGGAGAGCTATGCAGCTTCAGGTGACCGCTATAGTGCCAGAATGATACGCGGTTTGCAAAGCGGCAATTGCGTCGCCATCACAACCTCGCACCCTCATTCGCGCGACTAGAGGTCGATCCAGGCGCGAACCGCGAGCACACGGCGATGGGTGTCCGGCTCTGGCGGCAGATTGAGCTTCGAAAGAATGCTGGCAATGTGGAACCCCACCGCCTTCTCCGCGAGCTCGAAACCCCGCGCGTGACAACCCGGGGTCGAACCTTTTCTCCCAGTGGTCGCCGGCGCCTGGCGCTGCGCCGGCAGATTCGCAGGGCTCTTCCCGGCGGTCCCTCTCACCCGTTTATACTGTCTCCACGATGCAGCTATTGCTCCTGAATGGCCCTAATCTGAACACGCTCGGCCAGCGCGAGCCACATATCTATGGCTACGACACAATCGACGACATTGTCGAGCGCGTTCGCGAGCGGGCGACAGCGGCCGGCGCCACGATCCTCGCCTACCAGTCGAACCATGAAGGCGCCCTCGTCGACTTCATCCAGGAGCATCAGAAGGCTTCAAGCGGGCTGATCATCAACCCCGGCGCCTTCGGCCACTACGGCTATGCCCTGCGTGACGCAATCGCCGGCAGCGGCCTGACCGCGGTCGAAGTGCACATCTCCAACGTCTACGCGCGCGAGGAGTTTCGCCACACGCTGGTACTCTCGCCGGTCTGCAAGGGCGTAATCACCGGCCTCGGCTGGCGCGGCTACCTCTACGCCCTCGATACCCTCGTCGAATCCCTGAAAGAAGGACCGAAATGAGCACAGACGGACGCCTGGCCCGCCTTCGTGAGCGCATGGCCGAGCAGGACCTCGCCGGCTTCTTTGTCAGCGCACCGGCGGAAGACATCAGCCGCACCCTCGGCGCCAACCGCCGCTACCTCTCGGGCTTCAGCGGCTCGATGGGCCACCTCTTCATTACCGCCGACAAGCAGTACATCGCCGTCGACTTCCGCTACTACGACCAGGCGGAGCGGGAAGCGCCGAACTTCACGCTGTTCCATTCGAACGGCGGCATGGCGACCTGGCTGCCCGAGCTGATCGGCGAAGGCAACCTCGGCGGCAAGAAGCTCGGCTTCGAGTCCCACGGCGTCACCTTCGGCACCTACCGCGCGCTGCGTTCGGCAATCGAGACGCTGCCGGAGACCGACCGACCCTACCTGACGCCGGTCGACTCCCTCGTCGAGTCGCTGCGTGCGATCAAGGACGACGCGGAGATCGAGGCTATCGGCAAGGCGGTTGCCCTCGGTGACGCCGCCTTCGAGCACGTTGCTGCGCAGATCAAGCCCGGCTGGACCGAGACGCAGGTCGCCTGGGAGATCGAGAAGTACGCGCGCGAGAACGGCGCGATCGCGCTCTCGTTCCCAACGATCGTCGGCGCCGGCCCCTGGGGTGCCATGCCCCACGCCCAGCCTCGCGAGGGCCATGTCATCAAGGAAGGCGACGGCGTGGTCATCGACATGGGCGTCAACCTGGACGGCTACATGTCGGACCTTACCCGCACGATCGTCGTCGGTAAGCCGGACGACACCTTCAAGAAGATCTACGACATCGTCCTCGCTGCCCAGCTGACGGCCGAGGAGCTGATCCGCAGCGGCATGACCGGCGGCGAGGCCCACATGATCGCCGCCCGCGTCATCGAAGAGGCCGGCTACGGCGACAACTTCGGTCACGGCCTCGGTCACGGCGTCGGGCTGCAGGTCCACGAGACGCCGCGTCTCGGCCGGACTTCGGAGGACGTGCTGAAGGACGGCATGGTCCTCACCGTCGAGCCGGGCATCTACCTCACTGAGTGGGGCGGCGTCCGCATCGAGGACATGGGCTACCTGAAGGACGGCAAGTACGTAAACTTCACGAAGGCGCCCAAGCTGCAATTCACAGGCTGAGGGCTCGAACAAGACCGCAAGCGCCTCGTAGCCTACAATCGTTAGAGCTTGATTAACGGAACCGTGCGCCGTCGGTAACCGGCGCGCCCCGCAGGAGGAATCACATGATCGACACCGGCGATCTTCGCAAGGGCCTGACCATCGAGATGGACGGCAACCTCTACAGCATCGTGGACTGGGAGCACAACAAGACCGGCCGCGGCGGCGCCAAGGTCAAGCTGAAGCTGCGCGACGTTCGCGCCGGCCACACGATTGAGCAGACGTACGACTCCGGCGCCAAGTTCCAGCGCGCCCGCGTCGAGCGCCAGCCCGCGCAGTACCTCTACCAGGAAGACACGATCTACTACTTCATGAACCGCGAGACCTTCGAGCAGATCGCGGTGAACAAGGACCGCATCGAAGACGTCACGCCTTTCCTGCGCGAGAACGACGAGTGCTCCGTCCTGACCTACGGCGACGAGGC
>JBFWZE010000005.1:5169-9037 GCA_050185685.1 Dehalococcoidia bacterium
CGGCGGCCGAACCGCAGCAACGGCGGCGTCGAGCGGCTCGTCGAGCAGGGCATCAACGCGGTGTTTGGCGGCGCCGACAAGGCACCTCACGCGGCAATCGAGTGGGACGAGACGATCCCGCTCGCTCGCGGCCTCGGCGCCAGTGCTGCCCTGCGCGGCGCCGGCCTTGTCGCGGGCAACCTGCTCGCGGGCGGCACCCTGGATGACGAAGCGCTGCTCGTTCTCGGGACCAAGCTCGAGAACCACCCCGACAACATCGCGCCGGCGCTCTTCGGCGGCCTCCAGATCATCGTCAACAAGGACGGCAAGCTGATCTACACGACGTCGCCGGTGCCCGCCGACCTCAAGTTCGTCGCCTTCGTGCCCGACTTCGAGATGCCGACGCAGGAAGGGCGGCGCCGCATGCCGCAGCAGTTCTCCCGCGCCGACACGATCTTCAACGTCAGCCGCGCCGCCATGCTCATTGCCGCCCTCGGCGCCGGCCGCTACGACCTCCTCGATGAAGCAACCCAGGACAAGATCCACCAGCCGACCCGCAGCCAGATCTTCCCCGGCCTCATCCCGATCATGAACGCGGCGAAAGAAGCCGGAGCTGCGGCTTCATTCCTCTCCGGCGGCGGCTCCACGGTCGGCGCCTTCGTCCAGGAGGGCGAGGAGAAGGTCGCGCTGGCAATGGCAGAAGCGGCGGACGCCAGTGGCTACAAGGGCCGCAGCATCATCACGGCGCCGACATCGAAGGGCGCCGAGGTTATCGAGACGGCAGGCTGACCTTAGCCCGGCAAGGACATACCGCGCTGACATCGACCGTCACCCAAACTCACGAAATGTCCTGCGGAAAACCTGTGCAAAACGCAGGGGCCGTCGTAGACTGCGCGCATGAATGAGACCGCCCCGCCCCAATCCGCCGTAGTAGTTCAGGACGTCACCGGTGCCCGTGTCGGCGCCGCAATCATCGACATGATTCTCATGGGCATCCTGTTTGTGGTGATGTCCGCCCTCTTCGGCCAATCGGAGAGTGACGATGGCTCCTTCTCAGTGAACCTGAGCGGCCTGCCCTTCATCCTGTACGTACTGCTGGTGCTCGGCTACTACTTTGTGCTCGAGTGGAAGACCGGTCAGACCGTCGGCAAGATGCTGCTGAAGATCAAGGTTGTTTCCGCTGACGGTCAGCCGCTGACGCAGGGCAAGGTCGCCGTCCGGACGATTCTGCGAATCATCGACGGCTTCTTGTTCTACCTCGTCGCCTTTATCTGCGTTGTCGCGACGAAGCAGAAGCAGCGCCTCGGCGACATGGCAGCGGGTACGCTGGTGGTGAAGGCGTAATCAGCCCTCGTTTCAGCGAGCCGTGTTCGTTGACCTGCGTTTCACCGTAGTCCGCCGTTTGCCTAAAATGACTGCATGATCGTAGTCCAGAAATACGGCGGCTCATCGGTCGCCAATCCCGAGCGGATCCGCGCAGTCGCTGCCCGCATCGCGAAACGTCGCGCCGAAGGCCATGACGTCGTCGCCGTCGTCTCCGCGATGGGCGACACGACCGATGACCTCATCGACCTCGCGCACCAGATCAACCAGAACCCGCCCGACCGCGAGATGGACGCGCTGCTCTCGACCGGCGAGATCGTCTCGAGCACGTTGATGTCGATGTGCCTGCACACGATGGGCGTCGACGCGATCAGCCTCACCGGCTCCCAGGCCGGCCTGCGCACCGACTCCGTCCACATGCGTTCCCGGATTGTCGGCATCGAGCCTGAGCGCATTCGCAAAGAGCTCGCCGCGGGCCGCGTCGTGATCGTTGCCGGCTTCCAGGGCATGACCGAGGACATGGACGTGACCACGCTCGGCCGCGGCGCCTCGGACCTCACCGCCGTCGCCCTTGCCGCCGTGCTGCAGGGCCGCTGTGAACGCTTCACCGACGTCGATGGCGTGTACACCGCCGACCCGCGCATCTGCCCCGACGCCCGCAAGCTTGTCGACATCACCTACGAGGAGATGCTGGAGCTGGCGAGCAAGGGCTCGAAGATCATGCAGGCGCGCTCGGTCGAAATCGCCGCCGTCTACAACGTCCCGATTCTCGTCGCCTCGAGCTTCACGGAGGCTCCCGGCACGCTCATCCACGGAGGCATCGACATGGAGCAGTTCAACCGCGTCCGCGGCATCGCCCACGACCTGGACGTCGCCAAGATCACGCTGCGGGGCGTGCCGGACAAGCCGGGCATTGCCGCCTCCGTCTTCGAGCCGCTCGCCGAGCACCACCTCTCGGTCGACGTCATCGTCCAGAACGCCTCCGCGGACGGCCGCACCGACCTGACTTTCACCGTGGGCAAGGCAGAGCTGACGCGCGCCCTGCCTATCGTCGAAGAGGTCGCTGAGCAGCTGGGCGGCGCTGAGGTGATCACGGACGACCGCATCGGCAAAGTCAGCATCGTCGGCACCGGCATTCAGAGCGCGCCGGGCTTCGCTTCCCGCATGTTCCGTACCCTGACGGACGCGAACATCAATATCGAGATGATTTCGACCAGCGAGATCCGTATCACCTGCATCATCGCCGAGGACCGGGTGGCCGACGCCGTGCGCGCCCTCCACAAGTCCTTCGAGATGGAAAAAGCGGACGCGGAAGCGTTGGCCTGACCGCCGACCGCTTCGAATCAAGGAGCGTCTCTTCCGAGGCGCTCTTCTTGTTCTGAGGCGGTGCTAGGCTCCCGCGCCCTGCATGCGTGCCTCGCGCATCCAGAAGTACAGCCAGACCAGCATCGCTAGCGCCAAAAGGCCGACGCAAATACCGAGCATGACGACCGCTCTCGTCTCCTGCGCAAGGTCCGCGTAGCCCGAGTCGGGGTTCAGCAACGCGTGGAAGAAGACAAACGTCGCGGGAAGCGCCAGCGCGAACCAGGCGATCCGACTCCAGTTCCAGACCTTGTGGCCGTCGTTAAAGGTGACCGGGAGCAGGCTGAGTAGCACGCTTTGCCCACCACCAACAAATACCGCGACCGCAATCGTCTCGGGGATGGTCGACCAGATATCGTCCCGTCCGGCGCTCCACTCTCGCAGCGGCGTAACCAGGGCCAGCGCAACGAGGCTGACGCAGAAGAGCCCAAACAACGGCAGCCAGACGATCAGGCCTTCCTGGCGGCGGTTCACACCAGAGGCAGAGATCACAGCAGAGCCGACAAAGCCAAAGATCACGCCGGGGTGAAACGAGGTCAGCCGTGTCAGCAGCACCGACAGCGCGGCAATCAGGATGGCGGTCGGGAAGAGCCGCAGGTGAGCATCGGTCTTGAACCGGCGCGAAGAGACCAGCACCTGGCCGCCCTCGAACAGAAAAGTCGTCAGGGTAATGCCGGCGATCAGACCGATGAAGAGGACAAGACTCGTTTCGTTCCAGCCGAAGTTCGGGTCCAGCGCGCCGTAGACAACGGCTGTCAGGGAGAGGAGAACCACCGGCTGTAACAACGTGATCGCGCGGGCAATCGGCGCCGGGAGGTCGTCGATCGAGACGCTGCCGAGGTGTAGCACTGTCCAGGCAGAACGAATACGCGAGTCGATCGAAAGCGAGCCGGCGTTCTCCTTGAGCGTCGCGTTGAAGATCGTCGTAGCCAGCAGCAAGCAGATCAGTGCGATGATCGCCAGCAGCAGGTTTATTCCGATCACGCCGAGGTTCGTCGAGAGGTCTCCAAGACCCGGTACCTGGTCAAAAACGTTCTCAATGATCCGCTTCGTTTCCGGCGGAATGAACGCAGGCGGCGCGGCGGGTGTGAGCGGCGTGGAGGCCACCGTCGCCACCTGAGGTGCAGGCTGTGGCTGCGGTTCGACCGCCGGTTCAGGCACAGCCTCGGCAATCGCGGCAACAAACGGCACTGATTGCGCGGGC
>JBFWZE010000005.1:9137-30159 GCA_050185685.1 Dehalococcoidia bacterium
GTCTCGCTCGGTGGCGTTACGTCCTGACCCGGCGCGTCTCCGCTGTTGCCGGGCGTACCAGACTGACCCGGTGCATCGCCACTGTTCCCAGGCGGATCAGACGATTGGCCGGGCGCGTTGGCGCTGTTTCCGGGTGGATCACCACTCTGACCGGGAGGCGTTCCCGAGTTGCCGGGCTTGTCCTCGGGTGGCGCGGCATCTACGGCATGCGGAGCCCCAGTCGGCGAAAGGATCAGAACCCCCAGAATGAGGGCTAACGCGGTGATTCTCGGGATGCGGCGCAGCACCACCTCAGGCCTCCTTGCCCAGCTGCGGGGATGTCCCGATTTCAGGTGCGGGTCATCACCTGAAATCGTGGGCCGCTATGTCACAACATACTAACTCGACATTTGGCGGGAATATTACGCCCGCATGAAGCTCTGGTTAATCCAGAACTGCGACCTAAATTCCCAGCAGGCGCTCGAAGGGCTCCACAAAGAAGCGCTCGCCGACGTACGCGAGGAGCAGGCCGCGCGTAATCTTGCCGGCGCCGACGGAGAGCATGAACTTCCAGAACGCGTAGCGGGTCGCGCCGGCGGTCCAGCCCGCAACCTCGAAGAAGACGTTGGGGACGGCTGAGAGGACAAAGAGCGTCGGCATGCCGTAGTGGCCCATCAGCCAGTTCACGCCGCGGGTAATTCGGTTGATCACCTTCTCGAACCGCTTCGGCGGCTTCAGGTCCTCTTCCTGCGCAACCAGGGCCGTCGCCATACCAGCGACGTAGGCGGTGATCTCGCCGATCGCCATGCCGAGGCCGCCGATCACACCGACCCAGAACGGGCTGAGCACGGTGCTGCTGCTGACGATCAACGCCTGGCCCGCGGCGGTGATGCCGGGCACGGGGATGAAGAGGGTGGCCTGACCGACGAAGTTTGCGAGGAAGATGCCGGGGTACCCCAGCTTGCCGAACCAGTCCGAGGTCGCCTCGGACCCGGCGGTGAACGAGATGTAGAGCAGCGCGACCGAGGGCGCCAGCGCGACCACCATGATCACCGCGGCCATCGTGAGCCGGCCGCGTGTCGAGGTTGGCGCGCGGTCCATCAGCCAGAAGTAGGCGTCGACCGACTTGTGCGCTAGCCAGGTGCCCTCGAAGTCGGCACGGACCGCATCGCCAACGCCGGCGATCTCCTGGGGCAGCTCGCGCAGCTCCTCGATCAGTCCCTCGTCATCGGCGGCAGGGCGAGATGCAGAAGGGCGCGCGGACCCTACGGCGGGACGAGCATCTCCGAGGGGCTGGTCAGGACTTTCTGTCGTCGTCGTCCTCGGGCAGGTCGAAGTCGAGATCGAACTCGTCGGGCCTGAGGGAGAGGACTTCCTTGATGCCGGAAACCTTCTCCATCAGGATGCGCTCGATACCGAGGCGCAGCGTGATCATGCTCATCGGGCAGCTGTCACAGGTGCCGACCATCTGAATCTTGACGACGCCCTCATCGCTCACGTCCACCAGGTTTACGTCCCCGGCGTGGGAGTGGATGTACGGGCGGATCTCGTCCAGCGCCCTGTCGACGCGCTCGTAGAGGTCGTTCATCTTCTTATGGTACCTCGACGCAGGTTGGCAGGCATACCAGCCCCCAAGCCGTCCTCTGACTGTTGTCAGCGAGGCTGTAACGGCCGACCATCGTGTGACCGGGCGCTCGCTCTCTTGTCATCCTGAGCCAGAGCGAAGGATCTGGCCTTCCACGATCAGCAGAACATCCACCTGAGACACCCGGCTAACGCCCCGTTCAGGACAAAAGAGCGGCTGTCGAAAGCCCACTCTTACTGCTCCGCCGGCGCCTCCGTGAACGTCGCTCGGAGGTAGTTGAGGATGTTCCAGCGGTCCTCCTCGCTAATCGAGTTCTTGAAGGACGGCATGACACCGCCGACGCCGCTCGTGATCACGCTGAAGAAGAAGCCATCCGGGTGATACGGGATGTGGTCGTAGAGGTTCGCCGGCTTCAACGGCAGCGAGTTCGCCAGAGGGCCGTCGCCGCGACCACTCTCACCGTGACACTGGGTACAGTTCTGGGAGAACAGCATCTGGCCCCGCGCAATCGAATCGGCGGTGGCCTCGACCGGGTTGCCTGCCTTCGCCTGCGACTCGTTGAGACGTCCGTGCCTGTGGGCGCCGACCAGCAGCCCAAGGCCGATGCCGAAGATCACAAGCACGACCAGGGACCAGGCAGGCCGCACCGCGGGGAGGCGGTCGGCGACCTGCTCGGCGAAGAGCGTGCCGTAGCCACCGGAGAACCCGGGACGTCGCACGCTGACGAAGACGACGCCTGCGGACACGACCGCAGATGCCACGATCAGCGCCGCAGAGCCCACCGTGAGGTCCACCGGCAGCGCGAACATGCCGCCCTGCTTCACCTGGTTTGCCTGGCCGCCGGGTGCCCGGACGTTGACGTCGAAGGGGATGGTGACGTCCGACCCGGTGCCGGCCGCGCGCCGGACGAAGGCCTGCACCTCCCACGTACCGGCCTGCGCAATGTTCGCGCCCTGCCCGACGTAGAAGGTCGGCGGGTTCGATGCATCGAGGATCAGGCGCGACTCCTGGCTGGAGTCACCGTTCGGCCAGAAGTTGAGACGGACCGACTCGACGTTCGTGATGTCGCCGGCGAGATAGACGGAGAACGTGTTGTTTCCCGGCTGCCGCGGGTCGACCTGCAGCGTGACCGAGATGTTGTCCTGCTCCGTCGTCCCGGTGAACACTCCCTGGGTCTCCTGGACGTCGAGCCGACCGCGCGTCGGCGTGAGCTGCACCAGCAGCGCCACCACCGCGATCACCAGGACCGCGATGCCGGCTTCCCACCGAACGGTGCGGTTGAGCGCCTGCTCCGCCTCCGCCATGCGCTCGTTGTGGGTGGTGCCGCGGTTGGGGCCGGTGACCTCATCCTCGAGGTCGGGGCGGAAGAGGTAGGCATTGGCGCCGCCGACGAAGAGCAACGGCAACAGCAGCGCCAGCTTCACAAGCAGCGCATTGCCATAGTTGGTGCTGAAGAGGTCGGACGGCTTCGCGATCTCTATGACCGTGTTCACGGTACCCGTGAAGAGGATCAGGGCGACGCTGATCACGGCAATCGTCGAGAAGCGTCGGAGCACGGCGACCAGCGCAGGGTAGCGCTCACCGTCCGGCAGTCCCTTGCGGGCGCGAATGAACAGCAGCACGACGAGCGCGAGCATGCCGACCCAGACCGAGGCGCCCAGCAGGTGGACGAAGTCAGAGCCCGCGGCCCAGAACGCCCCGGCACCGGCCGCGCTGTGGCTGACGCTGGAGGTGATCGCCAGGTACCCGCCCGCCGCAACTAACGCGAGCCCTGTGACAACGCGCCGGGCGCCGGCGAGGTAGGCGCCACCGACGAGAAGCAGTGCCGGCAGCAGCACGAGGTTGCGCCAGAGCCAGCGCTCACCCCACTGCGTATCGAAGACGTCACCGACGCCGACGCCGAGCTCGTTCGCCTGCAACAGGATCTCGAAGGCACCGAAGAGGCCCAGCACCGCCACGGAGGCGGCGGCGATTGCGAGCGCGAGCCGGTCGAAGCCACCGCGCAGTCCCTGACTGTCCGGCCGCGTGAGGCCCGGGGTCACGAAGGTCACGAATGCGAGCGCACCCGCCAGGCTGCAGCCCGCGATCAGCAGGACGAACTTGGTAATCACGCGCAGGACGTCAGGCTTCTCGCCGGAGACCTCGTTCGTCACGGAGATCGGGTTACCGCTCGGCGATCGCCCGTCGGCCTCGAGTACGGTTAGCGGATAGCTGCCCGTGATCCGGTGTCCGTCGACTGTCGAGACGTTTTCCCAGTAGACGAGATAGTAGTCAGGCTTGATTGCGCCGTCTTTGAGATAGACGCGCATCACCGCCCGGTCGTTGTCGTCGAACTCAATGCGATCGTCGACGCGCTCATTCTGCTGATTCGTCACCCTGGCGCTGCTGAACCTGCGCTCCAGCGGCTCGCTGAAGTGCAGGGTCAGTACCGTCGGGGGTTCGCGGATCTGGGAGTTCGCGGGCGGCTCCGCCTGGACGAGCAGCGCGTGGCTGCTCGCCGCA
Organism: Dehalococcoidia bacterium; assembly: GCA_050185685.1. Classification (GTDB taxonomy): domain Bacteria; phylum Chloroflexota; class Dehalococcoidia; order DSTF01; family WHTK01; genus WHTK01. The sequence goes on from JBFWZE010000005.1 coordinate 13,204, forward strand.
CGCGGATGAACGCCGAGGGCGAAGAGCGTTGCTGCCAGCACCACGGCCGACAACAACGCGACCGATGCTGGCCTTCTGGAGCTCAGCAATACTGAATGCCCGCGCGAGCGTGCTGACTTCAATGCACCTCACCCTCCCCATCCACTTCAGCACACCCGCCAGTTATGAACATGGGCCGTTCGGTCAGACCTTCCCGAGCACTCGGCCGGCGGCCAGACCCACTGCCGCTGCCACACCGAGGCCGGCAATGAACATCCAGGTCTCAATGCCGCCACCACCACCGCTATCGCCGACGACGAAGTTTGCTGAGGTTACGACTGGCGGCGTGTAGGACGAGTGGTCGGCGTAGTTGAGTACGACGGCGACAGTGTGCACCCCCGGCTTCAGGTCCTTGAACGTGTAGCTGTTGGTGTTCCACATGATGGGGTTCTCGATCAGTCCGTTCGGGTCTTCCGCCTCCGAGGACGACGACTCGTGCGAGTGGCCGGAGCTCCCGCTACCGGCACCCGTGTCATGGCTGTGCTCCTCCCCCGTCAACTCCGCGGGGATCTTGTCGAGGTAGATGTGGTAGTGGCCCTTGCCGGGATCGCGCGTTGTCCCGTCTAGGCAGCACGGGTCGAAGTTCGTCGGGTTCATCGTGACCGTCGCCGACGTACCCGAAACCTTGACGCTGATTTCGACGGACGAGCCACTCGACTCCGTCGCGTTGGCCGGGCAGTTCGCGCCGCCGTCCATCGCCAGGCCGTCGGCGACAGCTTTGTCTGCGGCCGCCTGGCCCACGAAGAAGACATAGCATGCGGCGAATACCTCGTCGTCCGCGTCGTCGTGCGTGCTCCAATAGACGGTGTACGCTCCTTCGCCGAGGCCGGGCTTCAGGCTGATCGACATATTGCGGCGGTCACGGCTCAGGCCGATCGAGCCGGTATCGACGCGGTTCTTCGAGCCGTCGAAGACCTGGATGAACGAGTCCTGCACGTTGCGGATGTCGCTCGTAAACCAGCCCTGGATGCTCTCTGGTGCGGTAGCGAGGACAGCACCGGGCTCCGGCGTGAACCGGATAGGGCGCGAGTGGGCTTCACTCACCTGGCTCGTCGCCAGGAGAAGCATCGTCATCGCTGCGATGACGACTGCTACTCGTCGCTTCAACATAGGTATCTCCTTATGCCCGCTCAGGCAGGCGAAATTTCTATCTCAAAGGCCGGCGTGGCATCGGACGCCCCCGACCGCAGGATGGTGAGCGATATCTCCCACGTACCCGGCAGACTCATCTGCTGCCCGGTGACCATGTATCGCCCGTCAGGCTGGAGCTCCGCCGCCAGCTCCGTCTCGCCGAGGTTCTCGTCCTTGTACGTGAAGGTGACGAGCACCTGGGAGACCGGCTCTTTTGCGCCGCGGGTGTCTTCCAGCTCGATGAAGACCTGGTTCTGCCCGACGGTGCCCGGTAGCACGACCAGCAGGATATCGAGGTCGTTGACCTTCTGCTCCTGGTTGATGCCCGGCTCCGGCGCCGCAACATTGCCGGCAGGCGGCGACGTGTCGGTGACAAAGGCGGTTGCCAGCAAGATTGAGGCACCGAGCGTGACCTCTAAAGCCACGCTACTGCGGAATCGCGCGCCCAGCAAACGCAGAGGGTCGAGAGGTGCTTCGGCGCGGGACGCGAGGTCTCGGAATCGCGGACTGATAATCAGGAGGTTTGCGGCGCCGAGTGCGAGCATCGGTAGCAGCAGCACCGTCTTCGCGATGATGCCCTGGCCGTACCCGCTGTTCAGCGTGTCGTCGATGTTCCCGATGCGCAGCGCCCACTGGAAGACGCCGGTCACCACGATAGCGCTGACCGCGGCGATCGCCACAGCCGAGAATCGGGGGATGAGCGTCGCGAGCAAACGCCCGCGCTCGCCCTCTGCCAGGGCAGCACGTATCACGCTGAGCAGCATCACGAGGACGACCAGGCCGCCGATCCACGCCCCGGCTCCGACCATGTGAAGCCAGTCGGCAGCAGTTGCGAGGACGGTGAAGTCTGCTCCGGCGGCCGCGTGACTGTTGAGGCTCTGCGTCACCGGTATTGCGAGGGCGACTACTGCCAGCAGCCCCCACGTGGGAAGGGCGCGAGCATCCAGTCGAAGACCGGAGCGCGAGATCAGCGCCAGCTCCGCCAGCCCGGCAATCAGGAACGCCCGGGCGATCCAGGTATGGCCAAACCGCGAGTCCGTCAGGATGTTGCCGAGGTTGCTGATCCCATCGCCGAAGCTTCCCGTGTTTCGCCAGGCCTGCATGAGCAGCGCCAGGACCGCCGCGACCGCCAGCAGGACGATGGTGGCAACGAAGAACCGGCCGATGACGGCTCGTAGGGCTTCAACCGCACCGGATTCAAGCGGCCGGCGCACCAGACCGGGAATCAAGACCGCGGGGACGAAGACGACCACGCCCACCGCCATCGTCATCGAAATGAAGGTCAACCAGCGGCTAAATACGGAGAGAGCCTTCGGCGGACCGCTGCTGCCAAACGCATCGGTCGGGACGGTTGGAGCGACTCCGGTGCTCGGCGCTCCGACCGAGAATGAGAGCGTCGACTGGCTCACATGGCCGTCGACTGTGGACAGCACCCGGTACGCCACCGTGAACGTCCCATTCGCCAGCTGCGGCGGGACGAAGAAGAGCGTCGTGTCGCTGCCGTTGAGCGATTGAAACGGACCGGTGGCGACCTGGCTGGCCGTCGCGTCGTAGATCACCCAGGAGGAGAAGTGGAGGTCCGGCGGTTCCGTGAACTCCATGACCACCTGGGCCGGACTCGTCGGGACGACCGAGTTCGCGGCCGGCTCTGAACGAGCGAGGTTAGCGTGCGCCTCGGAGGTTACCGCCCCGGCGACAGCCAGGACGGCAACCACGAACAAGGCGGCAAGAGCCGCGCGGAGCATCGGCTAGGCCGACTTACCGCTTCGAGACAGGGCGAGGCCGCCCACTGCGAGGCCTACCGCGCCAACGACGATACCGATGATGCCGAAGAGCGTGCCGCTGTTGCTGGAACCGCTGTCAGAGTCGCTCTCGAGGGCGGCAATCCGCTGCTCGAAGCCACCCATCTCCTCATCGGCCGCTGCGCCGAGGGCCGTCGGGAAGTAGTTCGGCTCTTCAATCGACCCGAAGGTGCCGGGGCCCGAGGTGAACTTCTCGTCGATCTGCTTGCCTTCGATCGTCCCGTAAATCCGGAAGGTGTAGACACCGGTCTTGGTCGGGAAGACATAGGCGTTGTAGGCGCCGGGCGTGTTGAAGCGAGCAGCGATCGGGACCTCTTTGGTCTTGCCGTCGGCGGTCACTTCGAACTTCAGGCTCGTGTTCAGGCCGGTGACTGGCGACGCGTCGGCAGTCTTGGAGATGCGCAGATCCAGCGAGTTCGGCTGGTCGACAAATGCGGGCTCGGTTAGCCAACCCACGACGAAGCTGTACTCACCGACAGCCCGGCGCTCGTGGGCGGAAGCGATCGCCGTCGACACGATGAACGCGCTGACAGCGAGCAATAGTGCACTCGTGGCGAAAAGGCCACGTCGAGAACGGAACATTTCAACTCCTTGCGATGGGGACGCCGGGGCACGAGGCGACGATATCGCCTTCCTGCGGATGGCAGTCCCGTACGTCACGTTGCTGAGGTGTGTCCGCCTACGCTTGAGGAGGCTCTGTACCGAGAGACAGAACGGCGTCTGCCGGGATCGCGTAATCGCCGACAACGGCGAGCAATGTCAGCGTAGGGTGACTGGGGAGAATGTCCGATTGCGTCAGGATTGCCGGCTGCTCGGTGGCGCCACTCACACAGCTTCCTGCGGCGCCGTGGCAGTGCATCGCATGCTGCGAGCTGCCGACAATCCCGGTCACGTCTTCGACGTGGGTGTGGTGGTCGATGGCGCTAATCTGAAAGAGAAGGACGAACAGCGCTAACCTGGCCACCCAGGGTGTCGTTCGTTTCACCCTCAAGACTCGAAGTATCCGCATCGTCCCTCGTGAAAGACCAGGATCACGATAACATAAGGACTGCGTACAGCCCGCCGCCATTCGGCCTATAATCGATAGGCCCAAACAAATGTTTACCCACCTACACCTTCACACCGAGTACTCACTTCTCGATGGTCTGACCCGCATCGATCCACTCATGGATCGCGTCAAAGAGCTGGGCCAGGAAGCCGTCGCGATTACCGACCATGGCGCCCTCTACGGCGCGATCGACTTCTACCGCGCTGCCCGCAAGAACGGCATCAAGCCGATTATCGGCGTCGAAGGCTACGTCGCCCCGGGGTCACGCCTCACCCGCGACGCCGGCGACAAGCAGCCGTATCACCTGACGATGCTGGCGAAGAACAACAAGGGCTATCAGAACCTTCTGAAGCTCGTCACCAGCTCCCACCTCGAGGGCTACTACTACCGCCCGCGCATGGACCGCGACCTGATGGAGAACCTCGGCGAGGGCATTATCGTCCTCTCTGGCTGCCCGTCCGGTGAGCTGCACCGCCTGATCATGGACGGCCGCATGGACGAGGCGCGGGCGACGATCAACTGGTACCGCGAGCACTTCGACGGCTACTACCTCGAGGTCCAGGACACGACCGCCCTGCCCGAGTTCACGCCCGCCAAGCGCGCGATCATCGAGCTGTCGAAGGAGATGGGCGTCCCGCTCGTCGCCACGGCCGACTCGCACTACTTGACGCCCGGCGACCACGACAGCCACGACGTCCTCCTCTGCATCGGCACCAACTCGACCATCCAGGACGAGAAGCGGATGAAGATGCTCGGCCCGCTGTACGTGCGGTCCGAAGAGGAGATGAAGGCGGTCTTCGCCGACAACCTCGACGCCGTCTCGAACACCTGGAAAATCGCCGAGCAGTGCGAGATCGAGCTCGAGTTCGGCCGCCTGCACATGCCCGAGCCCGAGTGCCCGCCGGGAGAGACGCCGCACGACTACCTGGAGCGACTCTGCTGGGAGGGCCTGCGCCGCCGCCTGCCAGACGCGGGCGATGCCGGTGACGAACGCCTCCGCTACGAGCTCGAAGTCGTCAAGGCGACGGGCTTCACCAACTACATGCACATCGTCCGCGAGATCGCGACCTTCGCACGCGGCGCTGGCATCCGCATGGGCGTGCGAGGCTCGGCTGCGGCGTCGTTGATCCTGTACACGCTTGGCGTCACCGACATCGACCCGCTCGGCGCCAACCTCGTCTTCGAGCGCTTCCTCAACTTCGAGCGCCCCGAAGCCCCTGACGTCGACTTCGACTTCTCCGACGTTCGCCGCGAAGAGGTCCTGCGCTGGACCGCCGAACGCTACGGCCCCGAATGCGTCGCGCAGATCATCACCTTCGGCACCCTCGGCGCGAAGGCGGCAATTCGCGACACCGGCCGCGCGCTCGGCATGAGCTACGCCGACGTCGACCGCGTCGCCCGCCTCATCCCCACCGCGGTGCACATGACGATCGACCGCGCGATGACGGAGAGCGCTGAGCTTCGCACCGCCTTCGAGACCGACAAGCAGGTCGAGAACCTGATCGACTACGCCCGCCGCCTCGAGGGTGTCGCCCGCAACGCCGGCACCCACGCCGCCGGTGTCGTGATCAGTACCGACCCGCTGGTGAACCACCTGCCCCTCGCCCGGCCCGCCCGTGGCGATGTCGGCGCCCTGCCGACGACGCAGTACGCGATGGAGCAGGTCGCCTCGATTGGCCTCGTGAAGATGGACTTCCTGGGCCTCTCGAACCTGACGATCCTCGAGCGCGCCGTCGACCTGATCCACGAGCGCCACGGCATCAAGGTTGCGCTGGAGCTGTTGCCTGACGGCGACGAGAAGACCTTTGCGGGCCTTGCTGAGGGCGAAACCTTCGGCGTCTTCCAGCTTGAGTCGGCGGGCATGCGCCGCGCCGTCCAGGAGCTGAAGCCGACCTCAGTCGACGACCTCGCCGCGCTCGTGGCGCTGTACCGCCCGGGCCCGATGCAGCACATCGGCACCTTCTGCCGCGCCAAGCACGGGCTGGAGGAAATTCACTACCCCCACGACGACCTCGCCGACATCCTCAACCCGACCTACGGCGTCATCGTCTTCCAGGACCAGGTACTCAAGATCGCGCAGAAGTTCGCCGGCTACACCCTTGGCCAGGCCGACATCATGCGCAAGGCGATGGGCAAGAAGATCGCCTACCTCATGGCCCAGGAGAAGGAGCGCTTCCTAAACGGCGCCGTCGAAAAGGGCTACACGATGCAAGACGCCCAGCGCGTCTACGAGCTGATCGAGCCCTTCGCTGGCTACGCCTTCAACAAGGCCCACTCGTACTCGTACGGCACGATCGCCTACCAGACCGCCTGGCTGAAGGCGAACTACGCCGAGGAGTACCTCACCGCCGTTCTGATGGGCGCGGACAGCAGCCCGGCCGGCACCCTCGAGCGCATCGCCCAGGCGTACAACGAGTGCGTCCGCCTCGGTATCCCGGTCCTCGTCCCGGATGTGAACCACAGCCAGGCGAACTTCTCGCTCGAGGAGACCGCAGAAGGCAAGACCGGCATCCGCTTCGGCCTCGCGATGATCAAGAACGTCGGCACCGGCGCCGCCGAGTCCTTGATCGAGGAGCGCACCACAAACGGGCCGTTCAGCTCGATGGACGACTTCTGCCGCCGCCTCAACGCGCGCAACGTGAACAAGCGCGCGCTGGAGTCGTTGATAAAGGCCGGCGCCATGGACTCGATCGCCGGCAGCGCCGAGGCTCGCGGCTCGCTGCTCGCCAACCTCGACCGCATCCTCAGCATGGCCCAGAGCGCCCAGAAGCTGCGCGAGACCGGGCAGACGACGATGTTCGACCTCTTCGGCGAAGAAGTGGCGACACCGCTCACCAGCATCAACATCGAGAGCGCGCCGATCCCGAAATCGGAGCTGCTCGCCTGGGAGAAGGACCTCCTCGGCATCTGGCTCTCGGAGCACCCGCTGACCCACGCCGCGCCGCTGCTGGCGCCGCACGTCACCGCCCTCTGCAACGAGATCACGCCAGAGCTGCTCGCCGACGTCCCGTCCCAGGGCCGCGACTACGTCATGGGCGGCATCGTTGGCTCCAGCCGCCGTCTCGCCACGCGGGACGGGCGCACCTTTATCGCCGCCGAGGTCACCGACCTCTCAGGCACGCTGGAAGTTACGGTCTGGCCTGACGTGTATGAACGCACCCAGGACCTCTGGACCACCGGCTCGATCGTCCTCATGCAGGTCCGCGTCCGGGAGCGCGGTGAGCGCATCTCCGCGGGCGTCCAGGAGGCGTCCGGCTTCACCGACGACTTCACCCCGCCGGACTGGCTCGCCTACGTAACGATGGACGTCCCGGCGCCCGGTCAGCGCGGCGGACGCAATGGGAACGGGAACGGCTACCGCAACGGCAACGGTCGCACGAGTGCAGGCGCCGCCTACAGCCCGATGCCCCGCGTGTCAGATGCGCCGCGCGTTTCGGAGCCGCCACCGGTCTACGACACGCCGCCGACGTATGAAGCACCGCCGCCGTCGGCGTACGAAGCGCCCGTCTACGAATCAGCACCGCCGCCGATCGAGGAGCCGCCGTCCTACGACGAGCCGGCTGCGCCGCCTCCTCCGCCGGTGGTGATGAGGCCTCAGCCCCTGCGCCTGCAGATGGAGGAGACCGAAGACGAAGACGCCGACCAGAAGCGTCTCGCCGCCGTCTTCCGCCTGCTGCAGGAACGCCCCGGCGCCGACCCGGTCTATCTGACGATTCGTACGCGCGACGGCGAGAACTTCGACCTCCAGCTCCCCAGCGCCAGGCTGGACGAGGGCCTGAAGCTGAGCCTGCGGGAGATCCTGGACGCGCCGGTAGCGGTCGCCTAGGCAGCCAGCTTCTCAACCGCTCTATTGAGTCATCGAGTCTTCTAGCGCCTAGCTAGCCGCTGAGGTTCTCATCCGATCGATATAAGAGATGAGTGTCTCTCAGGCAGCGCTGGTGACGCCGGAAGGCACGTTGTCCACCGGGGCAATCTTGATCGCCATATCATGAGCGGCCTGAACCCTTGGAGCTGAACCGCTGTTCATCTGGCCATCAGCCCGTTGGCGGCGGCAACTTGTGGACAAGGCGATCAATAGCCACCGTCAACTCGTATGCCTTGTCCCGCACATTGCCAATGAGCCACGCCCGGTCGAGGTCGACATCGTTGTACATTGCGGCCCTCGCCGCGGCGATCATGAAATCATCCAGGCGCATGCCGCGGGCGCTCGCCGCCTCATCAAACTCGCTCATCTCCTGTGTAGACATCCGCAAGGAGTAGTGCAGGCCGATGTCCTTCGCCACGCGAGCGTGTACAGGAACTGCCTCACTCAGTAGTGGCTCTAGGTCCCGGTCGAGTTGCTCGATGTCCTCGTCGCTAGACTCGGTCATGCTCCGTCCTCCTTTCTCAAGTGCATCACACGAGATAAAGGCCAGAGTCTTACACCGCGCAAGCAGATTGCTAGCCGATCTCTTGCTCCAGCACCTTCTTCGCGTCGAGGGCGCTTTGCAGAATCTCTGACGGGCTCATCTCGGGGTCGACGGTGTTCGTGTGGATGGTGATCTGCTCCGCGCCGGCCGATTGCCAGAACTTCGCGAGACCAACGTAGTCCGCTGGGCTGCCGTCCGGGTTCTTGCGCAGCGGGTAGGTGCGCGGGATGAGCTGCACGGCGTCCTGCGGGCGGCCCTCCTCCTGCAGGTACTTGTGCAGCCGCTGCACACCCAGCTCCGGCGTCTCCGGCGGGATCAGGAGCGGCATCCAGCCGTCGGCATACTTCGCGACACGACGAAGCGTCTTCTGGCGGGCGGCGCAGCCGATCCAGATTTCGATCGGACGCTCCGGCAGCGGATTGATGCCAACGCGGTCGAGGTTGTGGTACTTGCCCTCGAAGGTCACGAGCGGCTGTGACCACAACTCGCGCAGGACGTCGATCTGCTCCTCCATCCGTTCGCCGCGCGTGTTGAAGTCGGTGCCGAGCGCCTCGTACTCGGTGAAGTTCCAGCTCGGGCCCACCAGGAACTTGAAGCGGTGGCCGCTGAGCAGGTCGATCTGCGCCACTTGCTTCGCGACGAGCACCGTCTGGCGCATCGGCAGGACGAGGACGCTGGTGACGAAGTTCAGCGTGCTCGTCGACGCCGCCAGCCAGGCGATCGTCGTCAGCGGCTCATGAAACTGCGCTTCATACGTGTAGGTCCGGCCGCTGTTCTGAGGCCTGAAGTTGCCTGCCTCCTCGAAGCGGCTCGGGTGGGCGCCGGTGACGTGGTCGTAGAGCAGCATGTGGTCGAAGCCCGCACCCTCCGTCGCCTGGGCGAAGTCGCGAATCGCGATCGGGTCAGTGCCGATGCTGGTCTGCGGGAAGACGAGTCCGTATTTCACGTTGAGGCTGCTCCTTCTGGCAAGAAATGTAGCTGCATGTCTTTAGACTTGCTGCGAACTCGGCCGCATTTTGCGCATGCGCATACGGCCGTCGCCCATACGTATGTGAGCGCTGCGGGCGACACTCGCAAGTCTAAAGACATGCAGCTACAGCGTTTCGCGATCGCTGCTAGTTGTTGTCGGCGGCGCCGTGGTCGCGGCGGAGGTCAGTCTTGAGCACCTTGCCCATCGGGTTACGGGGCAGCTCGGGGACGAAAGCGATGTACGCCGGCGTCTTGTAGCTGGAGAGGCGCTCCCGAGCGTAGCTGCGGATCTCGTCGAACGCCCCGTCGAAGGCATCGCGCAGGACGACGATCGCTTTCACCGTCTCACCCCACTCAGCGTCCGGTACGCCGATCACCGCAACCTCTTCGACCGCCGGGTGGCTCTCGATGATCGATTCGATCTCGCCGGGAGAGATGTTCTCACCGCCGCGGATGATCAGGTCTTTGACGCGGCCGGTGATGAACAGATAGCTGTCCTCGTCCAGGTAGCCCTGGTCGCCGGTGTGGAGCCAGCCGTCGTGCACCGCGTCATGCGTCGCGTCGGCTGCCTTCAGGTACTCCTTCATGACGCGGGCGCTCTGGACGCAGATCTCACCCTCGGCGCCGCTGGGCAGGAAGTTGCCGGCGGCATCCATGATCGCAATCGTCACGTCGTCCATCGGGCGGCCGACGGAGCGCAGGCGGTGCAGCTTCTTCGCGTTTTCGGCGTCGTTGCCGTTGAGGCGGTGGTCATCCGGGCCGAGGAAGGTCAGGGACGAGGTGCTCTCGGTCTGACCGTAGGCGTTCATCAGGCCGCAGCTGAAGTTCTCGATCGCCGTACAGACGACCTCGTAGGGCATCGGCGCCGCGCCATAGGTGATCAGCTGCAGCGAGCTGAGGTCGTAGTTCTTGAAGTTCGGGTGCTCCATGATCCGCTTGAGCATCGTCGGCACTACAAAGGCGTGCGTCACGCGCTCGCGCTCGACGGCGCGTAGCCACGCTTCCGGCTCGAACTGCGGCAGCGTCACCAGCTTGCGGCCGCCCCAGATCGAGGACAGCAGTGCGGTGAGGCCGGCAACGTGCGCGAAAGTGACGGAAACCATCGTGACGTCCTGGTCGGCGCTCGGGTCCGCCGGGCTCATCGTGTTCACGACGTAGAGCGAGAGGTTGAGGAAGGTCAACTCGACGCCCTTGGGCAGCGCCGTCGTGCCCGAGGTGAAGATGAGGGCAGTCGGCTCATCGAGGTCGACGTCGAGGAAGACCTCCTCGTCCGACGCACCGGCGAGCAGCGATACGAAGCTGCTCTCGTCTTCGAGGCCCGCATCGAGGCGGACGATATGCTTCAGCTCGCCGAGGTCAGGACGAATCGACTCGATGATCTCGAGGTAGCGGCCCTCGACGAAGAGGACGCTGCTCTCCGAGACCTTGAGCATGTGGGCGAGCTCTTCGCGCTTGGCCCGGAAGTTGATCGGCACGAAGCAAGCGCCGAGCTTGGCGCAGGCGTAGTAGACCTCGACGTATTCCGGGGAGTTCGTCGCCATGACGGCGACGCGGCTGCCGGCGCTGACGCCCATCGTCATCAGCGCGTTGGTGAGGCGTGCGACGTCTGACCCCATTTGCTCGTAGGTGACGCGCTTGCTGCCGTCGCCGGAGACGAGCGCCTCGCGGTCGCCGACGACGGCGCTGCTGATGGTCAGGAACTCGGCCGGGTTCATGCACTCCCCTTCGCGGCGGTGGATGTCCGCCTAGGATAAAACCAGTCTCAAATACTCGCAAAACCTCGCGACCGGGGGAAGATCCCGGCGCAGGACGGGCTATCGATCACGGCGGGCTTTCCCGGCGTATAGTAGCGCCACTTACGGGCAGAGCGAGGAGCGAGATCACCGTGGCAGCAGACCTGGTCGTTGGCAACGTCGAAATCACGATAGCTCGGGACGCCGACTGGCGGTTCCTACCAAAGGACTTCATCCCCCACGTATCGCGCGAGGCGTGGCTGCCCTATGTCCCTGACCCAGACGCGATCCAGGAGTCGCGTGTCCTCACCTTCGTCCTGCGCAGCGGCGGCAAGACAATCCTCGTCGACACCGGCGTCGGCGAGTGGGGGCTCTGGCGCTTCGGCGACGGCCACCTGCTCGATTCCCTCAAGGCGATCGACGTGACGCCGGAAAGCATCGACTTCGTGCTACCGACGCACCTCCACGCCGACCACATGGGCTGGAACACCCGCCCTGGGCCGAACGGGCCGGTGCCGACGTTCCCCAACGCGAAGTACCTCTTTCAGAAGGCGGACTGGGACTTCTTCACCGACCCCGACTTCCTGAACGACCCGAACCCGCGCAACCCGGCAGTGCCGATCCTGGTGCGCAACTGCGTCCTCCCCTTCGAGAACACCGGCACCATGGACATCATCGGCCCGGAGTACCAGGTCACCGACGAAGTGACGCTGCTCCATACACCCGGCCACACGCCCGGCTCGATCACCGTCCTCGTCCAGTCGCGCGACGAAGCAGCGCTGCTGATCGGCGACGCGGCTCACCACCCCGCCGAGCTGACGGAGCCCGACTGGTCACCCGTCGCCGACATCGACCCGTCCCTCTCCGCGCGATCACGCAAGGCGATCGTCGAGGAGGCAACGAAGCGCAACGGCTACGTCGGCGGCTCGCACTTCCCTGAGGGCGCTCCGTTCTTCGGCCGCATGCAGCCGATCGAGGGGCGGATGCTCTGGCAGGGCGTAAGTCTTTAGCTCCCGGCTACCACTACGTAAGTGCCACGAGCTGCTTTCGCCTGAACCTCCTCTATCATGGCGGGTCGGCCGCGGCTGCCATTTGCAGCCTGCATGGCGTGGGCGGTCCGGCTGCCGGTTAATTCCTGACGAAGACGCCCTTGCCGGTCTTTTGTGTGTCGAAGAGCTTGTACGCCGCTTCCGCCTGATCGAGGGAGAACTCATGGGTGAGCAGACGGCTCAACGGCAGCTTGTGGTCGAGTACGAAGCGGGCGCACTCGGCCTGGCCGATGCTGCTGAAGGTCCACGAGCCGTGAATCGTCAGCTGCTTGTGGATGATGTCGGCGCTGACGCTGAAGGTGGTGTCGCCGCCCTCGCCAACGAGGCAAGCACGACCCCACATCGAGGCGCTCTTTATCGTGTTCTGGCGTGGCTCGGGAATCCCGGTGGCATCCAGGGTCGTTGAAGCACCCTCTCCGTGCGTCGCCTCCTTCACCTGTGCCACCGGGTCGCCGGCAGCAGGGTCGATAACGAGGTCGGCGCCAAACTCCGTCGCCATCTGCCGCCGCGCCTCTGACGGGTCAATCGCGATAACCCGCGCGCCCATCGCAACACCGAGCATGGTGGCGCTGAGGCCAACCGGTCCCTGCCCGTACACTGCGAGCGTGTCACGGCCGGAGACATTGAGCCGCTTGAGGGCGTCATAAGCAGTACCGGTGCCGCACGATATCGACGCGCCTTCGGCGAAGCTGAGTGCATCGTCGAGCGGAACGAGCATGTAAGGCAGGACCTTGATGTACGGCGCGTGCCCGCCGTCCGCGGTAGAGCCGTAGACCTTATGCCCGCCTTTGACGCAGAGCTGAGCGTAGCCCACCTTGCAGTACTTGCAGGCGCCGCAACCACTGTAGTGGTGGATCATCACGCGCTGGCCGATCGGCGCTTCCGCCTCGGTGACCCCACTGCCTCGGGCAACGACGACGCCGCAAGGCTCGTGGCCGCGAACGATCGGCAAGACGGATCCTGTGGCGCGGTAGTACATCAGGTCGCTACCGCACATCCCGGATGCCTTGATTTCGACAATGACCTCGCGCTCGCCTGGCGTCGGATCGGGGAACTCGCGTAGCTCAAGTTCGCGGTTGCCGAGGAATACAACTCCCTGCATCGAAGCCCTCTTTCACTGTAGTACGGACGATTCTAGCTGAGCTGACCCGCCGCCAACCGCAGACGCAACGCAGCCTCCAGCTCGAGACCGTCATCGAGGCGCAGGTCGAGGCCGCGGGTGATCGCTGCTTTGGCGGCTCGCAGCGCGGCCGCGGGCTGCGCGAGGAGACGCTTCGCCAGCGTCTCTGCGGCGGCGTCGAGCTGGTCTCCGGGGACGACCTGTTGGACGAGGCCCCATTCGAGGGCGCGCTGGGCGTCGATCGGCTGGCCGCTGCAGACGAGGTCGAGCCCGCGGCCGAGGCCCAGGAGACGCGCCGCAGTCTGCGTACCGCCGGCGCTGGGAAGGTAGCCGAGCGATACCTCCGGCAGGCCGAAGCGGGCGTCCTCGCTGGCGATGCGGAAGTCGCAGTAGAGGCTGAGCTCGCAGCCGGCGCCGAGGGCATAGCCATGGACGGCGGCGATGAGCGGCTTCTCGTAGAAGGCGATGCGCTCCCAGAGGTCGCGCTCACGACGGGCGCGGCGAGCCTCTGTATATGAAGGAGAAGTGCCGAAGTCAGTAAGGTCGGCGCCGGAGGAGAAGGCACGATCGCCGGCGCCCCTGAAAATAACGACGCCGGCCTCGTCATCAACGGCGATGACCTCGAGCAGCGCCCAGAGGCGGTCGCGTGCTTCGAGGTCAATCGCGTTGTAGGCGGCGGGACGGTTCAGCGTCAGCCAGGCGATGCCGTCGCGCTTTTCGTAGACGACGACGTCATTGCTGCTGACCACGGTTGTCTAGCGCCAGTCGGGCTTGACGATCTTGCTGCGGCTCTTGCGCTCCCAGTTCTTCGCGAGGTCCTCATTGATCTTGGTGGCGAGGACCTTCATCTCCTGGCTGGTCATGCGCATCTCGTCGCTCTTCCAGCGGCGCACCTTTGCGCGGTCTGAATCGCTGAGCTCCGCAGTCTCGACGAGCTGAGCGATGACGTGGTTCATCAGGTTCCACGCCTCTTCGGTGTCGAATTCGACCTTCATCTACTGCCCCTTCTTCGTGGAAACGTACCAGCCCTGGCGTCGCACCAGGCGCGTCGTCGTCTCGTCGAGGACGGTGCCAATCGACTCGTTCATGCTGACGGTGAGGTCGGACATCTCCGCCGTGCCCTCGTTGTGCTCGGTGCGCCACTTGCGCAGCGCCGCCTTGCCCTCGTCAGACAGCTCTGCCTGGTCGAGGACCTGAGAGACGACCAGGCTCATAATCGACCACGCTTCGTCTGTGTCCAGGATGATTTGCATCTACTACTCCTACTCCCCTGTTGAGGTGGTAATCATAAACGGTAGAAGGGACTCCGGGCGTCCCCCCGGTTTCAACGCTGCAGGCCGCGAAATGTATCGTCTCACCGGCCCTCGAACTGCGGCGGCCGTTTCTCGAAGAAGGCACGCAAACCTTCGGCGCGGTCCGCGGTTGATTGCAGGATAACCGAGAGGTCGGTCTCGAAGCGGAGGCCCTGGTCGAGGGTCATGTCGATGCCCCGCACGGTCGCCTCTTTCGCGTAACGCAGCGCCAGCGGCCCGCGGGAAGCTATTGCCCCGACGAGGCTCTCCGCTTCTGCCTCGAGCTCCCCGGCTCCGGCGAGACGGCTGATGATACCGGCCCGGTAGGCGCGCTCCGCATCGAGCTCCTCGCCGAGCAGCAGCATCGACAGCACCGTGGCTTTCCCAGCGATGCGCGGCAGACGCTGAGTGGCCCCGGCGAGCGGCAAACGTCCCTCTGTCACTTCCGGCAGCACGAAGCGGGCAGTCGTCTCGGCGATGCGAATGTCGCAGGCAAGGGCGAGCTCGAAGCCGCCGCTCAGGGCACCGCCTTGAATAACCGCCACCGTCGGACAGGCGAGATCCGCGATCGCGGCGAAGGGATCCACCACCGCGCCGGTTCCCTGCTGCAGCGAGTCCCGCGTCGCGTCCTCCCAGCCGAGGCAGAAGTGAGCTCCTTCAGCATCGAGTTGGACGACTGCGACATCCGGCGACGTGCTGATGATCTCGCCCGCATCGTCCAGCTCTCGCAGCAGACGGGCGTCGATCCGGTTGCCGGTCACGGCGCTCGAGAGGGTGATCCGGGCAATGCGGCCGTCGATCGAAAAGCGCAGGCGCTGATACTCCATATTGCCGCTAAGGGTACTGCAAAGGCGCCGAAGACGAGACCCGGCGAGGGCCGCCCGACACGCGGTCGCCGCCAGACTGCATTGTCCTCGAGGCTCTTCGTAATGGGCCGCAGGGTTGACGGTCGTTCACTTACCACGTTACGGTCTAAGCGATGTCCCGTCGCCCGCGCCCTGAGGCGCAGAAATCGCCACGTCGACCTGCTTCCCGGCCTAAAGCGAAAAACAAGATCCTCTTCATTGTTGGCATCTTTGCGCTGGCGGCGGGAGCGTTTTATACCGCGCTCGTTGTTGCCACTCAGATCGACCAGATCTTCTTCCCCGGCAACGAGATCAAGCTCGGCAGGGCCTTCAACAATCTCCCCGGCATCGACAAGGGCAACACCGACGAGCTCGGCGGCGGCAAGATCAACGTCCTCGTCATGGGCGTCGACGTCCGTCCGAATGAGGGCGACTCGCCATCACGTACCGACACGATCTTCGTCATGAACATCGACCCGGCGACGAACTCGGCCCGCGGCATCGGCATCCCGCGCGACCTCATGGTCGACATCCCGACCCCGAACGGCGGCAAGTTCCAGGACCGGATCAACACCGCATACATCTATGGCGAGAGCCGCAACTACCCCGGCGGCGGAGTCAAGACAGTCGAGACCTCGGTCGAGAACCTTCTCGGCATCAAGATCGACTACTACGTCATGATCAACTTCGAGGGCTTCCGCCAGATCATCGACCTCCTCGGCGGCGTCGAAGTCGTCGTGCCGGACAACCTGGCGGTGAACGACCCGTACTACTCCGAGACCGAGCGTCTCAACGACTTCTACCCCTGTGTCTTCGCGCCGGGCCCGCACCAGATGAACGGCAGCGACGCCCTTTGCTACTCACGCACTCGCTTCGGCAACAGCGACCTCGACCGCATCCTGCGCCAGCAGCTCGTGATGTTCGCGGTGGCAGAGAAGGCCAAGAAGCTCAACTTCCTCAACCCTGACAACCTCGTCAGCCTGTGGAAGAAGTACAAGAGCACCGTCAAGACCGACATCAACGACCAGCAGATCGGCGGCTTCGCCCGCCTCGGCTCCCAGATCGACGCCACGCAGATGTCGTTCCTCACCCTCGGCGCCTGCGTGACTCCGTACACCACGTCGGAGGGCGCCGCGGTGCTTGCCGGCTCCAAGGACTGCATCGGCGAAATCGTGAAGGCGTTCAACGCTGACGACAAGCTGAACCAGGAAGCTGCCCGCGTCGAAATCCAGAATGGCACAACCGTGCAGGGCAAAGCGACGTCGGCGATCAAGTACTTCACCAACCTTGGCCTGCCGGAGACCTCGATGACCGCAACGAATGCGGCAACCACCACAAACCCGAAGACTGTGATTATCGACTTCTCGAGCAAGACCTACACATCCGGCCTGATCGCAAGCTGGCTCGGCGTACCCAAGTCCAGCGTCCGCAAGGCGACGGAGGCAGACGCAGCCCTGCGCAGCGACAGCACCTCAGACATCGTCGTCATCCTCGGCGACGACGCGAAGATCGAGAACGC
>JBFWZE010000005.1:30259-42294 GCA_050185685.1 Dehalococcoidia bacterium
GCAGCACCGGCGACAGCCTGGGCGGTCGCGAGGTTGAAGCGCTTGAGCAGCCGGGACTTGCTGCGGGCAGCGGCGTTCTTGTGGATGACGCCCTGCTGAGCTGCCCGGTCGAGGGCGCTGATCGCTGCCTTGACGGACTCTTCCGAGCCCTCCTGGCCGATCGTGGAAACCGCCCGGTTGAGGATGGTCCGCGTCTTGCTCTTGACGGAGCGGTTGCGGTCGCGGCGAACCAGGGACTGGCGCCAGCGCTTGAGGGCGGACTTACTGTGAGCCAAAGGTATGTTCTCCTCGCGGGATGCGACTTAACTAGTCTTGTTAGGGTACCGGAGTGCCACTTTCCTGTCTAGGACGCCTCGACACATCCCCCGCGGAGTCCGCTCCCCGTGCCCCGCGGCTCAAACCGGGCGCGGGCAGTGTCAAAGGACGAGACGATCTCAATCGGCCACAACGATGCCGCAGCCCACTGCCGGTTGTGCTCCTCACAGAGAGGAAGCACCAGCATGCCGGACCCGAGCGGGGTTCGGGTTTCGCCACTCACCGGCTCGTCGCAATCCTTTGCGCAGCAGAACGTTCCCTCGAGAGCTTCCATCGAGGCCATACTCGCCGTGGATCGGGACTCGAGACAGAGCCATCCGGCCCTCATCTCCGATAGACCATCGTCGGACCTGAGAGCTACGCCGGCCGGCGGAGCGCTAGATGTCCCGCCACCGCATCCCCGCGATGCCAAGCGAGATCGTCACCGCCGTCAGGGCGGCGAGAACTGCGACCGCGCCGAACGGGGTCGAGCCGGAGATCGCGCCCTGTATAGCGTCTGTAGCATGGGTATAGGGCGAGAAGCGCGCCGGCCACTGCAGCCAATCCGGCAGCCGCGACAGGCTGAAGTACACCGGCGAGAGCATGACGATCAGGATGCCGACGACCTGCGCCATGAGGTTCCCGGTCGTGAAGTCGGGTGACCAGGTGCCGATCACCAGCGACAGTCCGGCCATCGACGCCGCGGTCAGCAGCGCGATCGGCAGGAGCCAGGGACTGAGCTGCACGTCAAAGCCGAGCAGCGGCGCCGCGAGGAGGACGATGAGGACGCCTCCGGTGCCGCGCAGCGCGCCGAAGCCCAACGCCCCCAGAGCGTACGAGAGGCGATGCACCGGCGAGACGACCAGCATCTGCAGCTGATGGTTGAAGCGCTCCATCAGCAGCGTCTGGGCCAGGGAGTTCACGGTTGAGATGCCGAGGCTGAAGACCATCGACCCCGCGATCAGGCGGTTGTCGAGGCTGCTGCCCTCCGGCTGGACGCCGCGAGCGAAGGCCAACATTGCGAGCGGAAACACGACCACGAAGACGAAGTAGGCGACCGGCTCGCGCTGCGTGGGATAGGCGTGGATGCGGCCAATCACCCAGGCGTCCCTGAGAATCTTCAGCATGCGATGGCCCTCGCTGGTTGACTCGTGAGCTGCAGGTAGAGGTCTTCGAGACTGGTGCGTGTCAGCGAAAACTCCGACGTCTGCACCCGCTCCATCTCTCGGATCACGCTGTCCTGGTCGATGCCGTAGACTGTCCGCTGCTCGCCGACCTCGTCCTCGAACGTCGCCTTATAGCGGTGGCCGCAGAGCGCCCGCAGCTCTTCGAGGCTGCCCTGCGCGAGGATGCTGCCGCTGGCAACCATGGTGATCACGTCGCTCAGCGCTTCCGCCTCGTCCATGTAGTGGGTTGTGATCAGCAGCGTCTTGCCGTCGCGGCGCAGTGCCCGAAGCATCGCCCAGACCTCGCGGCGCGAGTGCGGGTCGAGGCCCGTCGTCGGCTCGTCGAGGACGAGGATCTCCGGGTTGGCGATCAGGGCGGTGGCGATCAGTACCTTCCGCTGCAGGCCGCCGGATAGGTGTTTGTTGAGCTTGTCGCGGTGAGGCTGAAGGTCGAGCTGGACCATCAGCTCCTCAGCCCTGACACAGGCATCATCCTTCGACATCCCATGCAGGCGGCCAAAATGGACGATCTGCTCCGCCGGCTTGAGTACCGGATACAGCTCGCCGTCCTGGGGCACGACGCCCATCAGCGCCTTTGCCTCCAGCGGGTGCTGGATGACGTCCCGGCCGAGGACCGTGATCGAACCCGAGGTCGGCGACAACTCGCCGGTAATCTGACGGATCATCGTCGTCTTGCCGGCGCCGTTGTGGCCTAGCACCGACATGATCGTGCCGCGCTCGACAGTGAGGTCGATGCCGTTGTTGGCGGTCGTGCCGTTCCGATAGCGCTTCGTCAGGCCGCGTACGAGAATTGCTGCCTCGCTCATGAGACGGCCTCGAGCGCTTCGATCTTGATGCTGCCGTTTATCGTTCGCAGCCGGACCGTCGGCCGCGGCTCACTCGACGCGGAGGTGTCCCGCACCGGCAGCTCCGACTTGATGTCACCGCGCACCGCCTCGGCATCGAGCTCAAAGCGGCTGTCGGCGGGGATGCCAAGACGGACCGAGCCGTTGCCCTCGACCTCGATGTCGAGGTTACCGGCGACGCGTCCGGTGTAGCGCAGCGACCCATTGTGCGAGCGCATCCTCACGCTACCGCCGGCGTCCTGGACGCTCACCTCACCGTTGTGACTTTCGGCCGAGAGACTGCCAGCGACCTTCGAGGCATGGGCGTTGCCGTTGCGGGTCATCAGCGTCACGGCGGCAGCGCAGTCGACGGCGTCGACTCGGCCGTTGCGGCAGGTAATGCGCGCGGCACCGCCGATCTTCTCGATGCGGACGCTGCCGTTGCGGCTTTCGACGGTGACGTCGCCGCCGGCCTCGATAATCTCAACGCGGCCATTGCGCGACTCGAGCTGCACCTGGGTCTGACGCGGAACGATGACCTGGTAATCGACCTTGAGGCCGCGGCCGAAGAAAAGGAACGTCGTGCGCTCACTCGATGGCGCGACAACTCTCACGCGATTGGCGTCCGCGCGCATTCCCTCTTCGACCGCCCGAAAGTCACGCTCGGCGTCGGTCGGGCTTTCAGCGTCCACGTCAACGACGGCAACGACGCGTACTTCAGCAACGTCGCGGCCCTGGACGAGGACATCGCCGTTGCGGCTCTCCAGGTCCAGCCGGACTTCGTCCCCCGTCTCGAAGCGGCGTTCGATGGTGCGATGGAAGCGTTCCATTGTGGTTCTCCTTCCCTGGTTCTAGTCGCCGACAAAGCCGCGCATCCGGCGGCCGCGGCGACCGCCCGGCGGCATCGGCGGCTCCGGCGGCATCGGCCCCTGGCGCGCGATCGCCCGGGCGAGCTCCCGAAGGTACCAGCTGTTCTGAGAGAGGCCCCGCAGCTGCGCCGCCTGGCCAATGAGGTCCTTGAGCTCCGAGGGCAGACGGATCGTCACCTTCTCGAAGTCGCCCTCGATGTCGGCAGTGAACGCCGGCTCGGGCTCAGGAGGAGGAGGCTGAGGCGCCTCGGCCGGCTCGACGACGATGCTGAGGCCTGCGCCGGTGTACTCCAGACGCAGGGTCGGGCCGTTCGTCTCGTTGATCTGCTGGACGACGCCGGCGAGGAGGTTATGCACGCCGCGCTCGAGCAGGAGGTGGGTCGAGGCGAGATAGCGCTCGATATCGGCACGGCGCTCCGGGTTCTCGATGAGAGGCAGCGCCGCCTTGAGCGACTCGGTCAGCACCGCGATGTCGACGGGAATGCTGCGTTTTGCTGTATTCATGCCAGCACTATGCTGGCATTTCGCCGACCTGTCAAGCATCTCGTCAGACGCCTGATACAGTACCTGCGTGACCCTCGATTCCGGGCAGACACGATCGCGATGGCGGACCTCGAGTCTGACGATAGCGGCGCTCGTCGTTGCCGCAGGGTTCCTGGGCAGCCGTGTCCTCGGCCTGCTGCGCAGCGTGATCATTGCCGGCGCCTTCGGCACCTCGCCGGAGCTCGACGCCTACTGGGTCGCGTTTCGCCTGCCCGACCTCGTCTTCCAGCTGCTGGCCGGCGCAACCCTGGCGAGCGCGTTCATTCCCGTCTTCGCTCAGGTCGTGCAGCGCGACGGCGACGATGCCGGCTGGCGGCTTGCTTCGTCCGTGCTCAACCTCGTCTTGCTGGCGACGCTGGTCTTCGGCCTCATCGCCTTCATCCTCGCCCCGGTGCTGGTACCGCTGATGGCGCCGGGGCTTGGCGAAGACACCGGGCAGGAGGCCGAGCTGCGGTCGCTCGCGGTCGACCTGACCCGGATCATGCTGTTGTCGCCGATCCTGTTCTCGATCAGCGGTATGTTCATGGGCATCCTCAACGCCCGCCGCCACTTCCTCACGCCTGCGCTGGCGCCGATGGTCTACAACCTCTCGATCATCGTCGCAGCGCTGATCTCGACCGACGTCAACGTGCTGGCTGCAGGTGTTGTGGTCGGCGCAGCGCTGCATCTCGCGGTGCAGCTGCCCGACCTCAAGGCCGCGGGCATGGCGTACCGCTTCGTCGCCGACTGGAAGGACCGCGCCGTCCGCGAGGTCGGAGCCCTGATGGCGCCGCGGGTCATCGGCCTCGCCGCGGCCCAGATCAACTTCTACTTCGTCGCGATCTTCTTCGCCTCTCGTCTCGAGTCCGGTGCGATTTCGGCGGTGAACTTCGCCTGGCTGATCGTGATGACGCCGCTGGGCGTTGTCGGCATGGCAATCTCGACCGCCGCCTTCCCAACCCTCGCGGAGCAGGCGGCCCGTGGCGACCGCGCCTTCGCGACGACGCTCTCCGCGGCGCTGCGGCTGATCCTCTTCCTCTCGATCCCGATCTGCGCCGCCCTCGTCATCCTGGCGCGGCCGATCGTCACCGTCCTGCTCCAGCGCGGCGCCTTCGATGTCGATTCGACCGAGCTCACCGCGCAGGCGCTGACGTTCTACGCCCTCGCCGTACCAGCCCACAGCGGCATCGAGATCATCAGCCGCGGCTTCTACGCCACAGGCGATACGAAGACGCCCGTCGCGGTCGCCGTGGCCTCAATGCTCCTCAACCTCGTGCTGGCCGTAGTGCTGGTCGACTCCCTCGACGTCCGCGGCCTCGGCCTCGCGCTGTCGATCGCCGCGGCCGCCGAGTTCGTCGTGCTGCTCTGGCTGCTGGCGAAGAAGGTGCCGGGCATGGCGCAGGGGACCGGCCTCTGGAGCGCCCTCGTGCGTTTGACGATCGCCGGCGGCATCAGCATCGTGACCTTTGCGGGCATGCGGCTGCTCCTCGAAGACAGCACCGGCCTCGACGTCGAAAGCTGGACAGATGCGCTGATCATCGCCGTAGTGGCGGGCGGCGCCGGCGGCCTCGCCTACCTCGTCGCGACACTGGCGCTCGGCCTGCGCGAGCCGTGGATGGTGGCAAGGCGGCTGCCACTGCTCCGCTGGCTCGTGCCCGCATCGATGAGTAGTGACTGAGAACGCCTGTTCCTCTATCCTTGTTGCATATGGAAATCTACTGGCTTGGTCACGGCTGTTTTCGTCTCAAGGGTCGTGACGCCACCGTCATCACGGACCCGGCCTCGCCGGCAACCGGCTACAAGATTGGCAAGCTCCCCGCGAACGTCGTGACGATCAGCCGCGACAAGCCGGAGAACAACAACATCCAGGCGATCCAGGGCGAGCCGAAGGTCCTCAGCGGCCCGGGCGAATACGAAATCGCGGGCGTCCTGATCACCGGCGTACGGACCGAGCGCGAACCGAAGGGCGGCACGAATCGCAACGTCGCGTTCGTCATGGATATCGACGACGTGCGCATTTGCCACCTCGGCGACATCTCCGAGGTGCCGCACACCGACGATGCCGAGGCGCTGTCCGCGGCCGACGTGCTGCTCATCCCGGTGGGCGGCGGCTCCGTCTTCAACGCTCAGAAGGCGGCCGAGACGGTCAGCCTGCTCGAGCCGAAGCTGGTGATCCCGATGATCTATCAGACCGACGCCGCCACCGCGGAGCTCGACCCGGTCGAGAAGTTCCTCAAAGAGATGGGCATCGAGGCGAAGCCCGCCGAGGGCCGTATCAACATCACCAAGAGCAACGTCCCCGCCAGCACGACGATTTCGCTGCTCAACTACCGCGGCTAACCAGCCAGAACACCGGCCTCCCCAAGCATCACCGGCAGCAGCCGGTCGTTGCAGCTGACCGCCGCTTATACCCCAGCCCCACGCGCCTGCACAACGGCCCCGCCGCAACCTTTACCAGTCGTTAACCTCCGTTAATCGGAGGTTCACGTGCGTTAAAGGGCCGTTGACGCACCCGGCCTACCGTTCCTCTAGACGGGCGAATTCCCT
Source organism: Dehalococcoidia bacterium (assembly GCA_050185685.1). Classification (GTDB taxonomy): domain Bacteria; phylum Chloroflexota; class Dehalococcoidia; order DSTF01; family WHTK01; genus WHTK01. Next base: position 36,503 of record JBFWZE010000005.1, read on the forward strand.
GTGACCAGCCCCCAGTCGAAAGGAACGACAACTCTATGGGACTCGATTTCGGAACTGATTCGCTGCGAAAGCTGAAGCTCTCGCGGCGCAATCTCATCAAGGGCGCCGCAGCGAGCGCCGGCGCGGTGGCCGCAGCCTCTGCTCTCGGCGTCACCGAGACGAAGCCGACCTTCGCGGCAAGCACAACGCCCGCGTACCTGAAGGCCTCGCGGCCGGACGTGACGATCGTCCCGCTGCTGACGGTCGGTGACTACACCGCAACCAACGGCTACCGCATGGTTGGCCTGGCGGATGGTATGGGTGGTTTCAACAACGGCGACGGCACCTTCACCCTCCTCGTCAACCACGAGGTCCGCAGCGGCGCCGGCCTGAAGCGCGCCCACGGTTCGAATGGCGCCTTCGTTTCGAAGTGGATCGTCGACAGCAAGACGCTGCAGGTGATCCATGGCGAGGACTTCACTCGAGCCCCGGGCAGCGTCTACAAGTGGGATGTCGCCGGCCGCAAGTGGGTGACCGGCACCCAGGTGTTCGACCGCCTTTGCTCGGCCGACCTCGCTCCGGTTTCTGCCTTCCAGAGTGGCGGCCTCGGCACCTCCGACCGCATCTTCCTTGACGGCGACGAGATCAACGAGGGCAGGGCGTGGGCCCACGTAGCCACCGGCCAGATGAAGGGCACCTCGTGGGAGCTGCCCCGCCTCGGCAAGTTTGCCTGGGAAAACGCGCTTGCGTGCCCCCACAGCGGCAGCAAGACGCTGGTCTTCGGCATGGACGACGGCAGCATCAACACAGCGCCGGTCGCCGCCGACAACCCGTGCGAGGTCTACCTCTACATCGGCGACAAGCAGGCCGATGGCAACGTCATTGAGCGCGCCGGCCTGAACAACGGCAAGCTGTACGGCCTCAAACTGACCCGCGGTACCACCAAAATCTACGAGGAGAGCAACCAGTACGGCCTCGGTGACGCGTCGACGGGTTATGTGGCCCGCGCCCGCTTCGAGCTGGTTGAGCTGGGTGACGAGGGTGATGTCTCCGCTATGAGCGGTCTGCAGCTCTCTCAGAACTCGATCGACAATGGCGCCTTCCGCTTCCAGCGTGTCGAAGACGGCGCCTGGGACCCGCGCCCGTCGAACCGGAACGACTTCTATTTCGTCACCACCGCCAACATGTCGTCGAACAGCCGGCTCTGGCGCGTGCGCTTCGACTCACTGGACCTGCCGATGAATGGCGGCACGATCGAGATCCTGCTGACCGCGACCGCCGGCCGCATGTTCGACAACATCTGTATCGACACGCTGGGCCGCCTGTTCATCCAGGAGGACACCGGCAACGACCCGTACGTCTCGAAGATCCGGATGTACACGATCGCGACCGGCAAGTTCCAGGAAATCGCCCAGCACGACCCGGAGCTGTTCGTGTCGGGCGTGAACCCTGCAAAGTTCATCACGCAGGACGAAGAGTCGTCCGGCATCTTCGACGCATCGGCGCTGCTTGGACCAGGCTGGTTCCTCGGCGCCGTCCAGGTGCACAAGGCGCACCCGGACCCAGAGCTCGTCGAGTACGGGCAGCTCTTTGCACTCAAGCTGGAGACTTACGTCACCTAGCTTTCTTCAGGGGGGACGGGGGCCACGCCCGTCCTCCCTCCTTTTCTGCCCTGAAATGCGAACGTTTTGATGCGGCAGCCATCTCGGAACGCCTGCGGGCCTGCAGCGAGGTTGCCGCTGCGGTAAAATCAGATAAATGGATATTGTTGGCGTCCTGGCCTTGCAGGGAGACTTTGCTGAACACGAGGCCGTACTGCGGCGCCTTGGTGTCGAATCGCGTCAGGTGCGCCTGCCTCGAGACCTCGAAGGCCTGAGCGCGCTGATCATCCCAGGCGGCGAAAGCACGACGATCACGCGGCTGATCGACCTCTACAACCTGCGGCAGCCTCTCAGAGCATTCGCAGCGGCGAACCCAGTCTGGGGCACCTGCGCCGGCATGATCGTCATGGCTACCCAGGTCTCCGACCTCGACCGAGAGCCACTCGGCGTCATGGACATCGACGTCCAGCGGAACGCCTTCGGCCGCCAGATCGACAGCTTCGAGACAAACCTCGACGTCGCTGAGGTGGAGGGCGGCCCGGTGCACGCCTTCTTCATCCGGGCGCCCCTGATCAACTCGGTCGGTCCCAGCGTGAAGGTCCTCGCCGAGATCGAGGGCCAGGGAATCGTCGCCGCGCGGCAGGGACACCTGCTCGTCACGTCATTTCACCCGGAGCTGACGGAAGACGGCCGTATGCATCGCTACTTCTTATCGCTGGTCTCACCGGCGGGAGTGAAATAGGAGGGTTCGCAACGGCTCGACCTGTGCTGCCCACGGACCTCCTCGCCCTCGTGTCGCACCGCGGCAGGAGCTATCACAATGAGGCCTGGACGCGAGAGCGAATCAGCACGCAGGAAACGCCGGCGAACCCGCTGGGCACCGCCCTCGACCAGCTCCTTGGATTCGCGCGCGGCCGCAGCGTCTGGGTCAGCGTCCACCGTCAGCGGCTGCAAGGCCTCGTCGGCGCACGCCAGCGCGGCGGACGGCAGGCCTGGGAGATTGACTATCTCGTCGATGGGACCCGCGGCTACGACGCCGTCCCCGGCCTCCTCGACAGCGCCATCGCCGACGCTGGACGCGCCGGCGCGGAGAAGCTCTTCCTGCGCCTCGAGTCGAGCTGCCCGCTGCTGCCGGTCGTGCTTGAGACGGGCTTCCTGCCCTACCAGGAGTCGACGCTCTACCGGCGGCCCGGCAACCTGACACCGTCCGAGATCGGCGGCCTGCGCAACCTGGCGGCGATGGACTCCTACTTCATCTTCCGGCTCTACAGCGCCTGCACGCCGGAGCCCGTCCGCCGCATGGAGGCAGCCACCTTTGCCGAATGGCAGGCAGCGCAGGACCGGCGTTGGTTGAAGCATGGCGTGCAGCTGGTGATCGAGCGCGAGGGTAGCGTTGCCGGCTGCGTCAGTGCGGCCCCCAATGCGAGTGGGATCAGCATCGACCTGCTCGTCGAGCAGAGCGCGGGAGACCAGGTACTGCCCCTGGTCGGCGCCGCCTGTTCCGCTCTTGACGCACCGTTCGCGTCTGTAGAGGTCCTCGTGCCGTCGACGGCTGACGGTACGGCCAGGTGCCTGCAGGAGGCGGGCTTCGAAGCACAACGGGAATTCGTTTCGCTCATGCGCCGCACGACGCGGCCGATTGCCGTACCGAACCTCCGACCAGCCATCGCCAAGAACGCCGTGGGAGTATAAGGCTTGAGTCCGACCATCACCGACGACCTCGATCTGCTACTGGACGCACTGGCGCCCCACATCTGCGACCCGCTGCGCAGCCGTGACGACCTGCACGAGCTGCTGGAGGTCGTCATGGACCTCGGCCGCCTGCCTGAGGCGCGCTTCCCCGGCCGCGAAGTCACCCTCAGCGAACGCGAAGTCACCGAAAGCGACATCGAATACGTCGTCGCCCGGATCAGCGAATTCGGCGAGGACAACCGCTCCGGTATCGAGCGCACCCTGCACCGTATCTCCGCGATCCGAAACCGCCGCGGCCGGATCATCGGCCTCACCTGCCGCGTCGGCCGCGCCGTCTTCGGCAACGTCGCCAGCGTGGAGGACATCATCAAGTCGGGCGACAGCGTCCTCTTCCTCGGCCGCCCCGGCGTCGGCAAGACGACGATGCTGCGGGAAGTCGCCCGCGTGCTCGCCGACGAGATGAACAAGCGCGTGATCATCGTCGACACCTCAAACGAGATTGCCGGTGACGGTGACATACCCCACCCGGCGATCGGCTCGGCTCGCCGCATGCAGGTCGCCAGCCCCCAGATGCAGCACGCCGTGATGATCGAGGCGGTCGAGAACCACATGCCCGAGGTCATCGTCATCGACGAGATCGGCACCGAGCTCGAAGCGCAGGCTGCCCGCACGATCGCCGAGCGCGGCGTCCAGCTCGTCGGCACCGCCCACGGCAACACGCTGGAAAACCTGATGCAGAACCCGACGCTTTCCGACCTGATCGGCGGCATCCAGTCGGTAACCCTCGGCGACGAGGAGGCTCGACGCCGCGGCACGCAGAAGTCGATCCTCGAACGCCGGGCGCCGCCGACCTTCCACGCCGTCGTCGAGATCCAGTCCTGGGACAAAGTTGCCGTCCACCGCGACGTGGCGGAGACCGTCGACTCAATCCTGCGAGGCTACCGCCAGCCCTCCGAAATCCGCGAGATCACCGGCGAAGGCGAGGTCAAAGTCTCCGAAGAAACCGTCGAGCCGACGTCGATCCTGGGTGGACGCGGCCGGCGGCGGGGCAACCTCCAGGAAGTCCCACCGCAGACGATGCGACAGCCCGTCGACAACGCGCCTGTGCCGTTTGCGCCGGTCGCCGCGCCGCAGCAGCCGAACCGGGGCAAGCGCATCTATCCCTTCGGCGTCTCCCGCGCTCGTCTCCAGCAGGCAATGCGCGACACCGGCTCCGGCGCTTCGATCTCAGACCGCCTCGACGAGGCCGACGTGGTCCTGACCGACCGCAGCTACTACCGCCGCAAGCCGGTGGCGCTGAAGGATGCCGAGGCGCGGGGCGTGCCGATCTTCGTTCTCAAGAGCAACACACTGGTGCAGATGCAGCAGGCACTGCTCTCGATGGAAAACGGCTCCCGGGTCGACCCGGTGCTCGACGCCATGACTGAAGCGGAAGAGGCGATTCACTCCGTGATCCAGAGCGACCGCGCCGTCGACCTCGCGCCGCAGGGGGCATACATCCGCCGCCTGCAGCATGAGCTCGCCCAGCGCTTCAACCTCTCGTCCCAGAGCCGCGGCCGCGAGCCTCAGCGCCGCGTCCGCATCGCCCCGGGTAGCAGTCCCCGCGCCTACTTCTCGGAGGACTAGCGGGGTAAGCCGTCAGCTATCAGCTGTCAGCAATCAGCAGCGCCCGGGCTCAGTCCCGGGCGTTGTCGTATCCGGGCAGGCAACCAGTGTCCCCGCTTGCACGGTGAGGGCGCGCTCCCGAGACCCCTAGACCAGCGCAGCCCTGATCTGGGCCGCCGCCTCGTCGAGGACCGAGCGCAGCGGGATGTCGGCCGTGAGGTCGCGCCGCAGCGAGTCGCCGATGATCCTGGGAATGACGTGCAGGTGGCTGTGGAAGACGCGCTGCCCCGCCTCGGCGCCATCGTTCAGCAGCAGGTTGACGCCCTCGCACTTGAGGCCGCTCGCCCGCAGCGCCGCACCGATGCGGATGCCCGCCTTGAACATCGCGCCGCCGTCTTCGGGCTCCATGTCTTTGAGGTAAGCGCCGTGACGCCGCGGTACGATCAGCGTGTGTCCCGGGTTGATCGGCAGGACGTCTAGGAAGGCGACGACGCGCTCGTCCTCGAAGACGATGCTCGATTCTTCGGTGCCGGCGATGATCCGGCAGAACACGCAGCTACTGAAGAGGTCGGCCATGCCCCGGAGTATACGGAAGGCGGTAGTTAGGCGCTTCCGGCCTCTGGTTGCCACTACAGGTCCCCGTTCTCCCGCGGCCGGAAGAGGGCAGGTGAGGGAAGCCCCCTGGCAGAGGCGGTAGTCCCCGAAGCTGAAACGTCTTCGCGTGGACGCCGCCGAGGCTGGAAAGCCCCGACTACGTTGGTGAAGCTAACCTCGGCACACCTCAGGCGAAGGCAACTGCCTTCGAACCTAACGGTCCCGAGCTTCTATACTTGCTAACGAGATGCCGAAGCGCCCGCCGCGACCGAAAGAGCCCTTCATCCTCTGGTGGATGCCCATCGTCGCGATCCTTGCACC
>JBFWZE010000005.1:42394-48309 GCA_050185685.1 Dehalococcoidia bacterium
CGAACGAGATCGACAAGCTTTCGACCTACGCCCTCGGGCGCCAGGTAACGGCGGCGGACGTCGACACGATGGTCAGCGCTGCAAAAGAGACGATGGCCTGGGACCTCTACGACCCGCTAATCGAGGGCCGCGGCGATCGCGCGCTCGAGGCTTACCAGCGCATGACGGTCGACGAGTATCTGCCGATCGTCGTGATGACGATCATCCGTAACCAGTACCGCCGTCTCCTCCAGGCGAAGGCGCTGCAGCTCGAAGGCGCGAACGCCGCGGTCGTGGCAGACAAGCTGGGCATGAGGCCTGGCTTCGCGGTAGACAAGCTGATGACCAACGCCGCACGCTTCCCCGCCGACCGCCTCGACGCCTCCTACCGGGCGCTGCTTCAGGCCGACGTGAATGTGAAGACCGGCGTGATGGACGTGGAGACGGTCGTGCCCGCGCTAATCGTAGAACTGGCAGAGCTTTCCCGCCCGCAGCGCTCGGCAGCTGCCGCCAGCCGCCGATAGGGGCCCACCACGCTGACCCCGAGCTTTTGCCAGACTGCAGAAAGCGCCACGTAAGCTTCCCTCGCGCTCAGAAAGAGGGTGGCCGTAGGCCAGGAGAGGGCGTGCCTTGCGCCGATGTGGCTTTCGCGGCAACACGCAGCCGTTCTCCCATACAACTGGAGTCGCCATGAAGACTTCGCGCGAATGTCATAGACGGGCGCCCACCACGGCGCTGCACAGGCCTTCGGCGCTCGCGACTCGGTGTTACAGGTGTGCTTGAAACCGAAGAACCGAGACGGGAGCGGCTTGGCCTCCCAGGCTCGCGACGGGGCGCCAACCGATGTAGCTGCAGTGCTTTAGCCCTGCGAGCGAGATCGCCACGCCCTCGTATCGGCTGACTCTGAATTGCGGCCCGGCTCATTTCGCGAGACGGACCGGCTGAATCTTCTGACGGGGCGCAGTGCAAAGCGGTCGCGGAGACGCACCGAGATGGCTAAGCGTTGTCGGAGGACGGTCGCTGCGGCGCTTAGGGGTCAGTTCTCGTTGAGGTCGGGCTGGTAGACCGGGTTGTAGCAGGCGACCCAGTGGCCGGGCTCGATCTCGTGCAGGGGCGGTGAGTCGAGGTTGCGGCAGTCGTTGAGCGCCTTCGAGCAGCGCGGGACGAAGGCGCACTGAGGCGTCAGCTTCGTCATATCCGGCGGCCGGCCCCCCACCTGGCGCAGCCGCGGCACGCGCGAGTCCATGCGCGGCAGCGACTCGAGCAATGCGAGGCTGTACGGGTGGCGCGGGCGGTAGAAGAGATCCTCAGGGGAGCCCTCCTCGGCGACGCGGCCGGCGTACATGACGACGACGCGGTCTGCCATCTGAGCGATGACGCCAAGGTCGTGGGTAATTAGCAGAATGGACACGCCGTCGTCCTGGAGCCGGCGCAGCTCCTGCAGGATCTGCGCCTGCACCGTCATGTCGAGAGCGGAGGTCGGCTCGTCGGCGATCAGGATGGCGGGCTTGAGGGCCATCGCGATCGCGATCATGACGCGCTGGGCCATACCGCCGGAGAGCTGGAACGGATAGCGGCCGGCGATGCGTCGCGGGTCCGGTAGGCCCATGCTCGCCAGCAGCTCGAGGGCCTGGCGCTGGGCGTCGTATTTGTTCATGCCGGTGTGGGCGGTGATGATCTCCTGCACCTGGTCACCGACCGACAGGAGCGGGTTCAGGCCCTCGACGGGGCTCTGGAAAATCATTGAGATGTCGCGCCCGCGGACGTTGCGCAGCTCTTCATTCGACATCTTGAGGATGTCGCGGCCGTTGAAGAGGATCCGGCCGGACTCGATCGAGCCGGGGTGCGGGATCAGGTTCAGCACCGACATCGCCACGGTGCTCTTGCCGCAGCCACTCTCGCCGACCAGCCCGAGGACGCTGCCGCGCTCGAGCTTCAGGCTGACACCGTCTACCGCTTTGAGCACGGTCTTCCCGTCGTGGTAGTAGGTGCGAAGATCTTCGATTTCGAGAATTGGGTCGGCCATAAATGAAAAGAGAGCCGTCAAGCTCTCTTTAATGGTAGCAGTTTCGGAGACAGGCTGATGGCTCAGTAGCCGCGGCCGAGGCGGTAGAGCACCTTGCCCTGCACCTCGACGTCATGAGCGTTGGCGTAGATCGGGTCCATCGTGACGTTGGCAGGCTGGAGGCGAACGCGATCGCCCTCTTCCTTGTAGATCTTCTTGAGCGTCGTCTCCTGGCGGTCCTTGAGCCAGACGGCAACCATGTCGCCGTTGTCCCAGGCGGACGTCGGTTCCATCAGGACGAGGTCGCCGTCGTTGACCAGCGCATCGATCATCGAGGTGCCTTTGACCCGGAGGGCGAAAACGTTGTCCTTGCCGTGAGTCATCTCGGACGTGACTTCGATGTCCTCCTCGAACTCGGCCGGAGCGAAGGACTCGGCCCCCGGTACCGGGATCGGCTGGCCGGCGGCGATCTGACCGACGACGGGGACGAGGAAGGTACGGGTGCGCCGGGAGCCGCGGTCGAGCAGCTCGATGGCGCGGGAGACTTCACGGTCGCGGCGAAGGAAGCCCATGCGCTCCAGCGCCTTTAAGTTGTAGTCCACAACCGAGGTCGAGCTGATGTTGCAGCCCTCCTGGATGTCACGGATGCTCGGCGGATAGTCCTTCTCGCGCAGGAAATCGCGGATGAAGCGCAGGATCGACTGCTGCTTGGCGGAAAGCGACTTTTGTAGCGTCATAACCTGTCTCCTTGAACACCCGTTCTGGAGCACAAGTGTACGCATTGAAAAAATCTACTGTCAACAATTATGTCAGCGGCAATCCCCTAAACCCGCTGCGGGATTCCCCTATTTCTCGGCAACGCTTACGGGAGGGCGGCTACGGCAGTAGCTGCAGCGCTTTAGCTCTGCTGCGAAAGGGGCTGCGTCCACTGCCACTGACGGATCGTTCTCGATCACGAGGGAGCCCCTTTCGTGTCACCCCGAAGGGTCTGGCGCTGCTTTCGCGCGAGCATGGCCGGGTCGAGTCTTGAAACGTCTCATCGGTGACGCGACGCCAGATTCTTCACTCCGTTCAGAATGACAAGAAACAGGGCAGCTGGCGGCCGAGGGTTTTCCTCGGCGCAAAGCCCACAGCGCCGCAGCTAGGTCCGTGAGCGTCCGAGGCTGCTAGTCGTCGTCATCCTCATCGTCGTGGCCGGCGGCGGCTCCGACGGGGAGGGAGACCAGGCGGCGCTCTTCGCGGCGGGTCTTGCGCGGCGGCAGCGCTGCCACGGCGTCCTTGAGAGCCTTCGCGGCGTCAGCACCGGTAGCAAGGACGACGCCGGCGCCCGCGGCACGCAGGCAGCGCAGGTCCTCGGCAGAGACGCCCGGCTGAGTCAGGCAGACGAGCGGCTTGCGGGCCAGGAGACCGATACGGTTGAGGTCGAGCTGACGCGACACCGTCAGCGGCGACGGCAGCGACTCGAGGTAGACGGCATCCAGCGACAGCGACTCGAGCGAGCGCAGGAAGAGCTCGTCCGGCTGCGCTGGCAGCGTGAGGACGAAGCCGAGCTCCTCGTCGAGCAGCGCGGCGGCGGGGGTCGAGTCGGCGTCGAAGATCAGGAAGTCGAAGCCGGCATCTTTCAGCGACGCGGCCTGGGAGGCGTCGATGCTGCCGGCGATAACGCCGAGGACGAGGCTGCCGGCGTCGGCGGCGAGCTTCTTCGCGTCGGCGTCGCTGACCGTGCCCGGGCGAGCGTCAATCACGACGAGGTCGACGCCGGCGTCTTTGTACGCCTGTAGCGACTCGCTCGCCTTCGCGACGGCGCCGACAACCATCGTCGGCTTGGTCGCAGGGCGGGCAGCTCCGAAGCCCATGGGAGCAGCCTCGATACGCTGGCTGCGGCGAATGGCGTCTGCGAGCTTGGTCATGGTGCTGCCCCTTTGCGATTCAGTGTGAGTTTCGGTGGAATCAGCGTAGCGGCCCGGCGTCGTTTCCGTCCAGCAAGCCACCGGCAGCGCAAGGGCCGATTCGCTCCCAATCTTCTGCCCTTCAGGGGATGAATTAATGGGCACCGGATGAGGACAATAGAGGTCTGCGTATCAGTTCACGGAGGAAGACACATGGCATACAAGCTCATCGACATCGAAGGTATTGGCGAAGACCGCGCCGCGAAGCTCGCCGAAGCAGGCCTCACCACGACCGACCAGCTCCTCGAGGTCGCCGGCGGCGCAACCGGCCGCAAAAAGCTCGCTGATTCCACAGGCATCAGCGAGAAGCTGATCCTCGAATGGGTCAACCGCGCCGACCTGATGCGGATCAACGGCGTAGGTTCGGAATTCAGCGACCTGCTGGAAGCCGCGGGCGTCGACACCGTCAAGGAGCTCGCAACCCGAGTCCCGGCGAACCTCCAGGCCAAGATGTCCGAAGTAAACGAGGCGAAGAAGCTCACCCGCCGCACTCCGAACCTGCCGGAGGTCGAAAAGTGGGTGGCTGAGGCGAAGACCATGGAAGCGATGGTCACCCACTAGCGCGCCTGCAATTGTGATGCCCGGCCCGGTTCGTCTCGGGACTGCCGCCCGGGCATCACTGTGTGCGGGCGGACAGCGCAATGCCGGCCAAATCGATGGACAGCGGCGCGTCCCGCGGCGACTCCACTGGAGGCTATCTGTCGTCTGTAATCGGACTGTTTACAATGTTTGGTAGCCGCCGTGGCATGAAGACTTTGCCAGGCATCCGCACGTGGATCGGACGACTCGAGGGGCGCAATGGCAGACGGACTCTATCTGGGCAAGGTCTTTGACCCGAAGACGGAGCAGCTGGGAGACGAGTTCCGTCTCAACCCCGCCGACCTCACAACCCACGGCATCGTCATCGGCATGACCGGCTCCGGCAAGACCGGTCTGTCCGTCGTCCTCATCGAAGAAGCAGCGCGCGCCGGCATCCCGGTCATCGTTATCGACCCGAAGGGCGACATGGGCAACCTCGCCCTCGCCTTCCCCCAGTTGCGGCCACAGGACTTCGAGCCGTGGGTAGACACCGACGCGGCCACCCGCGAGGGCAAGACACCCGCCCAGGCGGCCGAGTCGCAGGCTACCACCTGGAACAAGGGCATCGCTGAATGGGGCCTCGGTCCCAGCGACGTCGCCGGCCTTGCAGCATCGCGCCAGGTACGGATTCTGACGCCGGGCTCGACCGCCGGCATCCCGGTCAACCTGATCGAATCGCTCGAACCGCCGAGCGCCGAAAGCCGGGCCGACGCGGAGGAGTTTCGCGACCAGATCGACGGCGTCGTCTCGGCGCTCCTCGGCCTGATCGGCATCAAGGCCGATCCGGTGGGCAGCAGCGAGTACATCCTCCTGGCCACCCTCATCGAGCGCGCGTGGACCGCCGGCCAGGGCCTGACTCTCGAGACACTCATCGGCCAGGTCGCGAACCCGCCGGTCGACAAGATCGGCGCCCTGCCCCTCGACGTCGTCTTTCCCCGGGCCGACCGCAACAAGCTGATGCTCTCCCTGAACAACCTGCTCGCCTCGCCGGCGATGGCAGCCTGGCGCGAGGGCGAGCCGATCGATATCGGCCGCTGGCTCCGTACCCCCGACGGCCGGCCGGTCGTCAACGTGGTCTACACCGCCCACCTCGACGACGAGCAGCGCATCTTCGTGACGGCACTGCTCCTGAACAAGCTCGTGAGCTGGATGCGCCGCCAACCGGGCACGAGCGAGCTGCGCTGTCTCCTCTATATGGACGAAATCTTTGGGTACTTCCCGCCGACCGCGAACCCGCCGACAAAGAAGCCGCTGATCACGCTGCTCAAGCAGGCCCGCGCCTACGGCCTCGGTGTGCTGCTCTCAACGCAGAACCCGGTCGACCTCGACTACCGGGGCCTCGGCAACATGGGCTTCTGGGCGATCGGCCGCCTCCAGACCACGCAGGACCAGGCGCGGATCCG
>JBFWZE010000006.1:0-26526 GCA_050185685.1 Dehalococcoidia bacterium
CGCGACCCGACGATGTACAGCGCGTAGGGGAAAAGCTCCAGGGCCTCGGCGACCGGGTCGGTCTGGACACGCCGGGGCACAAAGTTGAGGTCGGGATGTTCGTGCATAGGTGGATGGGCGCCTCTCTGCGGGTAGCGAACCTCATGTGGTTCACGAATCCAGTATCGAGACGCGCCGTTGCTCCCGTCAAACGTCGCCTCCCGCGCGTCTCAGCGGTATCCTGACGCAAACGAAACGGAGGGCATCCCCGCATGAGAGCAGAAGCAGCGATCTCCGCCGGCGGCGACTGGCGCAGCGTCCTCGAGTCGATGCAGTCGAGGCTGTCGATGCCGACCAGCGATGAGACGGTCGACCTCGTCCTCCTCTTCGCCAGTGACGCCTACGCCGACGAGTTCAACGAGCTCGTTGCTGCCGTGCGCTGGATGACCGGTGCCCGCGTCGTTGTCGGCTGCTCCGGCAGCGGCATCATCGGTCCGCATCGCGAGATCGAGGACGAGCCGGCGATCTCACTCCAGCTCTTCTCCCTGCCGGGCGCCGACCTTCGTCCCGTGAAGGTCAGCCAGATGGACCTGATGGCCGAGGACGACGCTTGGCTGCGCAATTTGCCCGCCGCGGGCGACCTCAACGCCTGGCTGATGTTCGCCGACCCTTTCTCCATTGACTCCGAGGCGCTGCTCAAGCGCTTCTCCGAGCTCTACGACGGGAAGCCCCTGATCGGCGGTCTCGCCTCCGGCAACTACCGGCGTCGCAAGACCTTCCTCTTCCTCGACGACGAGGTGCTGGACGACGGCGCCGTTGCGCTGTCGATCGGCGGTGCGTTCACGGTGAAGTCGGTCGTCTCTCAGGGCTGTGCGCCGATCGGCGAGACCTGGACGATCACCGCCGCCGAAGGCAATGTCATTCAGACGATCGGCATGCGGCCGGCGCTCGAGGTGCTCGTCGACACGTTCCAGGCGCTGCCGCCGGAGACGCAGGAACGCGCCCGAAGCAACCTCCTCATCGGCCTCGCGATGAACGAGTACCGCGATGAGTTCGGCCGCGGCGACTTCCTGATCCGCAACCTCATGGGTGTCGACCACCAGAGCGGCTCGATCACCGTCGGGGCCGAACCGCGCGTCGGGCAGACCCTGCAGTTCCAGCTTCGAGACGCGGAGGCGGCGGACGACGAGCTCGTCACGCTGCTGAACATGGCCCGCAACGACCTTAGCGGTGACTTCCCTGCGGTAGGCGCCCTTCTGTGCTGCTGCAACGGGCGCGGCGCCGGCCTCTTCGGCGAGTCGAACCATGATGTTCGCAAGCTGGAGGAGGTCCTCGGGCCGATGCCGGTGGCGGGCTTCTTCTGCAACGGCGAGATTGGTCCGGTCGGCGGCCAGAACTTCCTGCATGGGTTTACCGCCAGTCTGGCGCTCATCATTCCGGTCTGAGTTCTCGCCCGGTCGCCTCAAGCCGTTCGCACTAGAGCCCTCGTCTGCGCTAGTCGAAGTGCATCTGTGCAGATGGGGGCCGCCAAAGGTTGCTTCGCCTTGCCCGCGGGCAATGGCTCGCAACGAGAGCGTGGGCGTTCGCTCCATCTTGTCGCCCAACACACATGCTCAGTTGGAGACTGGCGCCTCAAGGTGTCTCCCTTGCCCGATTGGCCCTTGGTCCGATTGCACTCCCAACGCAAAGACCGGGCCGATTGCTCGACCCGGTCCTCAGTGTGACTGGACTATCGCAGGGGTCCGGTGAGCGGAGGGGCCAGCCCACCGGGGATGCAGCTACTCGGGGAAGAAGCGGCCCCGCGCCTCGTTCACCTGGCGGCGGAGCGTGCGCGGCAGGTGAGTGTAATTGCCGGTGCGGTAACGCCGCTGCTTCGGCCGGTCTTTGCGGGACGGCACGGGCTGGTCGGACGACATCGCGTAGATCTCGGAGCGGAGGTGCTCGACCTGGGCGCGGAGGAAGTCGACCTCAGTCGGCTTGGGGCGGTCCGGCAGCTCGAAGCGTCGCGGCTGCGGGCGGGGCTCCTCGTGGCGGGGAGCCTCAGGACGCGGCGTTTCCCGGCGAGGCGCCTCGAACTGCGGCGCTTCCTGTCGGGCAACGGGACGCACCGGCGCCTCTTCCGCCGGCTCGACGTAGCGAGGCATCGACGGCCGCGGCACTTCGTAGACCGGCTCGTCGTCCTGCTCGAGGCGGGCCTGAACGCGGGCGGCAACGATGCGCTCGGCGGCGAAGCGGTCGGATTCGTCCTCGTCGCGGGCCAGCTGCTCGTCGAATTCAGCCTCGTCGACTGTTGCAGAGGAGCGGGCGATGAAGCTCGGCACGCGCTCCGCCGGCAGCGAGACCGGGCCGAAGGGGCCGGCGCCGGCCGCAGCGGTCTGCAGGTTGACGGCCCGCTGCTCGCGGACGCGGGGGGCGCGATCGCGGTTGCGCTCCTGGGTGAGGCTGTACGCACCGTACGCACCCACCAGGATCAGCCAGAAGGCAATGATCGTGACGAGGATTTCCATGGGCGGGGACTGCTCCTTTGGGGTTGTGGAGCCATCCTATTTTTGGACCCCTAAGGGTGCGTATCGGGAAAACCCCTATGTTTCCCTCGCCCGGCGTTTCAGCTTACGGACTACCGGAAACGTCGGCTCGTTGAATGCATCGGCCCGTCCTGTTCCCGGAGAGACAATGATGTCGCGGCCGCGGACCATCCTCGATTCGTGATTCACCACGGAATCTGGCAGCTCCTGTTTGTTATGCATTTGTTATTGGCAAGAATTGAAGGGAAAGCATAGGCTCTGGTCGGCTTCTCCTGGAGCCGTAGTGTCCATGCAGTTGGCTAACGGAACGCTTGTAACAAGTCGATTACTCAGACCGCAAAAGATAGGGATTGTCTGCTGTGCGGAGGTAAAGAAAGTAGGAGCAGACTGTGAAGAAACTTATCCTCTCGGCCGCGGTAGGCATCGTTTTGACACTGCCGCTGGGTGGCATTGCGGCCGCCGCATCAGACAATCACCTGCTGCCTGGTACGCCGGGCGACAAGAACTGCGCCGGCCAGTCCTATGCATACCTGGCTCAGCTCGTTAAGAACTCAGATCCAGACGGTGAGCTGGGCTATCAGCCCGGCATCGGCAACCTTGATGGCGTTGATGCCTCGTATACCCCCCAGGAAATCAAGGCCATCGTTGCGGAGTACTGCGCCGGAGGATAGCCCTGACTGAGCATTGATCTGCCACTGCATGGACAAGGGGGAGGGCCTTCGAGCTCTCCCCCTTTCGTCAATGACGACGCAGACGACCGCGAAACCCCATTTAAGTAAGCAGCTCCGCTCGAATAGGAAGCAGCTCCGTTGGCGCGTCCAACCCCCCTGAGTTTCCCTCCCCCGGCGTTTCAGCTCACGGGCTACCGGAAACCGGCGACTCTGGAGCGTAAGGAGGAGGCGCGCTAGCCTGATCGTGTCATGCTTATGTTCACCCGCGTAATCATTCCCTTCGTCCTGGTCGTCGCCGCCGGCGCCATGATCGCCTGCGGTGGCAGCAATACCGACCCGACGGCAGACGCTACCAAGGTCGCCGACCAGGCGCCGTCTACGACCTTTGATCTCGTCGCCAAGGGCAACAAATTCGAGCAGAAGATACTCGTCGCGAAGGCAGGCGCCGACGTCAAAATTAGCCTGAGCAACCAGGACAGCGGCACGCTGCACAACTTCGCCCTTTACACCGACAAGAGCGCGAAGGAGAACCTCTACCGCGGCGAAGTCTTCGAAGGCAAGAAAGTCGTCGATGACACGTTCAAAGCGCCGTCCGCCGGTATCTACTTCTTCCGCTGCGACGTCCACCCGGACGCGATGACCGGCACCTTCGTCACAAAGTAACCGGCGTCAGACGATCCCGGCGCCCTTTGCGCGATTGCAGGCCTCGCAGAGGAGCTGCAAGTTGCGCGCCGTGTTGCTGCCCCCCATCGAGAACGGGATGAGGTGGTCGAATTCGAGGCGTTCGCGGCCGCCGCACTGGACGCAACGGCCGCCGTCACGGTTCCAGACGAAGACGCGCACCTCGTCCGGGATCGGCTCGCGCTTCGCCTCGACCGCCAGCTCCGACTGCTCCATCAACGCGATCGCCCGCTTGACGCGCCGGTCCTTCTGCGTCGTGCGCTCGAGGATCAGGGCGAGCACGGCGCGCGCATCGAGGCCGCTGTCCTCCCAGAAGCACTCATCCCGGTAGAGCCACCAGCGGCGGCGGCGGCCCTCGTCTTCGCCGACGAGCACCGGCGTCTCAGCAGTCGTGCGCTGCAGGCGGTCGTACGCGCCCTGGTTCAGGGAGTGCTTCGCGTCGAAGCCCGGCGCCTCGAAGCGATAGCGGCTGAAAATCGAGACGCCGCTCTTGACGAAGCCGGCGGCAAAATCGCGTCTGAGCATCTGTCTATTCGCCTTCGCGTTAGTATCGGCAATGATACCGCGACGTTGAGGCCGCGATGACACAGGCCCCTCGTATGTGCCGTAAACTCACTGCATGTACGTACCGAGGCACTTCGAAGTCACCGACCGCGCCCTGCTCTTTGACTTCATGGCGGCGAACAACTTCGCGGCGATGGTCACGGTGAAGGACGGCGTTCCCTTCGCGAGTCACCTCCCCTTCATCGTCGAACGCGAGGCCGGCGAAAACGGCACGCTTATCGCGCACATGGCGCGCGCCAACAGCCAGTGGCAGGACTTCGACGAAGCACTCGAAGTACTCGTGATCTTCCAGGGGCCGCATGCCTACGTATCGCCATCGCTGTACGAGACGCACCCCAGTGTGCCGACCTGGAACTACCTCACCGTGCACGCCTACGGCCGGCCTCGCATCATCGAAGACGAGGCGTCAGTACGGGCGATGCTCCATGACCTCGTCGACCAGCACGAAGCGCCCGACAGCGGCTGGACGCTCGAGTCGGCCGAGGCCTACGTGGCGCGCATGCTCCGGAGCATCGTCGCGTTCGAGCTACAGATCACACGCATCGAGGGCAAAGCGAAGCTCTCGCAGAACCGCGACGCCACCGACCAGCACAACGTCGCAGCCGCCCTCGCAGCCAGTGAGTACGACGTCGAACGCGCCGTGGCCGCGGAGATGCAGCGCATCCAGCGCTAGCTCAGCCGAACCTCGGCTAAATGATTACAGAGAGAAGATTCCCTCGCCCTCCGGGAGACGGCGGGCTACAGTCGCACTCAGGTATCGAAACTTGCGAACACACCGGTCATAACGCAGGCGAGCTAGCCGGAAGATTGCTCCCTCACCCTAGTCTTCTCCCGGCAGCGGGAGAGGGGACCCGTCTTCACCGCGGACATCCCTGAACCAGGCTTACCCGATTGTGCGTCTAGAGCCGCACCGGCAGGCCGCGCTCCGCCATGTAGTTCTTCACGTCGCGAATGCGGTAGGTGCCGAAGTGGAAGATGCTGGCGGCGAGGACGGCATCGGCGCGGCCGTCGACGACGACGTCCACCATGTGCTGCGGTCCACCGGCGCCGCCAGAGGCGATGATCGGTACTTCGACCGCGTCGGCGATCGCGCGGGTCAGCGGTACGTCGTAGCCGTCGAGATGGCCGTCGGTGTCCATGCTCGTCACCAGCAGTTCGCCCGCGCCGAGCTCCACGACCCGCTTCGCCCACTCGACTGCATCGAGGCCGGTGGGGCGCCGGCCGCCGTGGGTGTAGACCTCCCACTTGCCATCGCCGACTGCACGCGCGTCGATCGCGACGACAATGCACTGGGCGCCGAAGCGCTCGGAGGCGCGTCCGACGAGGAACGGGTCCGCAACGGCGGCGCTGTTCAGCGACACCTTATCGGCGCCGAGCTCCAGCATCAGGCGAGCGTCCTGCTCGCTGCGAATGCCGCCGCCGACGGTGAAAGGGATGAAGACGCGCTCGGCCGTGCGCTCGACCATCTCGTAGGTCGTGTTGCGGTCGTCCGAAGACGCGGTGATGTCGAGAAAGACGAGCTCGTCGGCGCCCTCGGCGTCGTAGAGCGGCGCCAGCTCGACCGGATCGCCGGCGTCGCGCAGCTCGACGAACGAGACGCCTTTGACGACGCGGCCGCGGTCGACATCGAAGCAGGGGATGACGCGTTTGGTGAGCATATCGTCAGTATACGGGGCGCCCGGCTTACGGCAGCCGGGAGACTGCCGCCAGCGCTTCTGCGAGGTCGAGGCGTCCCTCATAGAGCGCCCTGCCGACGATGACGCCGGTGAGCGACGGCACGGACGCCGCGGCGAGCACGTGCTCCAGGGAGCCAACGCCGCCCGCGAGGATGACGCCCGCGTCGCTGCCGTCGAGCGCTTCGATAAGCTTCGCGGCGCCCGCCGTATCCGGGCCCTCGAAGGTGCCGTCCTTGGAGACGTTGGTATAGGTCAGCGTCCGCGCGCCGTCGCGCACAACACGCAAGGCGAACGCGATGACGTCCTCGCCGGAGTCAGACTCCCACCCGCGCGTCGCGATGCGGCCATCGCGCGCATCGGCGCCGACCGCGACGTGGCCGGGGAAGCGCTCGCAGGCCTCTTTCACCAGCGCAGGGTTCGTCACCGCCGCCGTGCCGAGGTAGACGCGGTCGAGGCCGGCGTCAAGCCAGCGCTCCACCGCCTCGATGTCACGAACGCCGCCGCCCAGCTCCACGGGGATCTCCACCGCATCGATGATCGAGCGCACCGCGTCGGCGTTGACGGCGATGCCGCTGCGGGCACCATCGAGGTCGACAACGTGCAGCCGTTTGGCGCCGAGAGACTGCCAGTGGCGCGCCATCGCTGCGGGGTCTTCGCCGTAGACGGTCTCTTTGTCGTAGTCGCCCTGGTAGAGGCGAACGCAGCGGCCGCCGCGCAAATCAATCGCGGGAATGACTTCGAAGGTCACACGGGTTCCTTTCAGGGCTGGTCCTGGCGCTTGCGGAGCTCTTCCTCGATCATCCGCTCTTCCGTCTCGCGGCTCCAGATCGCAGGGAAGACGAAGGTGTTGAGGAACTGCCAGCCGAGGATGGCGCCCCAGATGCCAACCAGCCAGCGAACGGGTGAGGAGATTCCGCCACCCGTTATCAGGTCGATGAAGATAACGGCGCCGATGACGGCCGCATAGGTGGCGAGGTGGCGGTAGAAGCCCAGGCGAGCTCTGACGCGCCGCCGAGCCTGCGCATAGGCGTCATCCTCGGCAACCGGAATGTAAGGACCGAGAGCTTCCCGTCCTAACCGAAACGACAGAAACGGCAGGTCGACCCGCACGCCCCCGGTCGAATCGTCATCGTCCCGTCTCGAATGCATCGTCGGTGGGAGCTCCTGCTCGTCGTCGGCGGGGAGCGTCGCTATCGCCTTATCCTGCCTCGCCAAACGCAAGGCGCAGGAAGTTGCCATAGAAGCGCAGGCCATCGGCACCGCTCTTCTCCGGGTGAAACTGGGTCGCCACCAGATTGTCGCGGGCAAGGACACTGGCGAACTTTACGCCGTAGTCGGTCTCGCCGATCACGACATCGCTGCTGTCCGGCGACGGGTAGTAGCTGTGGACGAAGTAGAAGTAGGCGCCGTCCTCGATGCCATCAAAAACCGGATGCGGCTTCGATTGCTGCACGCGGTTCCAGCCCATGTGCGGCACCTTCAGGTCACTGTGCGGGAAGCGCTTCACGCGCCCGGGAATCACGTCGAGACAGGCGTGCTCGCCGCCCTCTTCGCTAACGCTAAGCAGCGCCTGCTGACCCATGCACACGCCGAGGAACGGGCGCCCGGACGCGATGTACTCGCGGATCGGCTGCACGAGACCGCCCTGGTTAAGGTTGCGCATCGTGTCGGCAGCCGCACCGACGCCGGGGAGGATGAGCGCGTTCGCATGCTCGATCGCCGACGCCTCGCAACTCACGAGCGGCTCGTAGCCCTGCTCGATGACTGCGCGTGCGACGCTGCGGAGGTTTCCGGCGCCGTAGTCGACGATGACGACCTGCTTCGAACTACTCATATCTTCTTCAGTCTATCAATCCGTCAGCAGTAGCTGCATCGTCACGAGGTCGAGCCAGCGGTCGAACTTGTACCCGACCTGCCGTTCGCGCCCCGCCTCGAAGAACCCCAGCGCGGCGTGAAGGGCGATACTCGCTTCGTTATCGGCCGAGATCTTGCCGAGTATGGCACGGAAGCCGCCGGCACGTGCTCTGTCGATGATCTCGAGCAGCAGCGCCCGGCCGATGCCGCGGCGGGCGTGGTCGGTATGGATGTAGACGGTGTCTTCGACGCTGAACCGGTATCCCAGACGCGGCCGGTACTGCGAGAGTGACGCCCAGCCGAGGACCTCGTCGCCATCGCAGGCAACAAGGGCAGCGTAGGGGTGCTGGTGCTCATCAAGCCAGGCCAGCTGCTCTGCCGGCAGCACCTCGCTGGTCGCCCAGGTTGCGGTGCTGTTGAGCACGGCATCGTTGTAGATCGCAAAGATTGCCGGCAGATCGGCCTCGGTCGCTTCACGGATCGAGAACATGCGCGGTTGTGCTACCTCTGCTACTATCTGCACGCTCCGAGGCGGGAGAGCAGCGAGCGTACCAATATCGGCAGCGGCGGCGCAAGGAAGCGCATCGCCGGGACCGGATGAGCTATTGGAGGACTAGCGCTGACTCAACCCGCTCGGAAGAGCGAATCGCAGACTTATCGCCGCGCACGGAGAAGCCGATGAGTCTTCCTGAAAGCCTCGACCTTACCCGGCGACGCGAAGTCGCAGAAGCTGCGGTGCGTTCGGCTTCGCGAGAGCCCTCGATCCTTCTGCCACACACGCGCTCCAGCCGCATCGGCACGATTGCGTCGCCGGCAACCACCGGCAGCGCCATTTCGATATCGGCAGCAATCGAGTCAGCATTCCCCGGTGAATCGATCCTCGTCGGAGCAGCGGCCGGAGCGCGTTCAACCGCCTGGCTGGTCGGCGGCCATGAGTCCGCCGGCGCTCATGCGTTCCCTGCTTTCGGGCCGGAGCTGGCCTACCTCGTGGACGGCGAGCCGGTCGTCGCCGCGGTGCAGGTGCCGACGTTCGACGAGACCTTCAGCGCCGCAGCAGGTCATGGTGCGACGCTCGACGGCAGGCGGATCGAGGTGGCTGCGCCTCGCGACGTCGAACGGACTCTCGTGCTCAGCACCCACCTCGAGATCGCGGTCCCGAGCATTGGCGAGGTGGTCGCGCGCCTTGCCGGCTGGCGCATGCCCTCGCGTCAGGCAGGCCCCCTGGCGCTTCTCTGCTACCTCGCGACCGGCCGAATCGACGGCTTCGTGACGCAGCTATCAGGGGAAGCTGCGCCGGCCGCGGGCGAGCTGCTGGTCCGCGAGGCCGGCGGTGTGACCACCACAATTGACGGCGGCGGGACGAGTGCCAGAAACTCGGTCCTCGCCGCCGCCTCGAACGCAGCACTGCTAGAGCAGATGCTGCGCCGACTCGAAATACAGGGCGCCTGAGCAACCTGCGTCAGCAGCGGCTCTCATACAGCTCCGGATGCAGGGCCTCAATCCGAGCGAGCAGGTCCTCAGGCGCAAAGGGCTTCTCGAGGCACGCCTCTGCGCCCAACTCTCGCTGGGCCCTGCCTGCTTCGTTGGCCACCACGAGCACCGCTGGGCGCTCTCCGCGGCTGTCGAGCATCTTAAAGAGCGACCTTCCGTCCATTACCGGCATCTGCATGTCCAGCACGACGACCGCGGGGTGGCTGCGCTCGAGGAGCTCGAGTGCTTCCGCGCCGTTGGACGCCGTGAGGACCTGGTAGCCGGCTGACTTGAGAATGACGCGCTCAAGATTCCGAATGGCGGGTTCGTCATCTACGACAAGTACACAGTTCATAGTTCCCACAGCGTACGCACGCCGGCGTTCAGCCAGACCACATCGTTACGGAGCCGCCGTGTCGCCGTCATTAATGCCCGGTTACACCGGCATGAACGAGAAGTCCGGTGGCGTGGTTCCTGTCTTTGGTGCCTCGTGTCGGCCCCATACGACCTGAGAGCCGGTCCGTTTTATACTCGAATGGTGAACGACGAACTCACCCCATCCAGCGGCGAAGAACGCTCAGCGCAAGAAGCAAAGCTTCGGGTCGAAGAGCTGACCGCTCAGCTCAACTACCACAACCACCGTTACTACGTGCTCGACGACCCCGAGGTCAGCGATGCCGAGTACGACCGCTTGCTGAACGAACTGCGCGCGCTCGAGGCGGCGCATCCCGAGCTGATCGCCCCCGACTCGCCCACGCAGCGGGTTGGCGCTGCTCCGGTAGAGGCACTGGGCGTCGTCGAGCACCGGCTGCCGATGCTTAGCCTGGCAAACGCCTTCAGCGAGGACGAGTTCCGCGCCTGGTACCGCCGGCTCGTAAACCAGGCGGAGCGAGACGACATCACCTTTGTCTGCGAACCGAAGATGGACGGCCTCGCAATCGCCCTCGTCTACGAGAACGGCACGTTCGTGCAGGGAGCGACCCGCGGTGACGGCCAGCGTGGTGAGAACGTCACTGCCAACCTGCGCACGATCCGCAGCATTCCGCTCTCGACCAATAGCAAGACGGTGCCGGAGCGCTTCGAGGTCCGTGGTGAGGTCTATATGACCAAGAAGGGCTTTGAGCGGCTCAACGAGGAGCGCGCGAACCAGGGCCAGGCGCTCTTCGCCAGCCCTCGGAACTCGGCCGCGGGGTCGCTGCGGCAGCAAGACCCGGCGATTACCGCTTCCCGGCCGCTCGACATCTTTCTCTACCAGCTCGGCTGGGTCGAAGGCGGCACCGCCCCGACCTCGCACTGGGAAGCGCTTCAGTGGCTCGGTGAGATGGGCTTCCGGATCAACCCGAACATCCGGCGCCTCCAGGGCGTCGACGAGGTCCTTGACTACATCAAGAGCTGGGAAGACCGCCGTGACAGTCTCGACTATGAGATCGACGGCCTCGTAGTGAAGGTCGATGACCTCAGCCTGCAGCGGGCCCTGGGCGCTGTCGGCCGCGAGCCGCGGTGGGCAATCGCCTACAAGTACCCGCCGATGCAGGCCACGACGAAGCTGCTGCGGATCGATGTGAACGTCGGCCGTACGGGGAGCCTCAACCCGTTCGCCGTGCTCGAACCGGTGGTCGTCGCCCACGCCACGGTGAAGCTCGCCACGCTGCACAACGAGGACGACATCCGCCGCAAGGACATTCGCGAGGGCGACACTGTCATCGTCCAGCGCGCCGGGGAAGTAATCCCCCAGGTTGTCGGTCCGGTCCTCAGCATGCGCACCGGCAACGAGAAGGTTTTCGAGATGCCCACGGAGTGTCCCGTCTGCGGCACGCCGGTTGTGCGGCCCGAGGGCGAGGCAATGCGCTACTGTCCCAACCGCGCGTGTCCGGCCCAGATCTTCCGCCTCCTGACCCACTTCGCCGGCCGCGGCGGCATGGACATCGAAGGCCTCGGCGAGTCGCTGTCATCGCAGCTGCTGCAGAGCGGCCTCGTGAAGGACCTCGCCGACGTCTACTTCCTGACGAAGGAACAGCTCCTGACGCTGGAGCGTATGGGCGAGAAGAGCGCTGACAACCTGATCGCCAACATTGAGGCGAGCAAGCAGCGCCCCCTCGGCCGTCTGCTCTTCGCCCTCGGCATCCGCCACGTCGGCGATGAGACGGCGCAGCTCCTCGCGGGCCATTTCGGCAGCATGGACGCGCTTGCCCAGGCGACGCAGGACGACTTCGAGTCGGTGCCGACAATCGGTCCGAAAATTGCCGTCAGCGTGTTCGAGTACTTCCAGGACGAGCAGAACCGGGCGCTTATCGAGAAGTTCCGCCAGGCAGGAGTCCGCCTCACCGGCGAGAGCGCTGCCCGCGAAGGTCCACTGCAGGGCCTTGCCTTTGTTGTTACCGGCAGCCTCGAGCGCTGGAGCCGCAACGAGATCGAGTCGTTGATCAAACGCCAGGGCGGTTCAATCGGCAGCAGCGTGACAAAGAAGACGAACTACCTCGTCGCCGGCGACAACGCTGGCTCGAAGTTCACAAAGGCGCAGGAGCTCGGCACGCCGATCCTTGACGAAGCCGGGTTCGCCGATCTGCTGCAGGAGAAGGGCATCGCCATCTCCTGACGGCGCATCCCGGTCTATCAATTTGCCGCTTTTGACGTCCGATTTAAACTCCCGAATGTGGCATCAGGAATCGCCTCTCCAGATACGAAATGATGAGGGATGACCCCGATTTTTTGCCGAAGAGGTGTGTGTTTTGATGCTTTGTATGAATCGTTCTTTCGGTCACAACCTTTGACCTGCCAGATGCCCCCGGTTATAATCCGCATGGCTAAACCTTTAACCTGAAGGCAGGGGTGGCATGGCCTTCAACCCTATCAGCTCATTTCTGGGTCTGTTCTCCCATGACGTAGGTATCGACCTCGGTACAGCGAATACGCTGGTCATGGTGAAGGGGCGCGGTATCGTTATCGACGAACCTAGTGTCGTCGCGATTGACCGTGCCTCCAAGAAGATCCTCGCGATTGGCGCCGAAGCGAAGCGCATGGTGGGCCGTACCCCGGCGAACATCATCGCGGTTCGTCCCCTCAAAGACGGCGTCATCTCCGACTTCCACGTGACGGAGCGCATGCTCCACTACTTCATTCGTTCTGTGCACGAGCGCTACGGCTTCGGTATTCCGCGGCCGCGTGTCGTCATCGGCATCCCCAGCGGTGTGACCGAGGTCGAAAAGCGTGCTGTGCATGACGCCGCCCTCAACGCCGGCGCCCGCGAAGCCTACCTGATCGAGGAGCCGATGGCTGCCGCGATTGGAGCCGGGCTGCCGATCATGGAGCCATCCGGCTGCATGATCGTCGACATCGGCGGTGGCACCACCGAAGTGGCGGTCGTCGCCCTGGGCGGCATCGTAGAGAGCCATTCAATCCGCACCGCCGGTGACGAGATGGACCAGCAGATCATCTCCTACGCGCGCCAGGTCCATAACATGATCATCGGCGAGCGCACGGCGGAAGAAATCAAAATTGCCGCAGGCTCTGCCTACCCGCTCGAAGAGGAAGAATCGATCGAGATCCGCGGGCGAGACCTCGCAACCGGCCTGCCGAAGGCCGTCGAGGTCAGCACGGTCGAGATTCGTGACGCCCTCTCCGGTCCGGTAAGCGCCATCGTCGAGTCAGTTCGCCTGGCTATCGAGGTGACGCCGCCGGAGCTGGTGGCAGACCTGATGTTCCGGGGAATTTGCCTGGCGGGTGGTGGCGCGCTTCTGCGCGGTCTGGACAGGCGGCTGCAGCAGGAGACCAAGTTCCCGGTGTACGTCGCGGATGACCCGCTTACCTGCGTTGTCCGCGGTTGTGGCGAAGTACTGGAAGAGACGCGGATGCTGGCCAAGGTCCACGCCGCACTCGCTCAGAGGAAGCCGCCCCGTTAACTCGCCTGCCTCCACGATCCAGCCCTTCCACGGAGGGGCACTGAGGAGGTTCCGCTTCTGACAGCAAGGACTGCCGCCTGGTTCGCCAGTGTGATGACCGCGGGCATCCTGCTCATCGCGTTTTCAGGAATCGGGCTGCTGCGTCCGCTCGAGAACGTTACTTATGTCATCCTGTCCCCGATCGAGCAGATCCTCCGCTCGATAGCGCTCCCGATCGCGAACACCGTCTCCAATTACGGCGACACGCGCTCCCTGACCCGCGAAAACGAGGCCCTGCGCACCGAGAACGAGCGGCTGAACGGCGAGCTTGCCAGTCTGCGCGAGGGCCAGGTCCAGAGCGAAGAGCTCGAGCGACTTCTCGAGGTCAAGAACAGCCTCGCCGACCAGGAGTTCAAAGCGGCACGCATCGCCGCACGCTCTCCGAACAACCTGCGCGAGATGATTGCAATCGACCTCGGGAAATCGGACGGCGTCAAACCCGGCATGCCGGTCGTAACCGAGGGCAAGACTCTCGTCGGCACGATCAGTGAAGTGAACGACGACTACTCCTGGGTGAAGCTCGTCACAGACGTCGACAGCGCCGTCAGCTCCCTGACCCTCGAATCGCGCGCTCAGGGCGTCGTCTCCGGAGGCTACAACCGGCGCCTGACGATGGAGTTTGTCACGCAGGAATCGAGCGTCAAGGAGGGTGACACCGTCCTGACCTCCGGCCTCGGCGGGAGCTACCCCCAGGGTCTCGTCATCGGCCGCATCACCGGCATCACGGGCAACCCCCAGGAAGTCTTCCGCCAGGTCACCGTCCAGCCGCTGGCGAGCCTCTCACGCCTCGAGAACGTCCTCGTCATGACCAGCTTCGTCCCGAGCAAGATCACGCTGCCGTGAGTTACTACGTCGGCATTCCCCTGCTGTTCCTCACCGCGGCCGCCGAGGCTTCGGTCTTGCCAATGTTCCAGGTCGGCGGCCTTCAGCCCAACCCCGTGCTGGTACTGCTCATTGGCTGGCTGATGGTGCGCGGCGCCGGCGAGGCGTTTCTCTTCATCCCGATCGGCGGCATCTTCCTCGGTCTCGTCGACCCGGCGCCGATGGGGACTGCGCTCCTCGCTCTGGCGCCAATGGCGTTGCTCCAGGAAGTTCGCGGCAGTCAGCTGCGTGAAGGCGGCTTCTTGATCACGATTCTCTTCACCGTCGCGATGACGATTGTCTTCAACCTCGTCTACCTGCTCGTGTACACGCTCGCCGGTGAGAGCGGCAGCCTGTTCGGGGCGCTAACGCGGGTCATCCTGCCCACCGCCTTCCTGAACGTCATCATTCTGTTTCCGATTTACGTCGTCCTCTGGGCTACCAGCGGTGACCTGAGGCGTGCATCCTATGTATAGGGTGGTTGGGGACTGATGGGATACAACACGGGACGTAAGCCGTGGCGCTCTGAGCCGTGGCGGCGCGAGGAATACAACTCCGACGTCGAGTCGAGCTACGCGGTCAAGCAAAAGATTTACCTCTTCGGCCTCGCGATCTTCGTTATGTTCGGCATCCTCGCCCTTCAGCTCGCCCGCATGCAGATCGTCAACGGCAACAAGTACGAGGCGCGGGCAGAGACGAACCGACTGCGCGAAGTGCCGATTCTGCCTGTTCGCGGCCTGATCTACGACCGCAACGGCGTACCCCTGGTCGAGAACCGGGCAAGCTTTGCCGCAGCTGTCGTTGCTGCCGACATTCCCGATATCAACCTGTCTTCGAGCCCGCCCTCCTGCCCGGACCGCTGCCAGCAAATCTCGATTGCCCTGCAGGAGCTGACGGGGGTGCCCGCGTCGAAGATCGAAGACACGATCATCTCGCGCGCGTTCTCGAACGACCCCTTCACACCCGCGGTGATCAAGAGTGATATGCCGCAGGACCGTGCCTTCATGCTGCGGGAGCGCCTGCCCGACCTTCCCGGCGTCCGGGTCGTCGTCGAACCGAAGCGCTTCTACTCGCAGGGAGCGCTCGTCTCACACGTCCTGGGCTTCGTCGGACCGATCGACGAAACCGACTACGACAACCTCTCGAAGAATGGCTACGAGCTCAACGACCGCATAGGCAAAACCGGCATCGAGGCGACCTACGAGTCGGTGCTTCGCGGCATCGCCGGCGAGCGCCAGGTGGAGACGGACGCCTCCGGCCGCGACATCCGCGTGATCGACGAGCGGGCGGCGACCCCGGGCAGCAATGTCATCCTCTCGATCGACCTCGACCTTCAGCGCCACGTCGAACAGTACGTGAAGGAAGGCCTCGGCGAGTCACTAAACGCCGCCGCGATCGTCATGGACGTCCACACGGGCGAGATCCTCTCTCTGGTCTCCTGGCCCACCTACGACAACAACATCTTCACCGGTGAAGTCGACGAGAATGCCCTCAACCAGCTGCTCAACGACCCGGGCAAGCCGCTGCTGAACCACACGATCACGGAGCAGTACGCGCCCGGCTCGACCTTCAAGCAGATCACGGGCCTCGCCGCCCTTCAGGAGGGCATCGCCACCGCGAATACCCAGATCACGAGTCTCGGCGTGCTCTATGTCGAGAACGAGTTCGACCCGAAGATCAAGTACCCCTTCAAGGACTGGTCCGCCCTCGGCACGCTGAACTTCTACCGCGGCGTGGCGATGTCTTCGGACGTCTACTTCTACTACCTGTCCGGCGGCTACGTCGAAGGCGGCCGTACCGTCTTCCAGGGCCTCGGCGCCAGCAAGCTCGCCGACTGGGCCCGCCGCTTCGGCCTTGGCGAACCGACCGGCATCGACCTCCCCGGCGAGGTGGATGGCGTGGTCCCCGACCCGAAGTGGAAGGAAGAGACGATCGGTGACGCCTGGTACGTCGGTGACACGTACAACATGGGCATCGGCCAGGGCTATGTCGCCGCGACGCCGATGCAGATGCTGCTTGTCACGGCCGCGGTCGCAAACGGCGGTGACGTCCTCGTGCCCCACCTCGTGAAGGAGGTGCGCACCGCCGCCGGCGACGTGATCAAGGCGAAGACGAGTACCGTCAAGCGCAACCTGAACATCGACCCGCGCAACATCAACATCATGCGCGAAGCGATGCGCCAGGCGGTCGCCGATGGCTCCGCGACCACCGCCCGCACGACTGCGGTCCAGTTCGCCGGCAAGACCGGTACGGCAGAGTTCGGCGAGCAGCGTCCGGACGGCACCTACACGGAGCATGGCTGGTTCACCGGCTATGCGCCCTTCAACGACCCCGAGATCGCCGTCTGCGTCTTCCTGGAGCGCGGTGGTGGTGCGCTGAGCGCCGCACCGGTGGCCAGCAAGATCGTCACGTACTACTTCCAACGCAAGAACAGCGCCCAGGGCGTGACGCCGTGAGGAGCTGGCGCGAGACCCGCCCGTTCGACTACGTCATGCTCGCGGCAGCGGTCGCGCTGACCTGCTTCGGCCTGATCCTGATCTACAGCGGCAGCATCAACACGATGGGCACCGGCCTGGAGAACCTGCAGGGGCCGACCGGCCGCCAGATGGTCTTCGGCATCCTGGCTGTGATGGTCTGCCTCATCGTCTCGCGCTTCGACTATCGCTGGCTCGCGCAGGGGTCGACGCTGATGTACATCGGCCTGATCCTCGCCCTGATCTTCGTCATGACCGTCCACGGCACTGAGGAGTACGGCTCGCGACGCTGGATTAACGTCGGTCCGTTCCACATCCAGCCCTCCGAGATCGGCAAGCTGGTGATCATCCTCGTGCTCGCCCGTTACCTCTCGGAAAACCAGGACAACATCAACGACCCGCGAGTCTTCTTCTCGTCGCTGGCGCTTGCCGGCGTCCCCGCGCTGCTGGTGTTCGCGGAGCCCGACCTTGGGTCCGCTTCGATCTTCTTCTTCATCTGGCTCGGCATGGTGATCATGGCCGGCGCGAGCATGCGGCTGGTCCTCAGCACGCTCGGCATGGGGCTGGCGATGCTGCCGTTCGCGGTCATCGCCGTGATTACGGACTATCAGCGCGACCGCATCAGCCTCTTCCTCGACCCGAACAAGGAGGCGCTGGGAGACGGCTTCAACATTCTCCAGGCTGAAATCTCGATAGGCTCCGGCGGCTTCTTCGGCCAGGGCCTGACCCACGGCACCCAGACACAGCTCGACTACCTGCGTACCCAGACAACCGACTACGTCTTCAGCGTGCTCGGCGAGGAGCTGGGCTTCATCGGCGCGATGCTGCTCTTCTCGCTCTACATCCTTCTGCTCTTCCGCGGACTGCGCGCCGCTGGGATGTCGCAGGACGTCTTCGGCCGCCTGGTGGCAATCGGCGTGGTGATCTTCATCCTGTTCCAGACCTTCATCAACATCGCTGTCAACCTCCGCCTCTTCCCCGTGACGGGTATTCCCCTGCCCTTCATCAGTGCCGGCGGTTCCTCCCTCGTAACCGTCTTCATCGCGATCGGGCTCTTGCAGAGCGTCGTCATGAGACGCAACCAGGTAACCCTCTAGCAGCTTTCAGCCGTCAGCTTTCGGCATTCCGCCGTCAGGCTTCAGTCGTCGGATTTCGGCCTCCAGCAGTCAGCGATCAGGGCGCTGGCACAGCGTCACGCCCGATTGCCCGATTGCCCCGAATGAAACCTGTGGCTTACACTCTGAGGACAACATCTACCTCGGAGGCACCATGACACCCGGTTCCGGCACGAAAGAAGACCCCTGGCAGCTGACCACACCGAGCGGCGGCTCGAGCTACGTCGCCTACCGCGACGAGACCGTCGATCCGCCTGCGCTCGTCTGTCAGGTCGGCACGACGAAGCTGAGCTACCAGCTACGCGCCATCGAAGACCTGCACGCGATGCTGAAAGCACACGGCGACTGGATGCTCCTGGGCAGCGCCGACGAGCAGAAGGCGGCAGCCGATGGAACCGTCGAGGCGTGGGGCCGCAGTGAGACCAACCCGGTCGGCGGCTGGTACGGCCTGCGCAAGGGCTACCGCGGCCGCTTCGGGATGTACGTGCCGCCGGTACTCGAGCAGCTCGGCCTCGCCGAGGTCGAGAAGCAGCCGCGCAATAACCGCATGAGAGCCGTCTGAGATTTCAACACGCGGATTACAGTCCGTTAACCCGTCTCCAGCTACACTGGAATTGTCCTGACTTCGACATCGTGAATCGATTGCGATAGCGGCCGAAGAAAGGCGACTCAGAATCTGGAGATGGCGCAGGCGTGGGAATCAATCTCGAGGACTTCATCAAAGCGGTCGGCATCCTCGGTATCTTCGTTATCGTCTACGCCGAGTCCGGGCTGCTGATCGGCATCCTGTTTCCCGGCGATAGCCTGCTCTTCACCGCCGGCTTCATGGCCTCGCAGGACCTGCTTTCGTTTCCCCTGCTCGTGATCGTCTGTGTGATTGCGGCGATTGCCGGCGACGCCACCGGCTACTGGGCCGGACGTCGCTTCGGCCGCAGGCTCTTCCAGCGTGCCGACTCCCGCTTCTTCAAGCAGCACCACCTGCACAAGGCCGAGGCGTTTTATGACAAGCACGGCGGCAGAGCAATCGTCCTCGCCCGCTTCATTCCCGGCGTCCGCACGCTTTGCCCCATCCTCGCCGGCACGACGGCGATGGACTACCGCCGTTTCACGACCTTCAATGTCGCAGGCGGCGTCCTCTGGGCCGTCGGGCTGACGACCGGCGGCAACCTGCTCGGCAGCTCGATCCCGGACCCGGACAAGTACCTCCTGCCGGTGATTGCGCTGATCATCCTCGTGTCGCTGGCACCGGCGGCGCTGCACCTGGTGATGGAGAGGCGGCAGCGCGTGACCGTCGAGGCGCCTGAGAGCGAGC
The DNA here is from genome assembly GCA_050185685.1 of Dehalococcoidia bacterium. Lineage (GTDB taxonomy): Bacteria > Chloroflexota > Dehalococcoidia > DSTF01 > WHTK01 > WHTK01. The sequence goes on from JBFWZE010000006.1 coordinate 19,121, forward strand.
TCTCCTAGCCCTCTCCAGGCCGTCCCCTTCTCCCATGTGTTCCGGAGAGGTCACCCCTGGGATTCACCACGAGAGCTCATCCAGGGGTCGGGCTTCAGCACTCGCTTTTTAGACCTGCTCTTGGTTCTCGAATCAGGTAAGACTTCGCTCTAAGAAGCACGAATTGCTGGCCAGTTCAGAGCGCGCCGAACCGCTTGAAACCAGATTGTCGTACTGCACAGTATCGGCCCGCTGACGATGGTGGCTGGAAGGAGGATGTAGAAGGCCACAAGGTAGGCCATGACCCAAAGCGGTACAGGACGGAAGTCGGCCGCCATCCTCGCAATCTCGAAAAGAACGACACCATAGACAAAGACGTTGCTCGCAAGTATCGCCGACAGTACGAGTACCGAATGCCGAGCCTCGGTCCAAATCCAGACGACCAGCGTCAGGCTCCCATAGCCGACAAGGACGGAAATCAGAAACCACGCGGGGAGGTCTACCGAAAGCATCAGCAACAGGCTGAACGGTCCGACTATCCGCGCTACCACTACCCATTCCAGGGACGGTGTCTGTGGAATCGCCGTCGTCCCATCGCTGGGACCGCTTTGCTCGTACACGCCCCTGGTCTACATCGTCCCTGACACTAGCCCACCAGTGCCTCGCGGTTTCGGGAGGGTCTCGCCACAGCAGAGGCCATGGCTTCACGGCACTGCCGCACGCTCAGGCGCAGGTGCGGCCCGTTCGATCAAGTCGCGAGTAGTCGTTTCGAGTCGTCGTCCACCAGTAGACCTCTGACAAAAAGAAAGAGGCCCTTCCCTTTCGGGAAGGACCTCTCTGGTGCTGAGTACCGGTGCTTCTACGCGCCGGAGAGAGCGGGGCTTTCCTGCTTGGTGAGGACGATCTCCCCGCCTTCGGAGTCGATGAGAATCGTCTCGCCAGGCTGGAAGCGGCCCTCGAGCAGCGCCTCGGAGAGGCGGTCCTCGATCTCGTTCTGAATTACGCGGCGGAGCGGGCGGGCACCGAAGACCGGGTCGTAGCCCTTCTCGCCGAGCCAGTCGCGAGCGGCGTCGGTAGCCTCCATGCTGATGCCCTTGAGGAGCAGGTTCTTGGAGACGTCCCGGAGCAGCAGGTCGACGATCGACCGGATGTGCTCGCGCTGCAGCGTGTGGAAGACCACCTGAGAGTCGATACGGTTGAGGAACTCGGGGCGGAAGACGCGCTTGAGCTCTTCCGTGACCTTGTCCTTCATCTTCTGGTACTGGCTCTCGGCCGTCTTGACCTCGTCCTTCTGGACCTGGAAGCCCAGGCTGCTTTCGCGGCGGATGAGGTCTGAGCCGACGTTCGAGGTCATGATGATGATCGTGTTACGGAAGTCGACCTTGCGGCCCTTGGCGTCCGTCAGACTGCCATCGTCGAAGACCTGCAGCAGCATGTTGAATACGTCCGGGTGAGCCTTCTCGATCTCGTCCAGGAGGATGAGGCAGTACGACTTGCGCCGGACGGTGTCGGTCAGCTGACCGCCGTCGTCGTAACCGACGTACCCGGGAGGGGCGCCGACCAGACGCGAGACGTTGTGCTTCTCCATGAACTCGGACATGTCGAGCCGGATCATGGCGTCTTCGCTGCCGAACATGAACTCAGAGAGTACGCGAGGCAGGAAGGTCTTGCCGACACCGGTCGGGCCGAGGAACAGGAAGACACCGATCGGGCGCTTCGGGTCCTTCAGACCGGCACGTGAGCGGCGAACCGCCTTGCTAATCGCGACGATTGCTTCGTCCTGGCCGATGACACGCTGGCGGAGGACGTCTTCCATGTGGACGAGCCGCTCCGATTCTTCCGAGGCGATGCGCTGAACCGGGATGCCGGTCCACATCGCGACAACCTCGGCGATGTCGTCATCGGTGACAACGGGCTTGGAGACCACGGGCTCGGTGCCCTCGGCCACCGGCGTCTCGCTGCCTTCCATCTCTTCGATGCGCTCCTGCAGCTTCAGCTCGCGGTCGCGGAGCTCCGCGGCGAACTCATACTGCTGGGCGCCGATCGCCTGGTCCTTCTCCTTGCGGAGGCTTTCCAGGCCGCGCAGCGCTTCCGACATCGAGGGCGGGGTTGCCGCCTTGCGGATGCGAACGTGCGACGCGGCTTCGTCGACGAGGTCGATGGCCTTGTCGGGCATAAAGCGGTCGGAGACGTAGCGGGCTGCCAGCTCGGCCGCGGCTTTGAGGGCCTCGTCAGAGATGGTCAGCTTGTGGTGCTCTTCGTACTTCTCGCGCACACCCTTGAGGATCTCGATCGTCTCTTCGACGCTCGGCTCCTCGACCATGATCGGCTGGAGACGGCGCTCGAGAGCGGAGTCTCGCTCGATGTGCTTGCGGTAGTCATCGAGAGTGGTAGCACCGACGCACTGCAGTTCACCACGAGCCAGCGAAGGCTTGAGGATGTTTGCAGCGTCGACGGCGCCTTCGGCAGCGCCGGCACCGACGAGCATGTGCATCTCGTCGATGAACAGGACACAGTTGCCCGAGTTCTTGATCTCTTCGATGACCTTCTTCAGGCGCTCTTCGAACTCACCGCGGTACTTGGTACCGGCGACGAGCGAGCCGATGTCGAGCGTCAGAAGGCGCTTACCCTGCAGCGTCTCCGGCACGTCGCCGGCAACGATGCGCTGGGCCAGGCCCTCAACGATCGCGGTCTTACCAACACCAGGCTCGCCGATCAGGATTGGGTTGTTCTTGGTGCGGCGCGAGAGGATCTGAATGAGCCGCTCGATCTCGCGGCTGCGGCCGATCACCGGGTCGAGCTTGCCGCCACGCGATGCCGCCGTCAGGTCGATACCGAGCTGGTCGACGGTGGGCGTGCGGGTGGAGCTGCGACCACCGGTGCTGGCGCTCTGAGGCGTGCTCTGCGAGAGGATGCGCGCCGTTTCGGTGCGGACCCGCTCCAGGCTGACGCCGAGAGACTCCAGGACACCAAAAGCAATGCCCTCACCCTCGCGAACGAGGCCGAGGAGCAGGTGCTCTGTGCCGATGTAGCTGTGGTTGAGGCGGCGCGCCTCCTCAACGGCGAGTTCGATGACCTTCTTCGCACGAGGCGTAAGGCCAATCTCGCCGCTGATCGACTTCTCTCCCCGGCCGATGATGAACTCGACCGCGGAGCGTACTTTGGTTAGTTCGACACCAAGGTTGTTAAGTACCTTGGCAGCTACTCCATCACCTTCCCGGACCAATCCGAGGAGGAGATGCTCGGTCCCGATGTAGTTGTGGTTGAAGCGTTGTGCTTCTTCCTGGGCTAGCGTCAGGACCCGGCGCGCTCTCTCTGTAAACTTGTCAAATCGGTCTGCCATTGTTGCTAGCGCCCCCTTGTAGATTCAGGTTAGCACAGGGGTTGGTAGCTAGTCCAAGTCTGGCCAGACCTCAATACGTTACGCCTTTGTTTCCTCCGGCGGGGTATCGGAGGCCAGCTGATCCAGCTTTAAGGCCGCAAATGCGGCTGCCATTTGGGTCTGCGGTTCCTCCTCTTCGATGTGGATTCGCAGCGGCGGAGCGGAGGTTTCTCGCTCCTCGCGGCGGGATTGCGGCTCGGACTCGCGCTCACGCGGAGCGCTGTCGCGGGTGTCGTTCCGGGACTCTTCATCGCTGCTGCCGCCACTGCTGGCTGCAGCCTCACGCGCCTCACTGATGATCGCGGCGACTTCGTCCTTGAAGCGGGTCTTGATTTCGTCCGGGACGTAGATTACTTCGCCGTCCTGGGTGAAGCGGAAGCCCATGTATTCGCCGCGGTCGCGTGCCTGCTTGAGTGAAAGGCCCAGGCGGTGGCGGTCACGTTCGATGCGAATGATCTTCAGGGGCAGGATGTCGCCCTCACGCACTGCTTCCTGCGAGTGCGAGATACGGCGGTCAACCAGCTCTGACACGTGGATCAGGCCTTCGACCGGACCCTCGATGCGCGCGAACGCACCGAACGTCGCCAGCTTCGTGACGATACCCGGAACGACTTCGCCGACCTGGTACTTGTCCACGATGCCATCCCAGTGAGCCGGCTGTGCGCGGCGGATGCTGAGGGCGATCTTCTTCTTTTCCGCGTCCACCTTCATGACGTAGACATCGACTTCGTCGCCGACGTTGTAGAGCTCTTCCGGGGCCTTGGTGCGGTCCCAGGAGATCTCAGACAGGTGAACGAGACCGTCCGCGCCGCCGAGGTCGACGAAGACGCCGAAGCTTCGGATGGAGCTGATGCGGCCCTTGCGGACTTCGCCTTCCTCCAGCTCGGAGAGCAGGCGGTCCTTCTGCTGGCTCCGCCACTCCTGCAGTGCGCCACGCTCAGAGAGGATGACGCGGTTGCGGCGGCGGTTCAGCTCGATGACTTTGAGGCGAAGCGGTTTGCCGACGGCCGCAGCCAGTCCGGCGCCGCTCTGGTCGTTGCGCTCCGGGCGCAGGCCTACAAGCTGAGACAGAGGCACGAAGGCCGCGACGCCCTCCACATTGACCAGGAGGCCGCCCTTGTTGAAGCCGGTAACTTCGGCTTCGAAGCTCTCACCGCTCTCGAAGAGCGTCTGGAGCTCTCGCCAGCCTTTTTCACCACGGGCGCGGTCGAGCGAGAGCAGGACCTCACCTTCCGATGTTTCGGGCTGAACGACGTACGCGACAATCTTCTCGCCGACGCTTACCCGGCGCAGCGGATCTGCGCCCAGGGAGTGCATTTCGTTGACCGGGATCAGTCCTTCTGACTTGGAGCCGATGTCAACGATGACGCCGTCGCGGTTGACGCTGATGATGGTACCTTCGACCACTTCACCGCGCCTGATGTTCCGGATGCCGGACCCGCGCTCTTCCATTTCGAGAAGAGCGGCCATGTCCATAGTGGACTCGTCTACCGCGACGCCACCCCGCATTCCCCCTTGCTCGTCGGGGTAATTAACCAACCTTCGTTCCCTCCGTTGTCTCTCGCTTAGACGCGATGACCCGTGACATTCTAGCACAGCCAGACGCCAGATTCGGCCCTAATCAACGGGTCAATTAGTATTCGATGCTTTATTGGTTAACGAATTGTGACAAGCGGAGAAAGAACCGCGAAAAGATCTGCATCCGGGCCAGGCGACTTCATCGTCCTGCCCCAAAAATGAGAAGGCCCCCACCTTTAGGGTGAGGGCTTTCATATACCGGCGACGGCTTATTTTCCACAGAGGCTTGCGCCCCCAGTATCGTCGGCGCTATGGCGTTTCACTGCCGTGTTCGGGATGGGAACGGGTGGGACCACCACGCTCTAGCCACCGGTGAACGCAGTATAGCACAGGTCCCGGCACTTCGAACAAGCACTCTGTACGCTTTTTTGTGTTCTTGCCGATCATTCTCGGCCGCTGCCGTCTGAGGCGCAGCGGGACCACAGTGAGGCGTCAGGAAATCTACGAGGTCAACACGGAGAATGGCGCGGCCCTCCAGAAAGGCTCGAAGTGCAGCACGTGGCGTTACCTCCGCTGCCTGTTCGAACATCAAGGAACGGAATCCTGATCTGCCTGGCAAGTTCTACCCCGGCAGCAGCCCGCGGCGCACTGCCGCCTCGATGCTCTCATCCACCGTCATGCCGCTGGTGTCGAGGCGCTGCGAGGCCGGCCAGCGCGACGCGGCGTGGTGCTGGCCGACGATGACGGCGTCGGGCACGCTCTTCGCACGGTCGCCGGCGCGGCGCAGCGTGGTCGAGAGGTCGGGCAGGAGGATGAGTACGGACGCTTCAGCCTCGCCGAGCGCGGGCAGCCAGATCGACTCGTACGCTTCCTTATATAAGAGGTCGTCGATCGTGACGTCATAGCCGTCCGAGAGGTAGCTACGGGCGAGGGCGCAGGCGGCGCGCACGCTGTCCTCGTACTGCTTTGCCTGCTCCGGCGACGCAGCGCCCGGGTCGATGTAGCCGCCGACAATCGATGCCCTGACCTGGTCGAGCTCGATCTGTACCGAGCGCGGCCGGGAGTTGCACCATGCCCACGCGAGCGTCGACTTGCCGGCGCCGGCAGGACCGCCGAACAGGATCAATTGAGGGCTCATCGCCGCGATTGTAGCGATGACCCCCTTCTATATAACAGCGCTCGCACTGCCTACTGCCGCTTGTACAGCCGGTGACGTCGGCGCGGCCGCAGGGCAAAGGCCAGCAGCAGGGCACCGGCCACGAGAGCCATGACGGCAACCGGCCTGCCCTTAAGGATTATTTATCGTTTCGCACTGGTCGATAAGGTCGGTCCCGGCATTGCCCTCACAGTAATCTGTGGTCCCCGGCGGGCCGCCGCCACCCTTGATGTCATCATCGCCGTCGCCGCCGAAGATGAAGTCACTTCCGTTGTTGCCGTTGATCTCATCGTTGCCGGGCCCACCGACGATGCATTCGACCGTGTTGTTGCCGTTGATTTTGTCAGCACCGCCGAAGCCCAGGATGATTGTGATGACCTTGGTCGACGAACCCTGGAGGTTGTCATTCCCAGATGTGCCGAAGATAACCTCCACCGTGCTCAGCGGCGGGTTGCCGAGTATGGTCAAACACTGCTGGACGGCAGGATCATTCGACTCGGTGTTCTTGAAGGTACAGATGATGTTCTCATCGTCTGCAAGCGTAATCGTCACCTGGTAGTCGCCCGGGTCGAAGCCATTTGTGCCGCCGTTCGCAGGGACGAAGGGACCAATCACAATCGTCGATGTGCTCGCGCCCGTGCAGCTGATGCCGGTGACGTTCCAGTTGTTCACTGCGCCTTCGGTGATGACGTAGGTCCCGGGAGCAATCGCAGGTGACTGGTAGAAGCTGGGCCGGGTCGCGTCGGCATCGTCGTCGAGAGTGAAGTTGCTGAGCCCGGTACCGCTGGTTGTGAAGGCGAAGTCTTGCGAATCGCTCTCGGTACCGACGCCACCGAAGGCGGTCACATCCTTGACGATCCTGATCGTCCCCTGCAGAGGCTCATTCGTAAATGTGCACTCGGCGGTGTCGTCCGCCTTCAGGTTTATCGTGACGGTACTTTCGCCGGTCTGGAACACGGTGTCGTTCGTCACGCCACTGATGCTGTAGGTTGAGCCGCCGCTGCCCGTCACGTCGCAGCTGATCCCGGTGATCTTGTACCCGGCCTCACCCTGTTCCGAGAACGTGTACGACACCGGCGCATTTAGCGACGTAAACGTGCGCGTCTTGGGCTGACCATCGCTCTCACTGCCGTCGTCCTGCAGCGTGAACGCAGTTGGTGAGATTGACCCGCCTGCAGCGCTGAAGTCGAATACCGTCTCGCTGTTGGGCACCGTGTCTTTCGTAATCTTGATCGTGCCGACTGTCGGCTCGTTCTTAAAGGTGCAGTCAACCGTGTCGCCGGCCATGAGGGTGACGTTCACGGTGTACTCGCCATCCTGGAATGTCGAGTCGTTCGTAACGCCGGCGATCTTGTAGGTAGAGCCAGCGGT